>JBMOJD010000071.1:0-17572 GCA_049317025.1 Fimbriimonas sp. | reverse complement strand
GGGAGGTCATCGATAGGCGCTGGAGGGATGTCATATCTATGCGCGCGTGAGGCTGGCGAGAGTCAACCAGTTCGGTTCGAGCCTTGTCGTTCTGTCCCCTCCGACCTTCACAAATATCCGCTCGCAAGGGGCCGGGGCTTCCGGGGCGCGGACGATTCTTGAGAGGACATGGTCAGATGCCGAATCGATATTTGCGGCCTCGCTGCCCGATGCAATTGTTGTCGCGAACGCTTCACGGACGCGGGCAAAAACCATCCCGCACCTACGTCCAGATCCTTGAATCCTATGAGCTTCACGGACGCGGGCATGAACCATCCCGCGGCTACGTCAAGATCCTTGAATCCTATGAGTTGTCTGGCAAGCGGGCAGCATCACGGACGCGGGCAAGAACCATCCCGCACCTACGGCCCGAGCCTTGATTCCTAGCCGCTTCGTGCCCCTGATTGAGGCTTTGCTTATTGCCCGCACTTCAATCTGAACCTGATTTCGAAATAGATGGGAATCATCATCAAATTCTGAACAAATTCTTGAAACCCCGGCGGTTCGGGGCAAGTATCACCTTCGGCGGCCCTCGATTTGGATGCGCCGATATGCGCCGACCGGATTCGCTCAGTTACCGAAGGAGAAACCATGAACGACGTGCCATCGCAAGCCACTCAGTCCGCCCCCTCGTCGCCGAAGCCTGGTCGAGGCAAGTTTAACTTCTGGAAGTGGTTTTGGCTGAGCACGATCCCCTTTTCGCTTGGCTTGCTTTGGTACGACTTCTACGCCCCGGGTAACCAAGTGGCTTGGGCGAAAGACTATGCCTCGGCGCAGCAGCTTTCGGCCAAATCCGGCAAACCCATGGTCATCTTCTTCTCGGGCAAATGGTGCAGTCCCTGCAAGATCATGGAGCGCGAAGTCTGGGCCGACCGTGAAGTTGAGACCAAGGTCAATGCGGCATTCATCCCCGTGATGATCGACGTCGATGACCCGGCGGTGGCGGCCCTGATGCCTCGCTACAAGGTCGTCTTCACTCCCACCACGGTGATCACTGATCCCGAGGGCAAGGTCTTGCAGCAGGTGCAGGGAAAACTGGGCAAAGCGGATTTCCTGCTTTTTCTGGCGAGCCCGAATGTTGCCAGCGCCAAGCTCGCACGCTGAAGATGGAAAGGATGCGGGCGACCTAATCTGCGAGGGAACCGATGGGGTCGATTGCCAGTTCGAGGATCTGTTCGCCGGTGAGCCGGAAGCGATTCTCGAACTTGTAGGGACTGCCGGGGAACTTGCCGGATACGATCACGCCAACGACGTGTTCATCGCCGCGTTGCTCATAGGAGACCAATTGGGAAGTTAAGTCGTAGGCCGCGACCCGGCCCGTTAGCCACTGGCGAATCGCCTCAATTCCTTTGAGCTCGAGGTCCTCGCCGTTGTCGTAGACGGTCGCATTTTGGGCGAAGGTCTGCTCGGCATCGGTCGGGTCTTTGGATGAGAAATAGGAAGCGATGGGCGCGGGAAGCTCGGCGCTGATCATGATGGTTCGATTATGGAGGGCTTAATGGTCGCGCGTGGTGCGCCAGTCGACATCTCCCATTTCTCCCAAGAATCGAAACTCGGGGAGAGGAAGCACTGAGCGTAGGCGGCGGCGTGGAGGCAATCTTCTAATACGGCCTCGGGTGCCCGCCGCTGAGCCAGAGGGCGGCTGGGCATCCCTCGACGCATTCGGCGAGCATGACGAGGGCTGCGTGGGTTTGGTTCTTGATGGCGGTGCGAAAGTCCAGGACAGCATTGTAGTGCCGGTGGCTTAGCCAACTCGATGGCAAACTATCATAACTTTCGGCACTTGGCTGAGCTGAGGAAATGTCGCCGTATAATCTGGCTTGATGAGAGCCATGCATCAGATTGAGATTTCTGAACAGGCGTTCCTGATGGTGCAGCGTATTGCGAGCCTCCGCCAAATGAAACCATCGGACGTGCTGGAACTCATGGTGGTGGAGGAAGCCGCAGCCGAAGGGCAGGCTCAAAGCCAGCTAGCCGAGCTGCTATCCGAGCGACGGGCGTCGGCGAATCGTGGAAACACAAAGCCCGCGAGTGCGGTCCTTGACCGACTTACCGCCAAGTATGCCGATGAAGCCTCTTAGGATTGAAGCAGCAGCCGAGCGCGAGCTAGAAGCAATCCTCGACTACATTGCGGCAAACGGAAGCCCGCAGAATGCTGTCAGGTTTGTGGAGCGAATTCGCGATGTGATCGAGAGCATTCCCGAGATGCCTAGGGCTGGGATGATTCGTGACGATCTGCTCGCGGGTATGCGCCAGCGAACCGTTGGGCGGTACTCGATCTTCTATGAAGAAACCGAAGAGGCCATTGTCATTCTGCACATCGTGCATGGAATGCGCCATCTGCCTGCCATTTTTGGGCTGGAATCAGTCCACAAGATCGAAAATGGGAGCGAAGAGTAGGCCATCCTGGGCAATTTAGAGCTTGGCGGCGGCTTGGACAAGGTCGGTCACGGTTTTGCGGCTCGACCAAGAGCCTTGTAGAACTCGACAAAGCCACTCTCAAGTCGGGGCGGCAAAGTTAAAGTGTAGGCAAACGACGAATCCAGGGTTGGTAGAACGTCCGGCGTATTCATCCCCACTAGGTTCGCACTGCGCTCAGCCTCGAGGTAATCCCATCCGAGTTTTTGCTGGGCGAGAATCCTCCGTGCGAACTCCTTCTGGGCAGCGGTCATGAATCATTATATGCTCTTCAGCGGATCTCGGGTCCTAACCCTCAGACTGTGGGGTCAGCCAAGCAGCCGGATACGTTCGGCCAAGTTCGCCGCACCCAGCTCTTGCAGCACCGCGGCACCACGCGACCAATCCGGGGGAGTCTCGGGCAATACGACGGGGACGTCGGTCCGCATCCTGACAACCTGGCGGAAGGTCATGGCGAGATGCGATTCGGGTTTGTCGCCCCACGTGGCGACCACGCCATCGAGGGACCCGTGCCGCAAGAGCAAGTCGGCAGCGCCTTTGGGGCCGATGCCGCGGATGCCGGGGATTTTGTCGGAGGCGTCGCCGGCGAGGGCCTTGAAGTCGGGAACTTGGGCGGGGAGAACGCCCATTCGCTCCACGACCTCGCGTGGCCCGATTCGGGCGAGGACTCGGGTGCCCCGTTGGGGGGCCAGCACCGTGATCTTGTCGGTCACGAGCTGATAGGCGTCTCGGTCCATGGTGAAGAGGAGGGCGCTGCCGCCTCGGGCGACCTCGGCTTGGGCGGCCGAGGCGAGGATGTCGTCGGCCTCGTTGCCGGCCGTCTTCCCTACTCCGAAACCGAACGCGCGGCAGATTTCGGGTAGTTGGTTGATCTGCTCGACGATGTCGGGATCGAAGACGCGTCCGCCTTGGTACGGGGGCCAGAGCTCGCTGCGGTAGGTATCGACGCCGAGCGTATCGAAGGCTACGAAGATCGCCCGCGCCGACTCCTCGCTCCAGACGCGCGTGAGCATGCTGAAGAAGCCGACGATCGCGTTGATCGGCTGGTCGCTCGCGCCGCGCACCGTCTTGGGCCTGGAATGGTAGGCGCGGTGGGCGAGGTTGTCGCCGTCAACGATCAGGAGTGGCTTCTCGGTCACAGACCTGATGTTGGCAGAAGCGGCCAGATAGGGGCCAAAAACCGCACTTAACGACTATTTTCCCGACATCTGGTCCGCCTTGACGGGTTCACCCGAATCTCGAGGGCGGCTTCAGGGTTGTCCATTCGCCCCTAGCCGCCTTTTAGCATCTAGTTTATCAACAGGCTATGAGGCCGGGGCAAGAGACTCGAGCGGCCTCAATGCCGCCCGCCAGTTCCGCCACGTTGGTTAGCCCCGCATTTTGAAGGATTGAGTAAGAGATTGGGCTCCGTCCGCCGGAAGCACAGTGGACAACAACCCGTCGATCGCGTGGCAACTCGTCGACCCTATCCGGAAGCTCCCCAAGGGGAATGTGGGTGGATCCAGAGATGTAGGTTAGCTTTCGCTCGTTGGCACCCCGAACGTCAAGCACGAAGTCCGTCAGCGAGATATCGACCGCATCCACAAGCTTCATCGGCAGAAATTCTGAACCCAGGTCAGTCGGCTTGATCCAGTTCGAAACGACGTCAAGGCCGATCGTGGCAAGATCGCGACTGGCCTGATTCGCGGATTCCTGATCGTGGGCCACGAGCGTCACCGGCTCGTCGTAGTGCAGGAGCCATCCCGCCCAGTTGGTCAGGCCTTTGCCAAAAGGAATGGCCAAAGCGCCGGGGATGACCCCGCCCCTGAT
Organism: Fimbriimonas sp.; assembly: GCA_049317025.1. Taxonomy (GTDB): domain Bacteria; phylum Armatimonadota; class Fimbriimonadia; order Fimbriimonadales; family Fimbriimonadaceae; genus Fimbriimonas. Next base: position 13,306 of record JBMOJD010000071.1, on the reverse strand, counting down.
TTCGTCGCGTTTCCGTACGTCCACTAAGCGGCCATTGGGGTGCGACACTCGCTGAGGATGGGGTAGCGAGTTCAGGATTGTGGGGCCGAGCTTATTGAGCCGCTTCATCTCTTTGAAGTAAACCGGCGGCTCTGGTTGGCCTGAAAGCACTTCATCCACGAACTTATCCTCTTCGCGAACCTGGAACGCCCAGTTTGTGCTTCTCTCGTAACCCAAGGACGTTACTGGGCTTCCGCCAAGCGACTTCCCGCAGGCAGACCCCGCGCCATGCCCTGGCCAGATTAGCAAGGAGTCTGGCAGTTCACCCAAGCCTTGCAGTGAGTTAAAGAGCACTCTCGCAGCCTTTTCCATTGTGCCCGCAAAGTCTGCAGCCCGTTCAAGAAGGTCCGGCCGTCCTACATCACCGGCAAAAATGAAGTCACCGCTAAACATCGAGTGAGGTATCTCGCCCGCTGGATGGTCGATCAGGATATAGACCAAGTGCTCTGGGGTATGCCCGGGGGTATGCATTGCCCTCAGGGAGAGGTTTCCGACTCGGATGACATCTGAGTCTTTGAGCAGCACCACTTTGGGGTCATTGGCAAACGCGTATTTCCAAGTGTCGTCGCCTTCGTCGCTCAGGTACATCTTCGCACCGGTTGCAGCTGACAACTCTCGGGGGCCGGAAAGGTAGTCAGCATGGATGTGCGTTTCAGTCACAGCGGTAATGTGCAACTGCTGTGCATCGGCCATTTCAAGATACTGCTGAATATCGCGCAACGGATCGATGACAATCGCCTCACCCGTGGCGGCACAGCCGACCAAATAGCTGGCCTGCGCGAGTTTTTCGTCGTAAAAGTTTCTGATGATCATGCTTGCACTTCCTTGCGAGCAATCGAAGTCTTTGCAGGCTGGTTCCAGGGCAACTTGCCGAGGAGCAGAGCCATCCCGCAGACGTTGGTGAGGCCAGCGAAGGTGAGACCGGCGCCAATGAACATGGCTAGATAGGTCCAAGCTGGGCTGACCGTCATTGCTAGCGTCGTCCCAACTAGAACCGTTGCGCCAGCGATGAGGCGAACCTGTCTTTCTAGTGACCACCGGCTGCCAATGGCTGCAGTGACCGGCTTGCCCGCTTGAATCCATGCTTGCGTTCCGCCCTCGACAACCAGAAGGTTAGGATGGTGCTCCCGCAGGATGTCGCAAGCCATGTTGGCTCGATTGCCGCTATGGCAGAGAATGGCAACAGGACCTCTGCCGAGGTCGTCAATCCGTGTGTCGGCCTGCTCGAGCGGAATGTTTATGGCCCGGGGCAGGTGGCCGGAAGCATATTCACCCGGCGATCGGACGTCGATAAGCTGAAGCGAGTTGTCGGTCTCAATGAGCTTCGATAGCTCCTGGACGGTGATGGTATTTCTCATTTCTGATAGTTGAGAGGCAGGATGTAGCGAAACCGATTCAAGGATTTTGGAATCATGGCATTAGCTGATAACTTTGACCACCATCCACGCAGCGACCGCAAACACCAAAACGGCAAAGGAGGTTTGGAGGGTCTTTTGAGGGGCCCTCTTTCGCAATAGGAGGCCGAGGCCCATGCCAGCCATTGCAACGGCGACGATTCCGCCAAGGAGGCCCCACTGAATCGGCTTGCCTAGCTCTCCTGTGAATCCTCCCAGGGATTGAAGGCTGATTACCAAAAGGGACGTCGGTATTGCACCCGCGAGGTCTAACCCCACGAGAAGGGTCAGGGCGGGGAGGATGAGGAACCCTCCTCCGGCGCCCAACATACCGCTTACAACACCGATGAGGAGGCCCACGAGCGCAATTTTGATTCGACCAGACTCGATTACTTGCTCTTCCTTCGCTGGCCGAAGCATCTTGATTCCGACCAGGACCATCACAGCAGCGAATGTTCCTAACAGGAGGTCATCCTTGGCGATGCCAAATACCAACTTGGGGATGTTTGGAACCACGAACAGTCTTGCGGCTAGTGCGCCTATCGTCGAAGGGACCGCTATTAACAATGCTGCGGGCCAGTCAACTTTCTTAGCGAAGAGACCCTGAACAGCTCCCACGCTACTCGCCAAACCAACCACGAGCAAGGAACTGCCCGATGCCTCCGTCGCACTCATACCGAATAGACCGACCAGAATTGGTACGGTCAGGATTCCGCCTCCGCCGCCTAGCGCGCCAAGCACCATCCCCATCCCAAGTACTGCGAACCAAGCCATGTTTTTAGAAAGAGCAAGACTCTGATGAAAGTGATTCAAGGAGCACAGACGGAACGGTCGAGCCTCTCCCGGACGATCGCTCGTGCGCGGAGTAACCGTGACTTTGCGGCAGCGTGTGAAATGCCAAGTTCAGCCGCTGCTTCGGGAACCGTTGACTCGTCGAGTTCGCACTTTACATACACAGGGCGGTAGATATCGGGAAGGTCCTCCACGGCGTCTCTTACGCACCGCTTTAGGATTTCCAGATCGAATTCGTTAACATGGTCGTCGACGATGCCATGCTCATCCGCATATTCCAGAGCTCTATGGATCGATGGGTGGCTTCGCATCCGGGTGCAAACGCGCCTGCCGATTGTTCCCAGCCAAGTTTGGAACGCCGCGTCTGAAGACAGTTGGTCAGCGCTACGGAACGCCAGCATAAGGGCACTGGCGAGGGCATCTTCAGCATCCTCCCTGTGCCCACAGACGCGCACCATCTGGCGATAAACCGCATCCTTATGCTGCCGAACGAGTGACTCAAACTTGGCTGGCTTCATGGACCCTTGGATTGTGGTCCAATCTGGGGCGCAGACGTAGGCTTCCAAGATTCGCAAATCGTCCAGCTTGGAGTAGCCCCAGGTGTCATGACCCGGACTCTGCGTCCTGGAGCGTACGCCGCCTACACCGATGCCTAGATCAGCTCGCGTCGACTGGTAGGGGCCTGCACCCGTTCCCACCGAATCCTCCAAAGTGGAAGCCACAGACCGTCGGCCGGTGGCACCAACACGCAGCAACAAGTCCGACACTGGTTACATATTGCGCCGTAAGACTTCAATGACGTCCTGACGCTCGCCCGCTTGCTTCTCCATTGAGGTTCCGGCCGAGTTGGCTGGTGCTTTCGGATCGGCGCCCGCCTGGATCAGAGTCTCGACAACAGCGGGATAATTCCCGTTGGCATTGCGGCACCATTGGGCGCCGTGGCAGGCCCAGCCTAGGGGGACGCTGCCGTGGTTGGCGTCGGGCAGGTCGAGGGGGACCCGACCGACCAGCAGCTTGACGACCTCCAGATGGCCGAACCAGCAGGCAACGTGGAGGGCCGTGCCCGAATCCATCCCGGGTGTCTTCGGGTCGAATCCGGCTTCGAGAAGTAGGCGGACGGTCTCGGTTTTCCCGTTCTGGGCCGCCTCGGTGATCGCGCGGGCGTCCGCTCCGAGCTCCGGATTTGGGTTCTCGCGCAGGATCGCTCTCACCAATTCGGCATTCTCGGCCCAGGCCGCGGCGACCAGCCGGTGGGCGGGGCTTGCTTGGCTTTGGAGTGCTTCTAGGACCTGATGGCTCTTTCGCTCGACCGCAACCTGGATGGGCGTCTTGGTTGGGCCGAGAACATAGGCGTAGATGTGGCCGCCGTTCGAGGTGGTCGTCTTGAAAGGGGGCTGGCCGACGTGGGCATTCGACGCCGAGGGATCATCGGCGAGGATCCTCGCCAGGAGTTCCACGTCGTCGAGGACAACGGCCGTGAACACATCGGGCTTCGCGCCATGGCTAAGGAGCACGCGGACGACCTCTGAGTTGTTGATTTGGTACTGGATCGGGGTGCTCTCGTGATCTACATCGCGGACCTCTTGGTCTGCGCCGTTGCTGATGAGGAATTCGACCGTCTTTGCATCGGCGGCGACGTGGAGCGGGCGCTGGCCATCTCCGCCTGGGGCGTTTACCGCGCTGGGGTCATTTGCCAAAAGCTCTCGCAGGATGTCAATCCTTCCGTGCGCGGCGGCGGACCAGACGTCGAACTTCGCTCCGAGTCTCAGGAGGAGATCAGCGGTTGATCCCCTGGCAAAGTCGAGGGCGCTGAAGCCGCCCGCCCACCATTTGGATCGAATATTGGGGTCGGCTCCGTAACGAACCAGGATCGGCAGGAGTTTGCTTGCCTCGCGGTGGCGGCTTGCCTCGATGATTGGCTGGGTGTCGAAGCCAAACATCGGCTCGTTTAGGTGGCTTCGCAAGATCGGTTTCGACTTGAGGAGCTTTTCCACGGTCGGGGCGTCGCCATCAGTTAGGGCCTCGCGGAGCTTCTTGAGCAGGGCCGGTGTTTCGACCTTGGCGACCAGTTTGGGCCAACTGTCGAAGCCGTATTGGCGAGCGATTAGGAGTTGGGCTTCGGCTAGCTGGGTGCCAGCGGGGAGGGTGGGAAGGAGTTCCTTCGCTTGGATGCGGAGTTGCCGGATGTTGGCATTCGCGGGAAGATTGTCGGACATGTAACCTCTGTTGTGTGGCTTGTGGTCCGCGAACAAGCAACAACATAGGTTGGCGTAACAAACGACAATCTATTTCAGATGGACTCAGTCCTTCCCGCGGACCCGGGGGCACTCTGGACGCCACCGGAATTCTATCACAACGGAAGTCTCAAAGCGAGATCACCTTGGGCCTTTGGTCGGCCATCAGGGCCCCGCGGTATCCTTCTCGGATGCCTGCGCCCGAGTTTCAGTCCGTGCTCAAAAGTCAGCACTATGCTGCGCTTGCTATGGCGAGGCAAGCCATTGAGCGCTGTCCCGATGACGTCTGGACGAGCGGAGTGTTCCCGCGGTCGTACTGGCGAATCGCTTACCACGCCCTCGCGTACGCGCACCTCTATCTCTATCCGAACCTGGAATCTTGGCAGTCGTGGCCGAAGCACCGTCAGGAGTGCACCTGGCTGGAAGGCGATGACATCCCGGTAATGGAACCCTACTCCAGGGCGGAGTTGATCGAGTTCGTTGACCTGATTGTCTCCGAGGTTGGCCCTCGAATTGATGCGCTTGACCTAACCGAAGAGTGGTGCGGATACAAGTGGTACCCCCAGGTGTCACGGCTCGAACTCCTGGTCCTGAGCCTGCGCCATCTGCACGGACATCTTGGTCAGCTGAGCGAGATCCTGATTTCGCACGGCCTCGATATCGACTGGCTCGGACCTGCTCCCGAGTCTCCATAGGTAGCGGCCGCATGGCCCCTATCGATGCCCGACCTCTTGGGCATGATCACGTGGCATGCATCGGTCGGTCCACATCGCACGGACTTCGGGGGAGTCGTAAGCGCAGTGAGTGAGTGTTGCCGCCGAGACCTGATGTTGGCAGAAGCCCCTCAATGTTTAGCGTTTTTGCCATCAACGGTAAACTTGTTGGGTGGAGATTCGGTCGAGTACCCGTGACCCCGAGTTGCTCCGAGCCCAGATTCGCCAGTGGAAGGCAGGCATGGAGGCGGCGAACCGGTTTGCGCTCGAAGAGGCGCGGCGAAGAACTCCGGCAGAGCGACTCCAGAACCACCAGAATTTTCTGGCTGGCCATGCGCAGATCGGGTTAGCGAGAGAAAAGCCGGAGGATCGCATCCATCGAATCCCCTACCATGAGTTGCAGGAGAGATGGCTTGCCGGAAGTGCCAAACGTAAGCTCGGCCACTAGGACTCTGTGGGTAACTTTTCGGAATGAGCCCTCTCCAAGTCATTTTTGTTCTCGGCGCGAGCCTCTCTGTCCAGAGTGCTTCGACGCCCCAGGCCGCGGACCTGCGCGCTTTGGACGGCGAGTGGATCTTTGTTGAGGACAGGACCGAAGGCCGCTCGCTTGAGCAGATGAATCCGCCGATGGGTTCGAACTTCATTCTTAAGTTCGAAGAGGATGCGGCCATCCTGGTTTCGGGCCATGGTGGCGGGGGGAATCGTGATGTGCGAGTCAAACTCAACGGTTCCCCCACTGAGATCGCCGGTGCTACAGCTGGTGCCCTAACACGCTACCGGGCGACATGGAAGGATGGCTTGTTTGCCTACGAGATCGAGTTTGTGCGGGCGGCGGGACGAGCTCCTGAGGGACTGATCAGACGGGAGTTCCGTCTGACGAGCGAAGGTCTCATCGTTCGCTCGAACCTTGGCGAAAACGGGTCGATTGGACTCTATCGTCACCCTCAGGACATCCCAATGACTACGACGGCTAAGGCCACCATTGGCGACCTGAATTGGCTAGCTGGTGCGTGGGTGGCGACAAGAAGCACAGGGTCGTCGATTGAGGAGCGTTGGAGCCCTCCAAAGGGCGGCGCAATGCTTGCAACGTCTCGTTCGGTTAACGCCAGCGGAAGGATGTTCGCATTTGAGTACTTACGCATCGTCGAACGCGACGGCGGATTGGTCTACATCGCGCAGCCCGGCGGCGCCGCGCCGACCGAGTTTGTGCTGGCTGAACTGAGCGCGACTCGCGCCGTATTCGATAATCCGCGCCACGACTATCCGAAGCGGATCGTCTATGAGCTCTCACCTGAGGGCGGTTTGACCGCCACTATCGGCTTTATGAAGGGCGGTACTCCTCAGCGCTTTAGTTTCAAGCGGGAAGGAAACCCTTCTAAGTAGCCCGGTAGGACCGCATTCAGTACACCCCAGCACTTGCTCGGAACTAGGGCCACTATGGGTTAACGCAGGCGAAGAGAGAGGTAGCGCCCCGTCAGCGTATTCGTGCTCGCAGCGAGATCGCTTGGGACGCCTTGGAACTGCACGGTTCCGCCCTGTTGCCCGGCGCCCGGACCCAAGTCGATGGCCCAGTCGGCACGGGAGATGACATCCAGGTTGTGCTCGATGACGATTACGGTGGAGCCTGCGTCGACCAAACGGTCGAAGAGGCCGATGAGGGTGTCCACGTCGTTCATGTGAAGGCCGGTGGTGGGCTCGTCGAGCACATAGATATTCCCCTTCTTGCCCAATTCGGCGGCGAGCTTCAGGCGCTGGCGCTCGCCGCCCGAGAGCGTCGAGAGAGGCTGGCCAAGCGTGAGGTAGCCCAGCCCCACGTCCACGAGTCCTTTGAGGATCTTAGCGATGGCGGGTTCAACGAAGAACATCGCGGCGTCCTCAACGCTCATGCCGTATACATCCGCGATAGACTGCCCCCGCAGCTTGTGCTCCAGGAGTTCAGGAAGGAATCGTTTGCCCTCGCATGTCTCACAAACCGTGGCCATTGGGTCCATGTGGGCCAGGTCGGTGTAGATCACGCCGAGGCCGTTGCAGTCCGGGCAGGCACCCTTGGAGTTTGCCGAGAACAAGGAAGCGTCGACACCGTTGGCCTTGGCGAACGCCTTTCGGACATTGTCGAGGATGCCGGTATACGTGGCGGTGTTGGATCGGCGGGAGCCGCGCGCTAGATTCTGATCAATGATGACCGTCTCTGGGTAGGCCTTGGGCAGGCACCCCTGGATAAGGCTTGATTTGCCGGAGCCGGCAACGCCAGAGACCGCGGTTAGCACTCCGCGCGGGATGTTCACGGACACATCCTTTAGGTTGTTTAGCTTGGCATTCTCGATCCTAAGGGGCTCGCCGGTAGGCTTGCGCACGTTCTCCTTGATCGGCTGATGCTTGTTCATGTGGTTGCCGGTAAGGGTTCCCGACGTTAAGAGACCCGGATAGTCGCCCTGATAAACCAACTCGCCCCCTCTAGAACCGGCGAAAGGACCCATATCCACGACATGGTCGGCGATGGCGATCATGTCGGGCTTGTGTTCTACCAGGAGGACGGTGTTTCCCTTATCGCGTAGTTGCTGCATCAGCCCGGCCAATCGTCCGACATCGTGCGGATGGAGTCCTACTGAGGGCTCGTCGAACACGTAAGTGATGTCGGTTAGCGAGCTACCTAGGTGGCGGACCATCTTTACGCGCTGGCTCTCGCCCCCGGAGAGGGTCGAGCTTTCACGGTCGAGGCTGAGATAGCCAAGTCCGATCGTGACAAGGTTCTCGAGGCGAGTGGCAAGTGCTCCCAACATCGGCCCAACCTGAGGCGCTTCGATGGTGCGGACCAACTTGGCAAGTTCGCTCACCTGCATGGCCGAGAGCTCCGCAATGTTGTAGCCCTGGATTCGGCTAGCTAAGGCGCCTGCATTGAGTCGCGCGCCATGGCAGGCGGGGCAAACGGTGCGGGTAAAGACTCGCTCGTATTCGGCACGGACATGGGGCTGAACCGTCTCCGGGTCCTTGCTTCCCAAGGATCGCTTGAGCTTGGGAATCACCCCTTCGTAGGTCAGATTGATCTTGTCAATTTTGATCTTGCGCCCATCGTCTAGGTTCAAGAGCACATCGCGCTCTTCTGTTGTGTAGTCCTTGATGGGCTTGTCGTTGTCGAAATAGCCCGACCTCAGATAGATCGCCGTCCACCAACTGTCGACCTCGAATCCTTTGCACAGTAGGGCGCCTGCGCTGAGCGACTTGCTTTCGTCGATCACTGCCGACATATTCATTGCCGCCACCTGGCCAATTCCTTCGCATTCGGGGCAAAGGCCGCGTGGGTCGTTATAGGAATAGAGCCCGGGCGAACCGAGGCGTGGCTCGGCGAGACGCGAGAAGAGCACGCGCATCATTTGGGCTGCGTCCGTGACGGTCGCCACCGTGGAACGAGAGTTGCCGCCGAGTCGCTGCTGATCAACGACGATGGCCGCGGAAATATTTTCGAGTTGGTCAGCGTCGGGCTGACCATAGTGCGGCATGAACTGCTGCACGAACGCCGGATAGGTCTCGTTGATGAGCCGCTGGCTCTCCGCCGCGATAGTGCCGAATACCAGTGAAGACTTGCCCGACCCCGAAACCCCCGTAAACACGGTGATCCTGCGCTTGGGGATGTCGAGCGAAACGTTCTTTAGATTGTTCTCCCGCGCGCCGCGGATGACGATCGAACCGTAGTCGGGGGGAGCCATAGCTTGTGAACCAGTATATTGCGGCGGCAGAAATCAATGCCGGGGCAGATGCCTGCTGCTTCCGTCCCAAGCCATGCAGGGCTAGACCATCATCTCACGCGACATACACCTCCTGATCGTCCCAGCAGGTCTGGAGGTAGTCGATCTGCCCGGCGTGCAGGGTCGCGTGCCAGCCGGGGAGGCCGATCAGCAGCTTCATCGGCATCGACCAACCTTGGGCTGAGGCGAGGGTTGATTCGACTTCCTCAGGGGTAAGGGTTTCGAGGGCGGCGAGAACCTCGGCCGTCCCGGCCCGAAAGATTTGCTCCATCTCTTCCCTGCTCGTGACGGCCTTTTCTTCGGCATCGCGCTGGGCGAGCCATTCACTCAGGTTCTCGGGTTGCGGCAGGGCACGGTTGCGGATCATGGCCGCGAATCGCCCGGCGTAGAGCGCGGTGTGGGCGGCGATCCGGATTGCCGACTTGGATGTCGGCGTCGGCGTCCAGTTGAGTTTGTCGTCGGGGACGTGGGCGAAGTTCCGGAGGAAGAACTCCATGTTGCTTACCGCCCTTTGCTTGGAAGATTCGATGATATCCATGGGGCTCAGTTTGGTCGATTTTCGTCAGTTGGAGGGGCCAAAACCAGGGCGGTCTGCAATAATCAGGGCCACTTGGCCACCATTCGCCCGCTGGATAACCCGATTTACAACGCCCTGCTCACGGAGCACGCGGTGTTCTCGATGGGCACCGGGTTGGCTCGGCGGTTTCCTGCCGAAATCGCCCCGTTTGGTGGTCTTGACGCGGGCGGTGAACTCGACCTCCTGAATCTTTTCGCGCTGGGCGAGCAGGCGATCTTGGTGGGCGGGCAGCCGGAGCGGCTGGACGGTTGGGAAGTGGTCAAAGGGTTCGAGGTGATCCAGTTTGTTCATGCCTCGCCCTCATCTGTGCCGCTCCGTGAACCGGGCCGGGAGCCGGTTCAGCTTCTCTCGGAAGACGACCTCGCGGCCATGCTGACCCTGACGTCATTGGCCTACCCGAGCTACTTCCGCGCGGGGACCGCGCGCCTGGGCGATTACTGCGGAATCTACGAGGGCCCTGAGCTCATCGCTATGGCGGGGGTGCGGATGCGGCGCCCCGGGTTCGAAGAGATCAGCGCGATCTGCACCCACCCCGACCATCGGGGGCGCGGCCTTGGCTCGGCGGTGACGCGATTCATGATTGACCGAATCGTTAGTCGGGTGAACACGCCGTTTCTTCATACTGAGTCGGACAACCCTGCCCAGCTCATGTATCGCAAGTTGGGTTTCGAAGATCGCACCTTGCTGCCGGTGCAGGTTCTTCGTCGGGTTATCTAAGAGAATTCTCTCTGGAGCGTACTCTTTCTTAACTCCGTCCACCTTCTGCTATTCGGGACGAAATTCTTGCCGATAACTGGAGCGAACCAAGGCCAATTTGACGTGCCATGGTCCTCGCAAGGGAGGCGAAAATGATATTGTCTTAAACTTTGGATGAGATCTCTAATCTGAGCTATATCGCCAGTGCCATTTTAGATTCAGCAGGACCAGGTTAGCGCCGGAGTCGTATGCAGTCTTCGCCTCATCTTTGGTTTGGGCAAGAAAGACTATAATGGGAGCAGGACCTTGGCCCGTGAGATCTGTAACAGTCGACAAGGTGTTAGTGAATATATAGAAGCTTCCTGGGAACAGTCTTCCGTCTGCACACCTCTTTTGGAGCACCTTGAGTGCGTCCTTAGAAGTCACAAACTCGAACTGATCCCCAAAGGAAACTTCTAGCTCAGACAAAGTGTTGACGTCCTCAGGAATGAGCATTGCCACAGGCCTAAAGGATTCCTCGTCGTCACCCAATCCATTTGCCGTTGGCGGCAACGGGGGTACACGCCATCGTGAACCTCGACTCTCGACTTCCATACCAACAGTATTGACCGAATATTGTCAATCTGGAGTTCGGCCGTCGTTGTATTTGGTTTGTCTGGGCTTACTGGAGACCGCCTAGCTCAACCACAGGCTTTTGTAAGAAGCTGTAGACTCTGGGCCTAATGAACATCGAAGTAGTCATCGCGGCAATGCGCCAGGAAGCTCGCTCCTTGGCGACCGGAGGTGATCAAGTGGAGCGACTTCCCTACCTCACTCGTCGCTTGTCTACTTCGGCGAGCGGGAACATGGTCACGGCCTTCAACCTGGACTCGGCCCACGCTGATGACGCCATTTCGGGCGAGATCGCCTTCTTTGCCGCCCTCGGGCAGCCGTTCGAGTGGAAGGTTTTCTCCTTTGATTCACCCCCTGATTTGCTGGATCGGCTTGGTGCGGCTGGGTTCAGGGTCGGCCCGAAGGAGGCGGTCATGGTTTACGATCTGGCCGATGGGATGGGGCCCTTCGAGGAGAACCATGTTTGCGAGGTCCATCGTATTGAAGACCTCAATCAGCTGGCAAGGTTTCGGCAAGTGGCCGAGGCGGTGTTTGCCAAGGATTACGGACCCACGACCAATGAACTAGCGGAAGCCATTCGAACTGGCCAAAAGGGGCACGATGGCTACCTCGGCACCATCGATGGAGAGCCCGCTTGCGTCGGACGCCTCTACACCGACCCCGCCAGCGCCTTTGCCGGGCTCTACGGCGGTGGAACCTTGGCGGAGTTCCGGGGTCGCGGTTGCTACCGCGCCATGGTTGGCGCCCGCGCCCATGACGCCGTGATTGCTGGCTCTCGCTACCTCCTTGTCGACGCCCTCCCCACCAGCCAACCCATCCTCACACGGCTCGGATTTGTGTGTGCCGCCGAAACATGGCCCTGTTCGTCGCCCGCAATCGAAGGGCTCGAATGTTGAGTCGCAAGCCAACGCTTTACCTCTTGTGCGGACTTCCCGGTTCGGGCAAGACCACACTGGCAAAGCGCTTGGAGCAAGAGCCACCTGCCTTGCGACTGACGCTAGACGATTGGATGGTTCCACTATTTGGACAGGCTATCTGCGAACCTAATACCCTTGAACGTTGGAACCAAGCCCATGACCGGGTGGAAAGGCTCCAGTGGCAAGTCGCGGAAAGGGCCTTGACTTTGGGGGTTGATGTTGTTTTGGACTTCGGCGTTTGGTCCCGCGAAGAACGCGAAGCCTATCGCCGTAGAGCTAATGAGCTAGGGGCTCGCTCAGAACTGATCTTTCTAGACGTCCCGCTCGGCACTCTTGTCGAGAGAGTCCGGGCGCGAAACGAGAATGATGAAGAGAGGGTCTACCCAATCACCGAAGCCAACCTGCAGGAATGGTGGGAGGTTTTCCAGCGCCCAACACCAGATGAGATGGACCCTCGTGAGTAGGGCTCATTCACTAAGCCTTTAGGTGCTGGTCAAGCTCTTCGACGGAGGTGATGCTAGTGGTCAACTCAGCGCGCAACTCTCGGAGATTGGCGAGTGGATCAGCCAGTGCATCTCTCTTCATCGTGATCGCATGTTCAGTAAGAGTTGAATCAAGCAAGCGTAGTTCTTCGACGATTGGTAATCCCCAAGTCAGTGCCCGGGTCTGGGCCGCATGATCCTTGAGTGCGACTTCCAAGAGCTTTGAAAGGGTGTCTTCGATCGCACTTCTTGCTTTGACTGAGGCGGCATCGGCGGGAGCATCTTCACCGGTGCAATGGCGGAGGTAGATTCCTGCCACCTCGTCCAGTAGAGTTGCAAATGCATCCGAGAGTGCCCGCTGGCCAAGGACAATGTTGCCAAAACTCGCATAGCGGGCGGAGAATTTCAGGATCAGATCACGCAAGCGCCTCTTTGCTGGGGGCATCGCCTGGTAAAGCCGATAGAAGGTGAACCATGCGCCAGCCGCGAGAACCAGTGTGAGGGCGGTTCCCAGGAGCAAAGGCTGTCCGGTGTTTCCCGATACCCAGGCGGCAAAGACACTCAAGCCACCGAATGTGGCAATTCCGGCCGGGATGGCGATCGAGAGGATATAGAGATTTTGGGTTGGTTGACGCCCATCCTCAGCGTCAATCAACGCCTCGACATGGACGAGTTCGGGGGGAGTCGCCCCAGGCACGCGCCGCAACAGCCTAACCCAAGAGAGTGCACCCATGACACCCTATGTACGAATTCGGTGGTCGGCGGGTTTCAACCACCTTCCGCTTGCCTCGCGAAGTAAGCTTTGATCGTGTTCCTTGGACCCGATGTCGCCGTTCAAATCCTTGACTCGCTGGGGCTGAGTGCCACCGAGATCGTGGCCGCGACTCCCCAAGGCATCGCGAACCAAACTTGGCTGTGTGGCGAGTGGGTCGTTCGCATCAGCAAGGATCCTGAGTACCTTGAGGACCTGTTGACGGAGTCCGTTGCAGCTCCCGCTGCTGTTGCCTCTGGAGTCCGAACACCGGTGCCCGTACACTTTTGTCTGCAGGGGCAGGGCAGCATTCCTCCGTTCTCGGTCTGGCAACGGGTTGCCGGTCAAACGCTATC
>JBMOJD010000070.1:0-17855 GCA_049317025.1 Fimbriimonas sp. | reverse complement strand
ACGCGCATGGCGCAGCCTTCGAGCAAGTAGACCTCGCCCCGAACCGGGGGGAGGGCCGACTCGGTCAAGGGCGGGAAGTTTGGCTTTGGCCCCTCTTGGGGCATGTCGGCTTCTGGCTTTGCGCCGGCAAGCAGTTGAGAGACCAAACCCGGCGTCTTGCCCCCGAATGGCTCCGACAGGCGCATTTGGAGGCGGAGAAGCGCGGGATGGGTGATCGTTTGGAGGAGCAGTTTGCGCGCGAGCGATCGCTTACCTTTGCCAAGGCGGTCGCGGGATAGCTCGAGGATCGCGCCGTACTCCACCCCACTTGGGCACGCCGTTTCGCACGCGCGGCAGCCCAGGCATTGGCTTATGGGCGCCTCGATGTCTTCCCAGACGAGTTTGCCTTCGGCGGCGCTGCGCACTAGGTAGATCCGTCCGCGCGGGCTCGCAGTTTCCTCGCCCGTCTCGCTGAAAGTCGGGCAGGTCTCTAAGCACAGGCCGCAGCGGATGCAGTGCGACGTCAGGTCAATGAGGTCGCGATCAGCCATTGTGTTCTCCGAGGGCTCCGGGGTTGAGGCGGTTTTGAGGATCGAAGAGGTCCTTCAGTCTCTTCTCATGCGAATTCCAGGGCCGAGGGGCGACCACCCAATCGTGGGCAAATCTCTCAAAGGGGCCGCCGTGAGCCCAAACTGTGGATGTCAGTGGGTCGGCGATGATTGCGTTTCGGCTCGCCTCGGCGAAATCCGAGGCGAGGGTTCGTTGAATCCACACTGGTTCGGGACCGAAGGGCGGCAGTTCGGGTTCGATGGGCAGCGCCCGCAGGGGATAGACACGTAGGTTCACGGTGGCGAAGATGGCCAAAGTGCCCCGTGCCCCGACCATTAGGCGGTGGACATCGTAGCCCGCCACGCTCTTCACGGCCCTGCTCCCCGATTTCACCACTTCCCCGCTCGCCATCACAAACGTCGCGCCGAGCAACCAGTCACGCCAAGTTCCGCATTGGGCCTCGAAGAGGTGAGGAAACCCGAGGTCCAGGGCACCGCCGACGGTGTGGGCTGGCGTCGAGCCGAGGCAGCCGGGAGTTGGGACGGGCAGGCAAAGGCCATGGGGGGCAAGGGCCTCCTGCAGGTCTTGGATACGACAACCTGCCTCGACGACCACGACCTGATCTTCGGCCTCGATGCTGACTATTCGGTTCAGCCCGCTCAGATCGATTGCCGCAACGGGCGGGCGGAAGTCAACGGCCGTCCCATCCAGACCAGGATCGCGGGTTACGACCGTTTCGCTCTGGCGAACCAGTTCAGCAAGTTCCTGAACGGTCAAGTCGCCACTCCGCGCCAGCGCATTCGGTGCTCCGTGCAGTGTCGCTGGCTGGGCAAGACCTTGCAGGGGTTGCAGAGCGCGCCGGTGTTGAAAGTTTGCTTTACGAGGCCCTGCACGGCGAGATCGGCGGGCGTGAACATCAGAGGCATGAGGTCAAGCTTCTCTACCCCGACTCCGTGCTCGCCGGTGATGCTTCCGCCAAGTTCGACGCAGAGGCGCATGAGGGTCTCGCCTGCATGGACCACGGCTTCCACTTGCTTCGGGTCGCGGTCGTCGAAATAGAAGCACGGGTGCAAGTTGCCATCGCCCGCGTGGAACATGTTTGCGACGCCAATGCCCGCCTCAGATGCGACGCGATAGACCACTTCGAGCATCTCGGGCAGCTTGGACCTCGGGATGACGCCGTCGTGGGTGACGATTGAGGGCGCGAGGCGCCCCATGGCCCCGACGGCCTTCTTGCGGACCATCCAAAGCCGCGCCCGTTCCAGGTCATTCTGGGCTACCTGAACCTCCAGGCATCCGTGTTTGGCGCAGACGCCTTGGACCACGTGGACTTCGTCGGCGACTTGACTATCTGATTCGCCATCGCACTCGACGAGGAGCATGGCCTGGGTGCCCTCCGGATAGTCGAAGCCAAACGCCGCCTTCACCGCCTTGAGAATCTCCAGGTCCATCATCTCGAGGGCGGCGGGAATGGTGCCGCTGGCGACGATCTCGGCCACAACGTGGGTCGCTTCGGCGACGCTGGCGAAGGAGGCGAGCAATGTGCCGACCGATTTTGGCGTCGGCGTGAGCTTTACCCAGGCCTCGGTGACGATCCCCATCGTCCCTTCGGAGCCCACGATAACGGGCAGAAAATCGATGCCGGGACAGCCCGCGACCTTGCCCCCAAAAGTCAAAACCTCCCCGGTTGGATCGACCATGGTGACCCCCAGGATGTGTTGCACCGTGACCCCGTACTTGAGGGTGTGGGGCCCGCCCGCGTTCTCGGCAATATTGCCGCCGAGGGTGGAAACCGACTGGGACGAGGGATCGGGGGCAAAGTGAAGGCCAGCGTGGGCGACGGCGTCGGTCAGTTTGCGATTGACCGTGCCGCTTTGGGCCAAGAGGCAGCGATTCGGGAGGTCAATCTCGAGAATCTGCGTCATGCGCTTGGTCGAGATGACGACGCCACCGAGAGCTGGCAGTGCCCCGCCGCTGAGTCCGGTCCCGGCTCCGCGGGCAGTGAAGGGGGTGTCGTTCGCGACGCACCAGCGCACAACATTGGCGACTTCCTCGGTCGTTTCTGGCAAGACGATCACCGTGGGCCGGGAACGGTCCACGGTATAGGCGTCGCAATCGTAGGCTCGGCTCGCAGCCGGGCTCGCGAGAACCTGGTCGGGCCGCAGGAGCCCGCCTAGTTCTCGCGCCGTGGCTTCAAGAGTGCGCGCTTCCAACACTCAAACAGATTAACCGTTAGCGGCCAGTCTTGACTACCAGCGCCAAAGCTTTCTCGATAATCGGATCCTGCTGGCCAGGGAGCGTGAACCTCGGGCCATCGGCTGCGGCATCGGGGATGACACCGGTGCCCTCGAGCCGGACACCCTTCACGGTCACGTAGTCTTGGATCGGATATTGGAGTTGGAACCCGTTGGCGATGGGCACGATGAAGGACGCGAGGACCGCACCGGCGGATTTTCGACCGACCACAGGGGCCTTCAGGACATCTTGGAGAGCAGCGGCGGCCATTTCGGCAGCACTTCCCGAGCCGCTGTCAACGAGGACGACGACCTTGCCGGTGTAGCGAGGGATGTCCAGCTTGAACGGGTGGACCTTCTCTTGGGCAAAATTGTCTTCCGTCGCCCAGTTGGCGACTTCGGCAAGATTGAGTCCCTCTTTGCCGGTCTCTTCCTTGTAAGAAGTCAGCATACGGCGGTTGACAAAGGTACCGACGGTCTCCTCCGGATCGATGAAGCAACCCAAGAGGTGCTGGAGGTTAATCACGGCTCCGCCGGGGTTGCCGCGAAGGTCGAGGATCAAGTTCTTCGACTTGGACGAAGCCTCGGTGACGAGCTTTTCGACATTCTTTCGGTCGTAGCTTAGGTCAAAAGTACGGATTTCGAGCCGGACGGTGTCGGAGTTGACCACGGTCAGTTCTTCGGGAAACCTGGTCGAGAAGCGGGCCCGCGTCAACGTAAAGTCCTTGACTTCGGCGTTGGAGAGCTTCACCTTCAGCTTGACTTCGGTGCCTTCGGCCCCGGCGATACCGCGGGTACCGTCAATCTTCTTACCGTCTACTTCCAAGATGATATCGCCGGGCTTCAAACCGGCTTTTTGGGCGGGCGCACCGGGGATCACGCGCATGACCATGATGCCTTCATCGACGGGCTGGGGCGAGATTCCGATTCCGACCGCTGAGTTCGTGCGGCGAGCATCGGCGGCGCGAGGCGTGTGAAGAAGGATGTGGCTGAGGCCGAACTTGCGCAGGGCACCGTTGATGACGGCAGCGAAGTCCTCGTCGTTGGCGGTGGCGTCTAGCTTCTCTTTGTTCTGATCGAGAAACTCCTTCCACTTGCCAAAATCGACGCCGGGGACGAAAGCCCGCTTCGAGATCGTGCTGGTCATGGCGTCCAACACGGCTTGCTTCACTTCGGGTTTGCCGTCCACGGTCTGGGCCGGGGCGGACACCGCCGACGCCATCAGCGCAAGCGCGGCAATGGGGGCAACGAGAGAACGAATGGTGCGGAGTTGGATCATGCCTTGATACCCTGTACGTTCATCATACGACTGAGTTCACCCGTTTTGTGAAAACACGGCAATTCTCAGCTCAAAAAAGGATTGGCTTCTCGCGGCTGCGGATGTTGAGGAGCAGACCCAGGCACGAGACGCACAGCCAAAGGGCGGTGCCGCCGTGGCTGAGGAATGGCAGCCACAGCCCGACAACCGGGCCAAGCTGGACCACCATGAAGAGATTCACGATGGTGTGAAACCCGAGAATGCCAAAAATGCCGGCCGCAATCATCCGATAGAACGGCTCCGTGGCGTGCACCATGGTTAGGAAGACCCGGTAGAAGAAGACTCCGAAGGCCAGAAGTACCAAGCTACCCCCGATCAGGCCGCCTTCTTCACCAATGATGGTAAACACAAAATCGTTGTGCTGTTCGGGAATGTAGCCCGCCGCTTTTTGCTCACCACGCATGAACCCAGAGCCACTTAGGCCACCAACGCCAAACGCAATTTCCGCTCGCCATGTCTGGTAGTCGTTGCCGCGAACATCTCGCTCGCGAAGCAATGGGTTGCGCCCTTGTTGGTAGGGCAAGAGGAACTTCGAACTAAGCGCCGGGATCGTGGCGACCGCAACGGCTCCTAAGACGACAACGCCAAGGAGTATGAGCAGATAGCGTCCCCGAATGCCCGCGACGAGGGAGACGCAGAACCAGCTCACCAGGATCACCAGGGTTGCCCCCAGGTGAGGCTGGCGGAAGATAAGGATGGCCGGGATGATGACGTGGAGCAGCCCAAGAAAGAAGGTTCCTGGTTCCCTGATCTTCTCGCTACGGTAGGAATAGAAGCTCGCTAACGTCAGAATTACTAGTATTTTAGAAACTTCACTAGGCTGGAGCTGAATAGGGCCGATATCTATCCATCGCTGCGCACCTTTGGCCTCATGGCCAGCCACTAGAACCGCGACCAGAAGCAAGAGATTGAGGCCGTAGAGGAACCGGCTAATGCGCTTCCAAATGTCCGGGTTGACAAAGTAGAAGACCGAAAATGGAACGATCCCAATGGCCAGGTTGATTAGCTGCTTGCGAAAATAGAGGCCGCCATCGCGGGCCATACCGACACTGTAGAGGCTCATGAGGCCAACCAACAGCAGCACCAATGCGCTGCCAATGAGCCCATAGTCGAGTTTGGCCACTCGGCGAGATTCGGTGCTGGCCTGGGGGGAGAAAATTGCCATAAAGGACGTTCTCTCTTAGGGTGCGACCGGTTGGCGAACGGACGCAGAGCCAAATTCGCGGCGAATCACGCCTTTTCCGGGCGCGAACCAGAAGGCAAGCTTTCGGTGGGCGACAGGGCCAGATCCCTCGGCTTCGAGTTTGAGGTCGACCGAAACCTGCACCGTCTCGACGGGGACACCGTCAATGTAGAGTTTGTCGGCAACCGTGGTGATACCGGCGGATGCGTTCCTACTAATGCCTCCCACTGTTTCTTTGCCTTTCCAGTCCCACTGGTCACCGAAGGCAAGCGGGAATCTTAGGAGGTCGATCCCGGGAGTATAGACATTGTCGGAAGCATTTTCGAGCCTGAACGCCGTGGGGGAGGAATCGTATAGTTCGTGTTCGAAGACCTCATCATGGGCCAGCAAGAGTAAGTGGGTTTTGGTTCCCTTCTGCTCTTGCTTAAGCGCAACATTTACTTCAGTTCCGGCAAGTATCAGTTGAGCGCGCTCGCCAGGTAGGGCGTCTGGCTTAAGTGCTGAAGCATCGAAGAATGCGACCTTACCTTTTGCTTCGGGAGGTGAAGTGCATCCGTTAACCCCAAGCGCGACGAGCGCAGACCCGAGGAGGGCTACCTTCACTGAGTCGGTGCCTCGGAGGCGGGGATGTATTCCTTCAGGACCAGCTTGGACTTGACTTCCCTCTTGTTGATTCGAGTGACGCTTGATGATTCGATGAGACCGATACCCCGCGCGTAGATCGAAGTTTGCTCGGTCAACAAGGGCACGACATCGCCCAATGCCGATCGGACTTTGACCTCAAGTAAGTCCGCATTCTTCCCGAAGACCTTTCGGCTACCGGCCAGACGAGCTTCACCGATCATTTCGATGGTTTCGGCTCCCTTCGCCGCGCTCACCTTGCCTTTGAAGTCCCAGCGGATTGATCCCGGCCCAGTCGGAATCTTTGCTACCGGAAAGGGCTCGGGGAGGGGCGACTTGGGGTCAGTTCCAATCAGGAAGAGAACGCCGTCCTCCTCGCGATAGATGTTGATCTGGACGGGCGCGCCCTGCCCCCTGGTTTCCACGGGGAAGCAGGGAAGACCCTTCACGATGATTTCTGGCTTGACGACGTCTTCGCTTCGCGCTTTGCCGTTCGAAGTCTCTTCATACACGTACTTCGCCCCAACTTCCATCGGGAAGAAGGACGCAGACTTGATCGAAATCAGAGCCAGAAATGTGGTGACCATGCAGACCGCTCCTTACTTGGTTTCTTGGATCGTTAGGGTCTCAGGCTTGCCCGTGCCAGGCGTCCGCACGATGACGGCCTTGACATTCCCACGGCCCCTCACGAACCAACTCTTGGTTGTAATACTGACATTTGAGCCGTCCTGCGTCCCTTTGCCAGTGGAAACAATCAAAAGTGCATTGTCGTAGGTCGCTTTCTTCGTGGTGACCTTCTCGATGGCCTTCACCACGAAGGTGCTTTTCACTTTCATGCTCCTGCTGTCCGAGCTCAGCTCAGTCGTCGTCGACCAGGTCTTGCCTGGCTGCAGGCCTGCGGGCATCTCAAGCTCACGCTCGCCGACCTTGGCGATGCTGGATGACTTGACGTAGATGCCATCCTTTTCGAGCGTCAGTTCGTTGGTCCCCAAGGTCGAGAGACCACCGGTGCGCTCGACCAAGAAGACCGCCTTGCCGTCCTTGATCTCCTTCAGCGTGGTGGTCTGCGATCCCGTTACCACCGCGGTTTGGGTGTTCGAGGTGACTTCCATGTCGATGGGTTCGCTTAGGCCAATGCCGTAGTAATCGAAGGCATCGTGCTTCAGGTCATTGGGGAGGTCCACGACCTTCGGCGGTTCTTCCGTCGGTTCAGTCGACTTTGCTTCAGTCGTCTTTTCGGTTGAAGACTTGTCGACGTCCACCGGCGTATCCGGCTTCTTGTCGACGACGGGCGCACTGCCACTACAACCAGCGAGCACCATCAAAGCGCCCAGCACGACGATGAATGAAGGCAAATTGAGTTTGAAGTGTTTCATCGGAGGGAGAAGCTCTTTAGCTTGAGGACGACGGCCGTGCTCTGCGAGCCAACGGCCGTTTCTTGGACATAACGAACGAGGCCGACGCCGGGGGTGAACCAGGAGTTACTCTCGGCCCGACCATCCTTGGCGTTCAACTTGAACTTGGTGATCGTTCGAATCGCGACCGCAGAAAATCGATCGATTTCGGTATCGACCTCTTGGTTCAATTCCGTCGTCGACTCGAAGCTCATCTGCCCCGGGGAGCCTGCGGGCGTGATACCGGTGCCCTTCCAGGTGAACTTCTGGCCGTCCGTCGGGGGGCTCATGACGATTGGCTGGGGGGTGGGCAAGAATGGAGTGTCCTTGTTGTCGTAGAGGACGCTGGCCTGATAGACGCCTGCGGCAGATACGGTCCATCGCTGGCGATCCACGACTTTGTCGCCCTGGCTCAGTTCGAGGGTTGCACGAACGGTTCCATTGGTTTCTTCCGACTTCACGACCTTGTAAACGACCTCCCCGCTACCGGAATCCAGGACGCGCGCGCCATCCATTTTGCGGATTTCGAGCGAGTAGATCCATTGGCTGCCCACACGCATTGGCATGAGGCTAGTCTTGTCAGCGACATCCACTTTGACCGGGTCCACGGCCTCCCGCGGGGCGGGAGTGTAGCCAGGGGCGCGGTTTCCGCATCCTATCAGGGCAAGGCCGACTAGGCCGACGATTGAGATCGCAATTATCCTCATTTTGAAACGGTTCTCTCCGACTTTTTGTTCAGCATGTCTGTGGCATCACGCAAGAGCACTTCGTCTCGCATCTGAGTGATGGTTAAGTTGCCTTGGGCTAGTTCTTGCTGGATTCGCGGGGCGGCGATGGCCACGCCATCAGCGATGAGCAACAACTGGGTGCCGATGCGCTTCTTCGAATACTGCCAGAGGCGGCGGCGACCTTCGTCGGTCAGGTTGATCGTGAGATCATGGAGCCGGCCAGTGGGGGTGCTGTAGGTCCGGTAGGAGGCGGAGGTCACCTGCTCGTCGGTCAGGATGATTTTCGCGCTCTTTAGGACTTGCTCGGGGGACTTCGCGAGTTCTCGGGCTCGCTCGGGCGAGATCATGGCGGTGAGCACCTTGGCAACGTCTTCGCGCTTTGAGGGGTCATCGAGGACGACCCGGGCCTCCTCGGAGTAATAGCCAAGAATCTGAGTCTCGTCGACGTTCTTGTCGAGGTATCGCTTTTCGGCGAAGCGGATGAGTTGCGGTTTGAACGGCTTTTGGACGCGACCGACGACCTCGGTGAGCACGCCGCGCATGTTCACCATCACGGTGACGGGAAAATCCACGATGATGCCGTTCTCGAGCGACGAGATTCTGAGTTTGGTCAGCGGGGTGCCGTCGAGCTTCACGTTCAGGTCGCTCTCGAGCTTGGCTCGCAACGTGGCATCACCGGCGATGGCCTTCTTGATGTCTTCGGCCTTCCAGATGACGTGGACGGTCGGCCAGTTGTCGTCCTCGCGCATGTCGTTGAGGATCATCACAAACGAGCCGAGGGCTTTGGCATCGCCGGACAACGTGCCAATCAGTTCACGGAGCGGCATGCGCTTCTTGATCGCGCCCTCGGTGGCCCCGCCCGAACCTTCCTCTTTGCCCTGAAACTTCGTGTCGGCCTGGACCAGCTGGGCGACCTGGTTGGCGATGACGATTCGGTAGCCCGCTCCGGGGTCAATGCCAACGAAGTTGACCTTGGCCGGCACGAGTTCGGTGAACTTCTCGGTCAAGATCATCTGGTCCGTGATGGTCTTGTAGCCGAAATAGGAACCACCCACCAGGACGGCAAATCCAATCGCTATTTTCGTCGAACTTCGAATTTTGGTCATTGGTTGGACACAGTGCCGCACCACTTGATACGCCAAGCGGAAGCTCCCAGTTCAACTGTGAGTGTACCGCCAGAGCTAAATCGACCAACCTTGGTTTGGCCTAGGTTGCAAGATTCGCGGTTCGCAGTTCGCCGGTCTCTTCGGCATGAATGCAGGCATCCAATGCTGCCAGGGAAACCTCAATCTGGGAGTCATCGGGCTCACGCGTTGTCAGGTATTGGCTCATCAGGCCGGGCTTGAAGAGGATGTTGACAAGACGTGTGTCGCGGAACTTGCCCGCCAGACGAATCAGCTCGTAGGCAATGCCGGAGATGATCGGCAATAGCACGAAGACCTCGAGGAGGAACCGGAGGCTCACGGCTATCAGCCAGTTGCCATCAGGACCCACGAACAAATAGCGCGGCGTGAAGGTTGAGACGAAAATGCCTAGAATGAGGACGATGATGGCGAAGCTCGTTCCGCACCGGGGATGAAGCCGAGTCTGGGCCCGGCAGTTCTCCATGTTCAATTCCTGCTCGGCTTCCAACACGTTGATGGCTTTGTGCTCGGCTCCGTGAAACTGGAAGACCCTTTTGATGTCCGGCATCTGACCGATGAGGGCGATATAGCCAAGGAAGAAGATGATCTTGACGATCTCGGTGATGAAGTTGATCCCCGTTCCGGACAAACGCAGGGACCGCCCGGTGTTCTCGGCAAGAGCGTTGGGGATGTAATTGAACAGGAAAAGACCCAGCGCCAGGCTGATCACCATGGTGATGCCGATGGCCGCATCCTGGACCTTCTTCGATTGGGCTTCGGCCTGTGCTTTTTCCTTGGCCTCTCCTTCGGGCTGGTAGGCGGGCGCAATCTGGATTTCGCTGGCGAAGCGCATGGCCTTGATACCCAAGGTCATCGCGTCCAGCAGGGCCCACGATCCTCTCAGGAAGGGCGTTTTCAGCCACTTTTGTCGCCCAATCCAGGTCTTTTCGAGCGGTTCGGTCGTGAGGACGATTTCCCCGTTCGGGGCTCGGCACGCGATGGAGAAAAACTTGGGCGATCGCATCATCACGCCCTCCACGATGGCTTGGCCACCGTACTGTAAATATTCGCCCTTCGGCATTGCCTTCAGTATACGTGACCGAGAACGGGTAAACAGGGTCCATGCTGTTGGTTGCCGCCGTCGTCCTTGGTCAAACTGCCTTCGTTCACGAGCCCTTCGAAAGCTATCGGCGAGAGAACGTGGAAGGTTGGCGCGTCTATGTGAGTGCCTCCGCCCAGAAGCTCCCCGAGGTTAAGCCCGCGCTGGAGATGCTGCGCAAGCAACTCACAGAGATCAAGACGATTATTCCCACGCGTGCCCTTGGCGCAATCAAGGCGACTCCGTTTTTCATTGAAGCCAACAATCCCGGGTTCCCGTGCGCTTGCTACCACGTGTCTTGGGACTGGCTCCAGGAAAATGGCTACATCCGCCAGAAAACTCGCTCGGTTGAGATCGCCAACCCCAAGAACTACGTGGGGTGGATCAAGCTCAACCAGCCCTATATGACCTTGCACGAGCTTGCCCACGGCTATCACAACACTGCGTTCAGCTATGAAGACAAGGACATCACCGCCGCGTACGAGGCCGCCGTGAAGTCGGGCAAATACGAGTCGGTGAAGCACAACATGGGCTCGATGCGGCGCGCATATGCTCTCACGAACCCGATGGAATACTTCGCCGAGTCGACCGAATCGTACTTTGGCCGAAACGACTATTTTCCTTTTGATCGGAACGATCTGCGGGCATTCGACCCGGCGGCATACGCCATGATTGAGAAGGCTTGGGGGATCAAATGAAGGCTTGTGTTGGACTCGATCTGGGTGGAAATTCGATCAATGTGGCGACGTACGACGGCACCACTTTTGGCATCAATGCCATGTGCGAACTGCCGAGCTTGGCGAAGTCCGGGCCCGATGCCTGTGTTGCCCAGTTGGTGAGCGGCTTTGAGTTGGCACTGGAGACTTCTGGCCACACGCGCGATCAGATTGCCTCGGTTGGGCTCGATACGCCCGGCCCGGCAAGCGCCACGGGCGTCATTAGCTCCAAAGGCGCGACAAACTTCAGCCAGGGTTGGGAGAATTTTGATATCCGGGCCGCGCTGGAGAATGCTCTGGGGCTGCACGTTCACTATCTGAACGATGGCAATGCCGCCGCGCTCTACGCCCACTGGGTTCAGTTTGGGGGCGATCCTTCGCGAACTTCAGTCTCGCTCATCATTGGCACCGGCTTGGGCGGTGGCGTTGTCGCCAATGGCCGAGTCCTCGTGGGCAAGGTCGGTTATGCGGCCGAGCTTGGCCATGTGACGCTTCCTTCGGACTGGAACCCCGAAGGTCACTTTGAAACGAAGTGCAACTGCGGGAAGATCAATGACCTTGAGTCGGTCGCGAGCTTGACCGCGATCGAACTGAACCTACTTCCCCACTATCTTCCGCAGTATCCCGAGCACGAACTGAACCAGTTCTCGGCTAAGGACGCGGCGAAGAAGGTCCGGGGCCTTGCCGAGAAGGGCGACGAACTATCGCGTCGGATCTTCCGCGCCCAAACCTGGGCGCTGGCGGCTCATATCGATCAGCTGATCAATGTTTTCGACCCCGACGCGATCTTTATCGGCGGCGGTGGTGTAGAGGCGGGCGACGAACTGCGCGAATGGTTCATCGAGTCGATCCGAAGCAGCATTCCGTTCCGCGAGGAGCAGAAGGACCTTGATCTAGAGATCATTCCGCAGGGCGACATGGCCGGCGCCCGTGGCGCGGCCATTTATGCCCTGCAGCATTCATGAGAGACGGGCCTACTTGGCCCGTTTCCAGAGCCATCGGAAGGCGAGGAACGCGCCGCCCCAGATTGGGCTGAACACCACCACCCAAAGAAGAAACACAAGAGCGTGCCGGAAGAAGGCCCCGAGCGAGTTCACGGCCTCGAGCCAGGCTTGCTCTAGCCAGTTGGGGTCCTTGCCCTTGCCTGCAACCAGGCCCTGCTCTAGAGTCAGCTCCAGCGTGGAATAGTCGGCCTGCCCGGCGATGGCTTTGCGCTGGCCGTCCAGGCTTTCGATCTGGCCGCGTAGCTCCGAGAGTCGCTGCTGCAACGCGATCACATCACCAAGCTTTGTCGCGCGAGAGAGAATCTCGCGGAGTGTGACTTCCTCCGCGCGCATCGTCTTCAGGCGAGCCTCAAGGTCGATCAGCTGCCCCGTCACGTCTTGCGAACTGACGCTCTTCGAGAGGCGAACGCCAACGGATTCGATCTGGTCGAAGAACCCATCGAACTTGGATACGGGTATGCGAAGGGTCATGGTGATCTCGGGGTGAGTGGAATCGAGGTCCGTGCTTCCGGTTGCTTCGACGAAGCCCTTGGCAGCCGTCGCCATTTTGGTCACTCGCTTCTCGGCGGCTCCGACGTTGTCCACTCGCAGGCGAAGCTGACCCGTGCGGATGATCTTGCGATCTGGCACAAGGGCTTCTCCGCTGGGCGCGTTCGGTGCTTCGCTTGCGGGCGCAAAGCTGTCCGTTTCCATGCCCGCCGATGACTTGGCGGCGGCAGGCGAAATGCCCTCCATGCGTGCGCCTTCGGAGGTGCCATCGGGTCGGGACGCGCTGCAACCTATGCAGGCCAGCAAAAAGACTAGAGCGATAATCGTTCGCATAGCCCTTCGTGCGTTGGCGAACCTTAAACGGTTCAAAGCCCGCCCGAATCGCGAAGCATTTGGCCCACTTGGCCTAGGACCGCCACAGAGTCTTCCGGAAGGGTCCCGTCGGGCTTGGGCCCGATGCCAAGGAGAAAGTTTCCGCCTCTCGTGTTGGTCGTCCGGAGCTCGGCAATGACCTCTTCGGCAGACTTTGGCGTCTGGCCTTCGGTGTACTTCCAGTCGGGGCAAACCGGCAAGCAAGCCTCCCAGGGCACACCCAGGCCCTCTTCGGGGATTTCCCGCTCGGGGGTCACGAAGTCTTCGAATTCACCAACAGTCCGGTTCGCGACCAATAGGCCGGGCTGGAGTTGCCGACCGAACTCGACGATTTCGGCCATCCGTATGTCTTCTTCGCCCTTGACCCATCCAGCATCGAGCCACAGGACATCCGCCGGGCCGTAGTTGGTCAAAAGTTCACGAATTTGCGCATGGGTGAACTGGACAAATTGCTCCCAAACGACCGGATCGTGGACCGTGTTCGCGCGTCGCGAAGTCGGTCTCGGATCTGGTGCCCAGTAGCTTGGACAGTGCCAATCGGCTTTGCTGTAATAAACCGCGATCGCAAGGCCCGCCCGTCGGCAAGCATCAAAGAGATGCTTTGTGACGTCCGCTTTCGGGTGGTCATGGAACGGGCAGTCTGGGCCGGTGATCTTGTAATCCGTAGTGGCGGTGTCCCACATGCAGAACCCGTCATGGTGCTTGGTCGTGAAGCACACGTACTTCGCTCCTGCGTCCACAAAGGTCTTCACCCAAGCGTCAGGGTCAAAGCTCGTCGGGTTGAATTGGCGGTTGAGCGCCCAATAGTCGCGTTGGAAGCGGTCGATGTCATGGTCACGCTCATCCCAGCATTTCATCCCTTCGCGCCGCGACCAATCATCCTCGGGCACCAAGGGCCAGCTTTCGCAACAATCCCAAAACGCGTAGATGCCCCAATGAAGGATGATCCCGAACTTGAGTTCGGTGAACCAGCGCAATCTATCGGTCAGCCACTCGGGCTGATCGGTCGAGGTCGACCTGGAGTAGCCAAGAACGTCTTCCCGCATGCCGCTACCGGACGGAACTGGGCATGGGCTGATTCGCCGGGGCGTTTGGCGTTCCGTAGCCACCGGGCATCGTCGAGATGCGTGCTCCCGGGCCTTCGCCACTTCCCTTCATCGGTCGGTTCAGCACCGGGTCCGTGACCTGGTCGGTGGATTTCTTCGCGCCATGCCCGTAGGAGGTCTTGGAACTGAGACCACCGGTGGCTCCGGCAATGCCGCCGGAGGCGTAGGGATCGCCCTTCCAGGTGGCGGGAGGATTGGGTGTCGTCGCGGACTGGAAGCTCTCGATGCCTTTCAGTCTTGCCGGTTGCGGATCGCAACCAGCAAGAAGAAGAGACCCGGCGAGGCTCAAGAGCCCAAGGATAGAAAATCGCGACGACATGCTTATGACCGTACCCGCTTGACTACCGGAATCGCCAGATGATCTTCGAGCCAAAGCCAATGATTGACTTGGCCGAATAGCTCTTGGCGTGGCCGTCGGCAAAAATCACCGGGGTGGTGCCGTCATCCTTGCCCGTCGTGCCATATCGGCAGTAGATGGGCTTCAGCTGACCCGGTGCCAGGTTCGAGAGCTCGACGACCAAGTCGCGGTCGCTCGTCAGCGGCGCACTAAGGCGCTTGTCTTCGGGGTTCACCGGACCGTTGTAGGGGCTGAAAACGTGGCCACGAGCTTTGGAGCCAGCAACGCCGTGGGGGGTGGTTGCGATGAGGCCAACACTTGCCGACTCGTCGGCTTGGGCAAACGATGCCGCGCTGGTGAATCCCTCGCATCCATAGGTGTCGGCTTCGTTTCCGGTGCAACCCGCCGCGTCAAAGGCCGTGGCACCATTCAGTCCGATGCTGGCAAAAAATCTGTCGCCCCAATTTTGCGGATACTTCGACCCGGTCGCGTCTACGGCAACGAAGATTTCCTTGTTCTTGACATAGGGCTGGACGTTGGGTTGCCAAATTCGGGAAGGATCGCTGGTCGGGACTCCGTAGTTGGCGGCCGGGACCATGAAGTCATCGTTGTCCGAGGCGTACATGATGAGGGCAAGGCCCAGCTGCTTGGCCTGACTCATGGCCTTGGTCTTCTTGGCGCTCTCCTTTGCCTGGGCAAAGACGGGGAAAAGGATTGCCGCAAGGATCGCGATGATGGCAATGACGACCAACAACTCGATTAGAGTGAAACCGGTTTGGCGGTGGGACGTGCGACCTGACATGTGCTTTTGACGCAAGGTACCGACGGAAAGTTGCTGACGACAAAGCGTCTTGGAAAACAATCTCGGATTGTTCGAACGAAACATGGACTCACGGCCCCAAACTTACGCGTCTAAAGTTAGGAGCTTATGATCAGTACTCTCACACTCGCATTTTCCTTGGCCAGTGCGGCCACGGGCACCGAAATCACGGTCTACAACGAAGGCTTTGGTCTCGTCAAGGAGACCCGCACGCTCAAGCTGAAGCAAGGCCTGCAGAACGTCGCCGTCGAAGACGTCGCCGAGCAAATCGAGGCCAACTCCGTCAGCATCAAGAGCCTTGGGGCAGCCGATGCCTTCAGCGTCTTGGAGCAAAACTACCAGTACGACCTGATCAGCCCGGTCGCGATCCTGTCCAAATCGGTCGGTCAGAGGGTGAAATTCATCCGCACCATCGGCAACCAACGCGATGTGTTGGAAGGCGTATTGCTGAGTTCGCCCTATGCTGTTGTCAGTGGCCCCGATGGCAGCAACCAGCAGACCTATAACGGCATGGTGATCCGCACCGACGACGGGCGGATTGTCCTGAGCCCGAGCGGCGAAGTGGAAGTCCTCAAGATTCCCGATGGCCTCATCAGCAAACCGACTTTGATCTGGCAGCTGGAGTCGCCACGCGAGGGCGAAGCGCCGATCTCGCTCAGCTACATCACGCAGGGCATGAGCTGGTCGTCCGACTACGTCCTCACGCTGGACGGCAAGGGCAAAGCCGACCTCCAAGGCTGGGTCACGATGAACAACCAATCGGGTGCGACCTTCGAGAATGCCAAGCTGAAGCTGCTCGCGGGCGATGTTCAGCGGGCTCCCGAAACGCGCAACCGCGGCGCCGTGCGAGAACTCGCGATGATGGCAAAGGCGGCTGATGCCGGATTCAAAGAAGAGTCACTCTTCGAATACCACCTCTACACCTTGCAGCGCCCGACGACTCTGAAGAACAAAGAGATCAAGCAGATATCGCTGCTCGAGGGCCTCGGAGTGCCGGTCCAGAAGAAGCTGATCGTGGATGGAACCCTGAACTTCGGCCAGTACTATCCAAGCGAGGGCGAGGTGGGAACGGGCGACATCAAGCCGCAGGTTCGGATCGAATTCACCAACGACGAGGCGAGCCACCTTGGCATGCCCCTGCCGAAGGGCAAGTTCAAGGTCTACCAGCGAGACGAAAGCGGTTCGGTGCAGTTGCTGGGCGAGGACAACATCGACCACACCCCCCGCAACGAGAAGCTCTCGATTGTCGTGGGACGATCGTTTGATGTGGTGGCGAACCGAAAGCGCACGAATTTCGAACGACTCTCGGAGCGATCAGTGCGCCAGACGTTCGAGATCGAAGTCCGCAACCGGAAGGCAACGCCCGAGACCATCCATATCCTAGAGCGGCACTGGGGCGATTGGAGGGTGACGGCCAAGAGCCAGGAGTTCATTAAACTGGACTCGAACACCATGCAGTTCGTGGTCACGCCCAAGGCCAATCAAGTCTTGAAGGTGACTTACTCGGTCGAAACCAAGTGGTGACACCACTTGGTTTCGACTAGTTCAGCAAGATGTAGCGCACGCCGGGAGCCTGGGTCCCGGTTGCGCCTTGCACGCCGGAAACGAGGCCAAGATACGTCTTGCCGGGCGTGAAGCTCAGGGTTGACGACGTGTAAATCTGGTCGGTTCCGGCTCGCTTGACGTCAAACGTCTGCGAACCTGCGTCCACATCCATGACCGCCGATCCACCGAAAGCAATGTTCGAGCTCACATAGGTTGGCGTGTCGCCCGGGCTCGCCACATCGATGTTTGGGGTCTCGAATCCGGCCTCCCGGATGAACCCGTGGTACCAAACAATTCGGCTCTTATTGCCATTGGGCGGGGTCAGGTCGACCCGCGTGAAGGTGAGTCGCACTCGCTTTGAGAACTGGGTGCCAAAGTCAACCAATCCGGCCGAGATCACGAGCGTCTTCTCGTCGGAGGCGAAGGTCCTGACGACCGTGTCGAGATCGAGCGAGGCCCCGTTCTCCTTCACATTGACGTCGTAGGCGTCGGGGGTGATGGATTCAAACGGAGGAGAAGAACCGGCGAACGGGAGGGCGCTGGCCTTCACATCATCGTTCAGGAAGAAGTTCAGCGCGGTCGAATCTGGGGAGGCATTCACGAACCGGACGATGGGGTCGGGCACTGTCGTGCTCACAGATGAACCGCCGCAACCCAACCAAACCACCGAGCCCAACACCAGGGCAGTTACCATTCCAATCGTTTTAAGTCGACCCATTCGATTTTTCACCTTGCAAAGGTCCGGCGAACCACGCCGAATTCTCGTTCGAGGGCGGAAGCGAAGACCTCGTAGCACAGCCCGCATCCCATCAACCCTGTTGTTTCCAGTTCGGTTTGGGTCCAGCCGCAATTGGGACACTGGCCCAATCGCGGCGAATCCAAGATAAGCTTCTGGCGTAGCGTACCTAGACGCAACCGTGGGAATCTCTGATTCAGGCACCGATCACACAGCGACTCCGAGACTCCGTCTTCCTTCACGAGCGTAGAAGTCGGCTGGCCGCACCCGTCGCAGGTCATCCCAGGAACGGCACTCCGGCGGATTGGGTCAGCAATCGGAACAACTGAATGAGCTCCAACGTGATTGGGCCCGGCGTTCCCGTGCCGACCTTCTTGCCGTCCAGGCTTACCATGGGGATCACTTCGGCGGCCGTGCCGGTCAGGAATGCTTCATCGGCGGTGAAGACATCGAACGGCGTCAGGAGCGTCTCTTCGACCGTGTATCCCGCTTCGCGAGCCA
>JBMOJD010000069.1:0-18674 GCA_049317025.1 Fimbriimonas sp. | reverse complement strand
AACATCATCGCCAGCGGCATCGACGGCATCCGCGTGACGCCCAATGTGTACACAACCGTCGATGAAATCGACCGGTTCGCCGAGGCGATGCTAATCGCCGCAACGCGAGGCACCGAGGGCTAGGTTCTCGCACCTCGGCACGAACCATCCGAGGGCTACGGCGGTTATGTCTGGTCACCCCAAAGGTCACTTGACGCGTTCAATCGCGAAGACCTCAACATCAACCCCGGGACTATGGAGCTGACTCACGAATCCATCTGGCACCGCCACACCTTCGAGGTAGCCCCGCTGGTCCACTTCGGCGACGCAGTTCTGAAACGTGTACGGCGTATGGCCAACTCGGCCGCGCCACAGACTGCCATTGCGGTAGGAGTAGAGCAAGTACCTCTCCAATAGCCAAAACTCAAAGGTGCCGACCTCGGCTTGCCGCAATTCGCCCGTCAATCGCACCCGGACATCGTGGTGGGCCTGCGACCCTCGGTGACTGACGTAGGCCAAGTCCGAGACCGACATCCGGGCGTAGTGGTACGGAAGACCGTAGAATCGCCGGGCGAAGCGGCAAGCGAGGATGTTCTGGGCGTCGAGGCTGAAGAACCAAACGCCAGGATCGCTGCCTTCGGCGGTGACGTAGGTACGCACGTTGGTTTCGGGAAAGGCGCTGAGCCCGGGCACGGCTGGGAAACCCCGGAACCGAATCCCTTCCATCCGGAACGGCACAAAACCCACCCAGGCCCGCTCCACGCCATCGGCATCGGGGTAGGTTTCGACCCGCAGACCCGGCGGCAGGAGAGCCTGGATAATCGCCGGATCACACGGATAGTGCAAGAACGTGAGTTCACGCCAGGATTGGTACATCAGGCACGGGCCCGGCGGACGCTCTCGAAGTCGCAGGAGGCCCTCAAAATCTGCCATGGGTCACGCCTTGATTGCCGTGTAGTGAACCCGGTCGCTCCGCTTTCGCGGCCGTTCCAGGGTGTAACTGTGAAACGATTGAACCTCGATGAAGCCCGCCTCGCCGAGAAGCTGCCGAATCTCGCCTTCGTCGTAGGCCCGCTGACGGTGGACTTCGGTGAACTCCTCACCCTTCCACCAGAACTTCATGTCCACCGTGATCACGCGCTTGTCCGCGTCCCAGTCCCCCTGCCATTGGTAGCGGAGCTTGGACTTGATGCGCAAATCCTTTTGGTCGAAAAGCTTCTCCTCGAAGGCGAAGGCGGTGTTGAGGTCAAAAATCCAGGATCCACCGGGCTCCAAGTGGTCGGCCACGCATTGAAACGCCTGCCCAAGGCGCTCGGGTTCCAGGATGTTGTTGAGGCTATCAAAGAAGCTGAGGGCACTGTGGAAGGGGCGTCCGAGGTCGAAATCGCAGGCATCGGCCACGTGGTAATCGATGTCCAGCGCCTTCGCCTTGGCCTTGGCTACCGCGAGTTCGATCATCGGGGCCGAGAGGTCGAGGCCGCTCATCTTGAGGCCCTCGTCCGTCAGCATCTCGCACATCGTGCCCGTCCCGCAGCAGACGTCAAGCACCTGATTCGGCTTACAGCCCTGGTAGGCGAGCAGCAACAGGTAGTAGCTGATCCACATCCGGTAGGGCACCGGCTTCATCAGCTCGTCGTAGTAGGGGGCCACTGCGCCGAATGATTCGTTCCCGTTCACTTCGTCGATGGCTTAGAATAGCCGACTTGACGCCCCTCACTTCCCAGAATTTGCCAATCGGGCGGCGAATTCGGCTTCGCTGATCCCTTCGAGTCGCAGCAATTTCTCGCGGGAGGTTTCGCCCCGAATGATCGAGATTCGGGACGGAGCGACGCGTAGGGCCTTGGCGAGGACAGCGATTACGGCGGCATTCGCCTCGCCATCGGTGGGGGCCGAGGTCACCCATATTTTCAGCTTGCCCTCAGCGAAAGCAACCTTGTTGGCCGAGCTTCTGGGCGTCACGCGGGCCAAGAATTCGCACGACGGTTCAGGGTTGGGCGACTTCAAGGGGGGCCGCGTCCAGTTCGCGCAATTGCCGCTCCAGCATGGCGCGGGTGTCATCGACAAATCGCTTACGCTCGGCTCGCAACTGCTCGATCTCCCAGCGGAGGTCGTTGACCTTCTGCTGCATCTCTAGCCGCTCGCCCTGGGCGCCCTGCCTCGCCTCTTGCACGATCAATTCGGCCTGCTTTTGCGCGCTCGCGCGGGTCTCATCGGCAGTTCGCTGGGCCAGCATGATCGAGTTGCGGAGGACATCTTCTTCGGCCCGAAATCGCGTGATCTCGGCATCAGTCTGGTTCAGGCGCTCGCGCAGGTGCTGGTTTTCTTCCAGAAGTCGGGTCATCTCGTCGGCACACTTGCCGAGAAGAGCCGTGACTTCGGCGGGCGAAAATCCGCGGAACGAGCGACGGAATTGCGCGCGCTCCAGATCGATTGGCATCACGCGTTCCATACCGTTAGGACGTTCGAGCGCGTCCAATCGCTTCCTGCAAACTATTCCGGGCTCGAATAGGATAAAACGGATGAACAATGGTGTGGGTTGGTGTGGCCTTGTTCATGTCCCTTTCGGATGAGCCTTTTCGGGTGGCGGCGGTCGAGCTGCCCAAGCCGATGCTGGCGGCGGCGCAAAAGTTCATCAAGGGCCTCGACCCCAAGGCGAGCCAACTGGCGCTGATGAAGTTCGAAGATGAAGAGCGGATGAACTGGAACTACGTCCCCCTCGCTCGCAAAGGCCTGCCCTACGCGCTCATGACCCCAGCCCAGCAGACCGACGCCTCTGAACTCCTCAAGGCTTCCCTTTCCGCGTCCGGCTACAAGACAATCGAGGGCATCCGATCGCTGGAGAACGTTCTCCGCGATATCGAAAACGGAAACCCGGGCCGAGACTACACCCGCTACTATTTCTCGATTTTCGGCGAACCTAGCGCGAAAGGCGCTTGGGGCTGGCGCTTCGAAGGACACCATATCTCGCTCCAATGGACCCTCGCCAACGGCAAACTGCTCGCGACCACGCCCCAGTTCCTCGGCACGAACCCCGCCGAGGTCCGCTCGGGCCTTCTGAAGGGCACCCGCATCCTCGGCGTGGAGGAAGACCTCGCCCGCGAGTTGGTCACCGGCCTCACCGCCGACCAGCTGAAAACCGCCCTGCTCAGCGAAACCGCCCCGCCCGAGATCCTCACCGGCAACAAGCGAAAGGTCGCCATCGAGAGTCGCCAAGGTCTGCCCGTCAGCCAGATGACGGCGGCCCAGCGCGGTTTGCTGATGACTTTGGTCGAGGAACACGCCTCCATCCAGCTACCCTCGGTCGCCCGCGCGAGGCTTCAGGCTCTGCGAAAGTCTCCCTTCGATCAGGTCGTCTTCGCTTGGATGGGAGGACGAAAGCGCGGCGAAGGCCACTACTATCGCATCCAGGGTCCGTCGTTCCTGATCGAATACGACAACACCCAGAATGATGCGAACCACGTTCACGCCGTCTGGCGTGACTTCAACGGCGACTTCGGCTTGGACCTTTTGCAGCAGCACCTGCAGACCCACCGCCACCCGCACTAACCCGGGGTCCCGTGGGGGTGCTATGTCACAATAGACATTCCCATGGAAAAAGTCTTGGCTCCTCGCGCGTCCACTCCGCTCACCTTGCCAGGGCCGATTTCGGCGCGGATGCTCGACGAATTGGGCAAGTACGTCATTGCCACGCCCTACCCATTTGCCCTTGACCTCGCGAGTTGCGAGGGCATGTGGCTGCAGACGGTGGACGGTCAGCGGCTCTTCGATTGGGCGGGCTACTACGGCAGCAAGCTGATTGGCCACAACCACCCGCGCTTGAGTGAGCCGGACTACGTGAAACGCCTCGTCCTCGCCGCCAACAACAAGGTCGCCAACCCGGACTTCCTGACCCAAGAGTGCCTGGACTACTACCGGATGCTCATCCGCCTTGCCCCGGCCTCGATGGGCGACCAGGTCGAAGTGTATTGCGTGAACTCGGGTGCGGAAGCGGTCGAGAACATGATGAAATACATGGTAGCCAAGTTCAACCAGAAGCAACTGAACCGCGGCCGTACCCATACCAACCGACGCTTCCTCTACTTCGACCGCGCATTTCATGGGCGCACCGTTTTCGCCCTCGGAATCACCCAAACGATCGATCCCGTGGCAACGAAAGACTTCCACGGCCTCACCAGCGGCGGAAACGTCAAGCTTCCGTTCCCCAGCTTCGACAGCGACCAAAGCCACACGGTGAACCTGAAAGCGGCGGTCCGTGCCCTTGAGCAGCTTGAATCGGCCCTCTCGCTGATGCGTGACGAGATCGTGGGCATCATCGTGGAGCCGATCCAGGGAGCGGGCGGGCACCGAATGGCCCTTCCCGAGTTCTTCCAGGGCCTCTCCCGCCTCTGCCATGAGCACGACGTCTATCTCGGCTTCGACGAAGTCCAAACTGGCCTTGGCGCGACGGGCAAGATGTGGGGCCTCGACCACTTCGACCTCCCCCACGCCCCCCAGGCGGTGGCGAGTGGCAAGAAGTTCGGCTGCGGCGTGGTCTACATGCGCGAGCCCTTGGATGACATCGGTGTCCTTGACTCCACATGGGGCGGCACGCTCGCCGACATGGTGCGCGTGGTTCAGGAGATGAAGATCGTGGAAGACGAGGGCCTCATCGGCCTCGCCGCCGAGAATGGCGCGCGATTGGAAGCGGGCCTGAAGCGGGTGGTCTCGGGCTGCCCGTTTGCCTCCAACGTCCGCGGCCTCGGACTCTACCAAGGCTTCTCGCTTGACACTCCGGCCCGGCGCAGCCAACTTGTGGGTCATGCGCTGCGGGATCACGGCTTACTCCTGCTCGGTGCCGGAAACAGATCGATCCGGACCCGCCCGAATCTGAGCGTCACCGCCGAAGACATCGACGCATTCCTGGCTTTGCTGGAGACGTGTCTGGCGGAAATCGCAGAATAGCTCGCGGCTTGCGGCGAGCGGCTTGCGGCTAGAGATGCCGAAGGATCGTTCCGCCTCGCTGAAACTGCCCACTGCAATCCCCGCTTGCGGCTAGCCGTAAGCTGCTAGCCGCAAGCGGGCCGAGGGCCCAAGGCCCCCTAAAGTCCCGGCCGACGCACTGGACCATCCGGTGCCTTCCCGGTCGGAAGTGGCGGTCCCGGCGGCGGACCCGCCTTCATGGCCTCCGCCCGCGCCTCGGCCCCAGACTTGTTGCCGGGGATTTCGCCGCTGACGACTCCGGTCGTTTCCTTCGTGGCCTGGGTGTAGACGATGGCGGCGATGGCGATCACAATGATCACCACCGCAATCGCCACACCGGGTTTGACGGGTTCCTTTACCAACGCAGGTCCCACCATTTGCCCCAGAACCGCATCATCTGCTCCTGGCGCGCATTCGGAGTCTGGCCGCCCCACGCGAAGGCATGGAAGTTGGTCCATTCACAGTCGCCGTAATCGCCCGAATCCTCGGCTCGATAGGTCACTCCGGCGAGCGGGAAGCTCTTGGCATGGCCGTCGCCCAAGGCGGCGATCAGGTTGCCCTGATGGTAATCCTTTGCGCCCTGATAGACGCGGTTGTACTGCCAGGCCCACCAAGGTTCGGTCGCCTTATAGTCGTTCGTCTTGGGGCACGCCGAGCGCTGGGCATCGAACCAGTGCTGACGCCAGTAGCCGCGCCACCAGTCGCCCATCACCGTGGGATCGCCTTGCACGGTGAAGGCGATTCGCTCGCTCATGTGCTCAACTTTTGTCTGGGTGTTCAGATTGGGCCATGAGGGTGCGGAGGCATATGTGTACGCGTTGATGGCCAGAGTGGTGTTCCAGCCCCATTCGTTGTTCTTGTCGATCGGCACCCAGGGCACCTGGCGCGTGGGGTCGAACACAAGGCTCGTGT
This sequence comes from Fimbriimonas sp., assembly GCA_049317025.1. Lineage (GTDB taxonomy): Bacteria > Armatimonadota > Fimbriimonadia > Fimbriimonadales > Fimbriimonadaceae > Fimbriimonas. The sequence goes on along the minus strand of JBMOJD010000069.1, from coordinate 12,824 downwards.
TCTTGACGTATGGCTGGATCAAAATCGGCCAGGGCGTCCATGGATTGTCCTGGTGTTCCCAGGGGATGATGGCATCGTCGTAGTCCGACGAATACATGATTGACGCCAAGCCGACTTGCTTGAGGTTGCTGAGAGTCGAGGAGTTCTTGGCCGAGGCCTTCGCCTGGGCAAAAACGGGAAAGAGGATGGCAGCGAGAATTGCGATGATCGCAATGACGACGAGTAGTTCAATCAGTGTAAAGGCACGCTTCATCTTTGGAGCTCCTAAACGCGGCAATTGCCGCTCGTTTCCCTTCTATCCTAACACGATTAAGCTCTTAGAGAGGGCAAAACGGTGCAGTTTTTGCCCCTAAATCTTCTCGTTAAGCAATTTACTTGTGGTCTAGCCACTTTGCTAATGTCGGCACGATTCCCTCGGCAAATTTTGCATAACCAAGCTCCATTGGATGCAAGAAATCGAACATCACATTGGTCGAAATTGATCCATCTGGCTCCAAGAACCGGTCGCCGATATCGAGGAACTCGACCTTGGGTTTCTTGATGCCAGCATAGAGCGCATTGATGGCCTTCACAGTTGCTCGCTCGGGGGCGTTCGGTGATTGGTTGCGGGGCAGAAGGCCGAGGACAAGCAGCTGGGCACGGGGGTGCTTGGCGTGGACTGCGTCCAGGATCGCGACCATGCCGTCACGGATTTGCTCGGGAGTGTTGAGGCCCAGGTTGTTGGTGCCAATGAGGAAGACAAATGCGCGGGGCCGAATGCCATCGATCTCCCCATGCTGGATGCGCCAGAGGACGTTCTCGGTGCGGTCGTAACCAAATCCAAGGTTCGAGGGTTTCCAGTGCGCGAACTGCTTGTCCCAGACCGGCTTCCCGGTCAGCGGGGTGTGGTCCGTGGTGGTGCCGATGGGCTCGCCCCCAAAGCGGTGGGTGATGGAGTCGCCGATGAAGACCACGTCGGGCTTGAACTTAAGGTGGTGGGCCAAGATCGTCTCGTGCCGCGGCATCCAATCGTAGAGCGGGAAGTCGCGGTTGTGGGTCACGGGGACGATGGCGCTGTTCACCGCCTGATTTTGGCCCGTCGATGGTGTTAGGTGAGAAGCCAGAAGGACCCAGGGCAGAAAAGCGAGCATCACTTATTCTGCCAGGTCCGAATCCGTTAGTCCATCATTCCCGGCGGCCGAGCTAGCTCGACCTTGACCTTGCGGTTGCGAATCTTCGTGTTCCGCAAGGCCTCAATCACCTGCTCCGCATTCGCCATCGGGACCTCGACAAAGGCAGCGTGGTCGAGGATCTCGATCGCGCCAACCATCTTGCCTGGCATCCCCGTCTCGTTGCTGATCGCACCGACGAGGTCACCGGGGCGAAGGTTGTCTTGACGTCCCAAGCCGACGAAGATCTTCGCCATTCCGAGTTCTGGCCTCTGCTCGTACTCCACCGGATGCTCTTCCACGTTATCGGGAGTCTCGCCGTGGGTGTTCATCCAGAGCATGTGGAGCGCGGCGGCGGCCAGATTCGCGAGTTCGAACTCTTCCGCAAGCTCACCCACCGTGGCGAGTTGATTGCTAATGTCGGCGCTGCGCAGGGTCTCGCGGATCGATTCCTTGAAGACCTCACGCCGACGCGCGGCAATATCCGCCACGGTCGGAATTCGGGCCGGCTTGATCGTCGCCCCGATCATGCGCTCGATGTTCTGCAGCTGCCGACGCTCGCGTCCTTCGACGAGGGTGATGGCGTCGCCGGTCCGGCCCGCACGACCCGTGCGGCCAATTCGGTGGATGTACTGCTCGACGTCCCAAGGGATGTCGTAGTTGATGACGTGGGTCACGGTCTCGATGTCGAGGCCACGGGCGGCGACATCGGTCGCGATCAGGAGGTCAACTTGTCCATCCCGGAACCTCTTCATCACGCGGTCGCGCTCGGTCTGTCCCATGTCGCCATGAATCGGCTCCGCGCCATAGCCACGGAAGCTGAGGGCATCGGCGAGATCTTGAGTGTCCTGGCGAGTCCGGCAGAATACGATGGTCGGCCCAGGGGTCTCCATATCCAAGACCCGCACCAGAGCATCGAGCTTCTTGCCCCGAGGGACCTCGTAGTAGGCTTGGTTCGTGTTGTCGACGGTGCGGCGCTTGCTCTCGATGGCAACGCGGACGGGGTCGCGCAGGAACTTCTGGGTGAGGAGGTTGATGCGGGCGGGCATCGTCGCGCTGAAGAAAGCCAACTGGCGTTCATCCGGCAGCTCGGCCAAGATCGACTCGATGTCTTCCTGGAAGCCCAGCGCGAGCATCTCGTCCGCTTCATCCAGCACGCAGATCGTGATCGTGTTCAGGTGCAGCGAGCCACGACGGAGGTGATCCTGGATTCGTCCCGGCGTACCCACCACCACGTGGGCACCGTTGCGGAGGGCGCGAAGTTGGCGGTCGATGGGTTGGCCTCCGTAGACCGGGATAACCTTGGCTCCGAGGTGCTTGGCGAACTTGTGGATGCCATCGGCAACCTGGACCGCGAGTTCGCGAGTCGGGGCAAGAACCAGCGCCTGGGTGTCGTTGCGAGACAAATCGAGCTTCTGGAGCAATGGAAGCGCGAACGCCGCCGTTTTGCCCGTACCGGTTTGCGCCAGGCCAAGGAGGTCGCGGCCCTGAAGCAGGATGGGGATGGACCGCGCTTGAATTGGGGTCGGGGCCTCAAATCCCAGGTCCGTGACGGCCTTCAGAATCTGCTCGGAAAGTCCGAGTTCCGTGAACGGTGGCAGTTCCTCGACGACTTCCGGCACTTCAGGAACGTCGGCTTTCGCGACCACTGGCTTCGTGGCATCGCGCTCGGCTTTGCCGGGGCGGTAGGGCCGGTCCGGCCGCTCGGGTCGCGCGCCGCGATCCTTGAGGGGGAATTTTCGCTTGGTCGGCGGGACGAATCCGGACGAAGGAGTAGGCGCGCTAGCTGGCTTGGGAGCGCTGTCCGCGGCTCCCTCGGGAGCGCCGGGCTTGGGTTTCCGCACGTATGGCTTAGCTGCCTTGGCAAATTTGGGCGGTCCGTCTTTCTTGAAAAATTTCTTGGGAGGTTTGGGCATGAGTCACTTCGGGCTGGGCCCGAGACGTGGATAAAATCGACTCGCGCGCGCTTTCTTACCTCCAAGATACCCGTCTGGCGGCCCCGATTCGCCGAGCGAGCGGCAGATCGGGGCCGATTCTGGCGTCCTGATCAGAGGTCCAGATCGAACGTCATGGCGACAACGGAGAGTGCAGGAACTTGGAGCACGGCACGCCCGTTGGCAACTGTGATGTCTGTGAAGGCTTGGCGAGTCACGACCTCAGGGTTCTCGTACGAGTTCGCCGCCTTGGGGTCGGTGCCGTAAACGATATCCGCATTCACAACGCCCGTGATCTGGCCCTGGCCGAGTTGCACGACGATCTCCATCGCTTCCTCCGGGCTGCGGTTGACGGCAAAGACGCTCAACTCGGAACCATTGAGGATGGCGGACGTGTCGATGACCGGTGCCTCACCGAAGCTCTTCGAGTTCACCATCGGTCCATCGACCGCGACCTGAAGCGCGATGCCGTCGCGCCGCTCGGCGAACATCATGATCGGATAGAAAATGCTCTGGATCAGCATCTCATCACCACGGGTAAGGATCGGGGCGATGACGTTCACGATCTGGGCGATGTTGGCGATCTTCACCGAATCAGCATGGCGAATGAAGGAGTTCAGGAACTGCGCGACTACGAGGACATCTTCGAGGTTGTAGACCTCTTCCAGGAGCGGGGGAGCAATCTTGCCCTTGCCATCGACGTGGACGCCTTCTCTTGCCCTGTACCAGACGTTCCACTCATCAAAGCTCAGCTTGACCTTCTTCTTGGAACGCTTGGCTGCTGCTACGAATTGGCAAACGGCATCTTGCTCTTCAATCTGCTTGTCGATGCTAACTCCACAGGCGAGGAAGTCTTCCGTATCGTTCGCCGAGTTCCCGACGTAACGGTGGAGACTGATGTAGTCGACATCATTCGAGAGGTATTCCAACACCTCGCGATCCCAATGCATGTATGTCTTCAATTCGGGAGCGCATGAACCGCAGACGACGAGTTCGACACTCGGATCGAACATCTTCATTAATCGCGCAGTTTGTTGGGCGCGAATGGCGTAATGCTCCGCCGGGACATGCCCGATCTGCCATGGCCCATCCATCTCATTACCCAGGCACCAGAGCTTGATATCATGGGGCTCAGTCGTTCCATTGGCAATGCGCAAATCGGCGTAGTACGAACCCGCCTTACCGTTGCAGTATTCGAGCCAGTTGCGCGCTTCTGCCGGGGTTCCCGTGCCTAGGTTGACCGCCATCATTGGCGTCCAATCCATCTTCTTGGAGAGGCGCATGAACTCGTCGGTCCCGAAGGTATTCGGCTCCAAGCTCAACCAAGCGAGGTCCATCTTGCTGGGCCGCTTGTCGCGGGGACCCACGCCATCCATCCAGTCGTAACCGCTGACGAAGTTGCCTCCCGGATAGCGCATGGCTGTGAACCGCAGTTTTCGCAGAGCCTCCATGACGTCAGTCCGGAATCCATCTTCATCGGCATGGGCAGAGCTGGGGTCATACACACCCTCATAAACGGCCCGGCCCAAGTGCTCAAGGAAGCCACCAAATACCCGTGGGTCAACTTGGTCAATTCGGAAGGCCGGATGAAGGTGGATCGTTGTCTTGTTCATAAGATAGGTTCGAAGTTAGTCTTTGAGTCCGGAAGCAGCCATGCTCGAAACGATTTGACGTTGAAAGATGGCAAAGATGAAGAGAAGCGGAGCGATAGCGAGCACACTGGTGGCCAGCGTAAGGCCATATTCGGTGTAATAAGATGTTTGGTAAAGGGCGATTCCTACGGGCAGTGTGTAGTTTCGGACCGAATCCATGAAGACCAGTGGCCCCATGAAGTCGTTCCAAGAACCAATGAAAGTGAAGACGGCTAAGGTCGAGATTGCGGGAGCACAAAGGGGCAAAGTCTGGTGCACAAAGAGTTGCGCAGGCGAGCAACCATCGAGAAGGGCCGCTTCCTCAATTGCCAAGGGCATATCTTCCATGAACTGCGAGAGCATGTAGATACCAAAGCCTCCTGCCGTCGCGGGGACGATGAGGGCAGCCGGGGTATCCAGCCAATGGAGCTTGCTAAGTATCAGATAGAGCGGGACCAAGAAGAGCTGCCCCGGCACCATCATGCTGGCAATGATAATGGCCAAGAATGCCTGACCACCGGGGACCTTCAGGCGCTTGATCGCGAACGCTCCCATGGCGGAAAAGAGGATCACGCCAAGCGTCACCGCCGACGAAACGAAAACGCTGTTCGAGAACCACCGTCCAAACGGGGCTTCCTCCGCCCAGCCGATCACCTGGAGATAGTTCGCGACCGTCCAAACGCGCGGCACCACATTCTCCGGGTTCAGCACCTCGGCTTCGGGTTTCATCGAGGTGAGCAGCATCAGAAAGAGCGGCAAAACCATCACCGCGCCGACCACCTGCATCACGATTCGGTTTACCGTGCGCCAGACGTTTTGGCTCATGCCCGCCTCCGCATCATCCGGTATTGGAACGCGCCAAAGACGAATATCAGCCCAAACAGAAGCCAACTCATTGCCGCGCCGTAACCCATTCGGTAGCTGTTGAATGCAGTCTCGTAGATGTATTGCGAGACGCCGCGCGTACTGAGTTCGGGACCGCCTCGGGTCAGCATGAAGGCCTGGCCAAACATCTGGAAGCCCGCGATTGAGGTCGTGACCATCACGAACGATAGCACGGGCCGCATCAGGGGCACGGTGATGTGGCGAAAGAGCTTCGGGGTATCGGCTCCATCCAGGGCGGCGGCCTCAAAGTACTGCCCGGGAATCTGCTGCAGCGCGGTCAGGAGGATGATCGCGGTGCCCCCAACCGTCCACCAGACGCTCATCAGGACGATGCTCGGCATCGCAAATGCCTTGTCCGATAGCCATGGCTGCCCCGCTCCGCCGAGTTTCTTGAGCAGAAAGTTGAAGAGGCCAAACTGCCCGTTGAAGAACCATTGCCACAGGATGCCGGTGATCGCGACATTCAACATCCCCGGCAAAAACACGAGTGCGCGCACCGTCGCTTGGCCCCGAGACATGGCGTTGATGCCCAGCGCCATCGAGAACCCAACCACGATGAGCCCCGGCACGATCATCACTGCGAACAAGAGGGTGGCTCGAACCGCAGACCAGAAGTATGGATCGGCCACCGCGTCGCGGTAGTTATCGCCCCCAACAAAGCCCGCCGATGACTGCGCCGTCAGGTCGAACCGCATGAACGAGAGGACGAGCGAAACCGCAATCGGCAGGACCACGAACACCAGGAACGAGGCCGCATAGGGGGCGAGGAACAGGTAGCCCGTCCGGTGCATGAGTCGCTTCTGGGTCATGGGGCCACCCGGTGCGTCTGTTCGCTTCGGTCTCGGTCGATGGCTTTCTGGGCGTTCCGGTTGGCAATGTCCAAAGCCGTTTTGGCATCCGAATTGCCTCGAATCACCTTTTCGACCGCTTGATCAATCTCCAAAGTGACTTCAAAGAGGACCGGCGTTCGCGGCGGGTAGAGCATTCCGGGAATCTGGCTCGCGAAGGCGGATTGCACTGGCATCGCGGCAAATTCGGGCGTCTCCCGAACACTACGACGCGCTGGCACCTGCCCGGCCGCCGCCCACTCCAAACTGTGGGCGCTGAGATAGCGAATGAAGCGTTCGGCCGCCTCACGCTGAGCTGGTGCAAGCCCGCGGCGAATGCAGAGCACATGCGAATCCGCCATCGTTCCCGGCTTCGGACCGATCTCCGGGATCGGCGCGGCCACGTAGTCGAGCCCCTGCAACCGCAATAGATCTCCGAGCATGTAGACGCCGTCCCAAACAAGAGCGACTTTCTTCTGGCGATAGCCGACCCAGCCGAGACCGTTCTCCGGCGGAGGAATCAGCTTCTCGCGCGAGATATCGCCAAGGAACTGCAGCGCGGCCACGTTGCCCGGGTTGTTGAGGTCCGCATTGCCCGCTTCATCCAGATATCGCCCTCCGAACTGCGGTATCAGTGCCTGAAAATTGTTGCGCCACAACGTAAGGGCGAAGGCCCACCGAGTCCCGCCGTCCGCCTTTACTGTGAGCGTGCGCAGTGCGCGCATGAACTCTTCCCGGTTCCGCGGCGGCACCGCCCTGCCACGCGAATCAACAAAGCCCGCGGCTTTCAGGAACTCGACGTTGGCATACATGCCCTGGGGGTGGATATCGAGCGGGACCCCGACCGACTCCTCGCCAAACTTCACTTGCTGCAGCACGTACGGGTCGAAGTCATCAGCCGGAATCGCATCTGGCCCCTCATAGAGCCGACTGGAATCCTCGATGTAGCCAGCTCGGGTCATGCGCGGCAGCGTGCTTGCGTGGACCACAAAGAGCTGCGGCCCGCGACCATCCATGGCCGCGACCATGAGCTTGTTGTAGTAAGTCGCCCAGTCCATGCGTTGCATCGAAACCTGGACATCGGGATTCTCGCGATTGAACTCGCGGATGATGCCCAGCATCGTCCGGCCATCGGGTCCGGTGAAGCCATTCCAGAAGGTCAGGTCGACCCGTGCTTTCTTGGGGCCGATTGCCACCACGTCGCATGATCGGGTCAGACCAAGGACCGCCACTAAGGCGCAGAGCCCCAGAATCGAGCCATGCATCCCGAGGTTGACGAAGGGATTACGGAAGCTTGGCACTCGCCCTGACTCCCCGAATCACCTTCCCGGCTTGGTTGCGTCCCACGTAGTAGCCCGGGCCGTACGCCAGAGTGTCCACGAAAGTCTTGTCGCCGCGAGTCCAAGTCATGGTCAAAGTTTGCCCGCTCATTTGCCACTGGCCGCTTCCGGCTTCCGATTCTATCCGACCATTCGCGAGCAACCGAATGCGGCCTGGCTGGGCGAAGTCGGCCTGATGAATCCATTCGCCATCGGGCTTAACTGGTGCCTTCGCGACGGTCTCGCCCACCGGCAACCCCGGCAAGGGCCATCCGTCAGCACCCCAAACAATCTTGCGGACCTGGACCGTCGGCCTTCCCCACATGTCGTTCACCCAGTACCGACGGGCATCGTAATAGTGGTAGGCCATATAGAGATCGCCATCCGCACCGCGAAAGACATTGCCACCACCGGGACCAAACATCGGTGGCGAACTCTTGAGAACGTCGGTATGGCCACCTTCGGTCATAGGCTTGCCATCATATCCCACGTACGGCCCCGATGGTGACGTAGAGCGACCGACCATCATCCGGTAAGTACTTCGCACGCCCTGAGCCGCGAGCCCATAGGTAACGAAGAGATAGTAGTAACCATCATGATAAGCCAGCGCGGGAGCCTCCAAAGGGTTGCCCCTTTCGGAGTTACTGGCGACGGCAATAGCGGGTCGCTCGGGATCCAACAGCTTGCCCGTCTTGGGGTCCAGCTCATTCAGGTAAATTCCTGACCAGTAGGAGCCGTAGACGATCCAATGGCGCCCCTTCTCGTCGATCAGAACGTCGGGGTCAATCGCGTTGAAGTTGTCCTTGCCCGCCTTGCTATCTAAAACCTTACCTAGGTCCGACCATCCCGAAGTCGGATGCTCAGGGTCAAAGTTTGCGTTCTCGGCCACCCCGATATAGGAGGTGTTCGAGCCGAATTTCTCACTGGCGCAATAGTAGAGCCGCACTTTGTCGCCCACCACGAGGGCCATCGGGGCCCAAATCGAGCGGTGGTCCGGAATCGCCGCCTTCAGCCAAGCCGGACCATCGGCTAATGCCGGGCCCTCGTCCTTCCAAGTGCGAAGGTCAGACGAAGACTTGATCGGCGAAAACGAGTTTCCGCTCGTCAGGAAGCAGAAGTACTTCCCCTTGATGCGCACAATGCTCGGGTCGTGGCCATCCCCCATGGACGCACCGTCAAACGGGAATTCCGCCGGAGTTTGGACCCAAGTGATAGCCATGGCTAGGAGCGAGAGCATCAGAGTTTGGCTTTAGCGAGGTCTGGAACCGTCAGGACTAGAACCGTTCGGATTGGTGCCGGCAGGAGGTGCACCCGGCTGGCCCGGAGCGAGGGCATCGCTCTTCGGTCGAGCCGATTCGCGCTGCTTTCGGGCCGATTCGCGGATGGCAGGATCGACGTCATCGCCTTCCTTGCATCCGGCGGCAAAGAGAGTGATCGCGCCAAGGGCGAGAGCGACGATCCAAAGATTTCGGGGTGATTGTTTCATAAGAAGCTTGGGCCCCGCGTGGCAAAACACCACGCGGGGTAGGGTTAGTCGGTCAGCTTAGAGACCAGCGAGGTCGCATTCGCCCCAAGTTTCCCAGTTGTTGGTGAGAGCGGTCGGTTCGCTGAGGTTGGCCGTGTTGTCCACATCACCGACGTAGCTGCCGGTCATGAACTTGTGCACGACTCCGCTCATTCCGAAGTTGCGGAACTTGACCGCATTGCGCTTCATGAACTTGGCGTGGCCATCGGCGAAGGCGTAAACATCGCCCTTGTCGTAGTTGTTGCCCATCCAGTTGATGTCGACGCCGTTGCAAAGCTTGGGCGACTTCGAGAACGGAGTGGGCTGAACCAAGGCCTCGCGGCCAGTGTCGATCTTGCCTTGCATGATGATCACTTCGGCGACCGCGCTGATATTGGTCTGCGACTGGCCGAGGACGTTGCCGTTCCAAGCGTAGCTGGAGTTGCCCGCACCCTGAAGGTCGGAGTAGCTCCAAGGCACTCCGGCAGCAATCTTCTGGGCGCTGGACTTGTAGAGCTCAAGGCTCTTGACGTAGGGGTAGATTCCCTTGCCCCAGTTCTGGGGTTCGGCAGGGTCCATGAATCCGAGGGGCAAGCCCGAGCCGGCCGTCCAGTTGGGGAAGCCGTTGGCGTCGCGCTGCTGATCGGGGAACACATCGTCGTAGTCGCCCGCGTACATTACGGCACCAAGTCCGAGCTGCTTCACGTTCGAAAGCGAAGAGGTCTTCTTCGCCGCGGTCTTGGCCTGGGCGAAGACGGGGAAGAGGATGGCGGCAAGGATCGCGATGATCGCAATGACCACCAGCAGTTCAATGAGTGTAAAGGCGTTCTTCTTCGAATACATAGTTCTCTCCAGTGAGAAACGCGGATTTTGTGTTCGGCTGCGAGTGCTTCCTCGCCGTCGAGCACCCTTGGTCCCACCGACCACTACATCATACTATAGGAAAGTGTGAATACACTCCACATTTTTTTGTGTCTGTGTTTCCGCAGATTTCCTCAGTTCAGCGAGCCGGAAAGACGCTTGCGAAGAGGCCGCGCGACCTCACGCACAGCTGGTTGCTGCCTTCGACCGACGACTTCGAGAGCCTCGGGCTGGTCGTATTTGATCCGAAGGATCATTCCTAGTTGGTAATTTCCAAATCCACGGCCATACAGCGTGAAACCACCCTGATTGATCGAGTCCGGTTTGATGCCCAGCTTCACCTTCGTCACCTGCCAAGGCCGAATGTTCAGCTCATCCACCGAGACATCCGAGATGTTGATCCCATCAATGGAGGCACCGGCGGGGTCGAGTTGCCAGATCTTAAGCAGACCCGACTGGTTCATATTGTCCGGGTACCAACTCGGGTTCAACTGCCCCCGGACCCCGCCGTAATCTCCCGGCGAGCACCACGTGCCGATCTCGACATCGTTGATCCACAGGGTCAGGTCGGAAGGGTAATGGTTGTTGTATCCGGGCGCCTCCGAGCCGACTTCCGCCACCAATTCGATGCTCTGGATGCAGGCATTGAGGGGGATTGTGTTCGGGAACGCGTACTCGATCCAACCACCCGCTGACCAAAGAATCTCCGCTTGCGACCGCTCGGGCAGATAGAAAGAGAGAGGGCTATCGATCAGACCTATAAATTTATCGCGAGTAGCCAGCCCACACGTCGGGATCGCCTCGACCGAGGAATACATGCCCACTGGAAGCTCGATCTCGGCTACGCAACCGTGGTCCGGCACCGCCGGAGCGAGGTCCACCACGATTCGCTCGTAGACTCGGCGGCACTTCTTTTGCATTCCCTGCGGCGCCGCGATGTACTCGCTAGCGACCAGTCCCGCTTCTTCCAAAAGCTGCACGTGCTTGGTCACGCTCGGCTGGGTCAGCGAGAGCGCCGCGCTCAGCTCGATGATGTTCATCTCGCGCTCCGAGAGCAGCTCCAGCAGCCGCACGCGGGTTTCCGAGCCCAACGCTCGAAAAATATGGATGCTCTCCCGAGCATTGAGGTCGCGAATATTTTGGATCATGGCGGGAACGCTGGCCAAATCCAGTATGGGCCAGATTCGCGCGCAATCGGGGTAAAAAGCATATTCCGACAAGGGAATACAATCAAATGTCGAATCTTCAAGCGACCGTCACCCTCCAACCAAGCGAATCCGCCCCCACGATCAACCCGAACATCTACGGGCACTTCTCCGAGCATCTCGGGCGCTGCATCTACGAGGGCTTCTGGGTCGGGGAGGATTCGCCCATCCCCAACACGCGCGGAATCCGCAACGATGTTGTCCAAGCGCTAAGGGCCATCAAGGTGCCCGTCCTCCGCTGGCCCGGCGGCTGCTTCGCCGACGAGTATCACTGGATGGACGGAATTGGCCCCCGCGAGAGCCGCCCCGGCATCTACAACTCCCACTGGGGAGGGGTCGTCGAGAGCAACCACTTCGGCACCCACGAGTTCCTTGATCTCTGCGATCAGCTCGGCACCAAGCCCTACATCTGCGGCAACGTCGGCAGCGGCACGATCAAAGAGATGCAGGATTGGGTGGAGTACATGACCTCCGATGCGTCCTCGCCCATGGCCAACCTCCGGCGCAAAAACGGCCAAGAAAAGGCCTGGAAGATCCCCTATTTTGGCGTTGGCAACGAGAGCTGGGGCTGCGGCGGCAGCATGAGACCGGAGTATTACGCCGACGAATACCGCCGCTACAACACCTTTGTCCGCAACTATTCCGGCAACCAGATCTACCGCATCGCCTGCGGCGCCAACAACCGCGATACGAACTGGACAAAGGTGCTCATGGAGCGTGCGGGCAACCACATGAACGGGCTCTCCGTCCACAATTACACGCTCAACGGTGGCAAATGGCCCCCGAGCGGCCTCGCCACTGAGTTTGATTTCGAAGGCTGGGTCGATCTTCTTTCCCACGCCTTCGCCATGGACTCCCTGATCCAGGGCCACATCGACGAGATGGACAAAGTCGATCCCGACAAGAAAGTCGGCATGATCGTCGACGAGTGGGGCACCTGGTTCGCCCCCGAGCCCGGCACCAACCCCGGCTTCCTCTACCAACAGAACTCGATGCGCGACGCGATGGTCGCCGCCATCCATTTCCACATCTTCCACCACCATGCCGACCGAATCACGATGGCCAACATCGCCCAGACGGTCAACGTGCTCCAGGCCATGATCCTCACCGACGGCCCCCGTATGCTCCGGACCCCGACCTACTGGGCCTTCGAAATGTACCAAGTCCACCAGGGTGGCCAACAGATCCCCCTCGATATCCAAACGCCAAACACGACTGTAAGCGGTAGCTCAATCCCTACGGTTTCCGCAACCGCCTCGCAGTCCGACGCGACCTACATCAGCCTCATCAACGCCGACCCGACGAGTGCGGTGACGGTGAGAATTGGCGGATTGGCCGATCCCGTTCTGGAAAGTGCGCGGATCTTGGTCGGTGAGTCGTTGACGAGTCACAACACGTTCGATGACCCCGATCGCGTGAGTCCCCAAGCATTCACCGGCTACCGGGTGGATCCTACGGGCCTAGATTTGGAGTTGCCCCCCGCGTCGATCGTGACCATAAAGGTGGAGCT
>JBMOJD010000068.1:0-18817 GCA_049317025.1 Fimbriimonas sp. | reverse complement strand
TTGCATGGTTCCTACAGCTACCTGATGCAGGACGACGCGGGCCAAGTCATCGGCACGCATTCGGTTTCGGCTGGCCTCGATTATCCCGGCGTCGGTGCGGAGCATAGCTACCTGAAGGACCTCGGCCGGGCCGAGTACATGGCCGTGACCGATGAGGACGCGCTCAGCGCTTTGACTTGGGTCGCACGGTCGGAGGGCCTGATTGCCGCCTTCGAAACCGCCCACGCCTTTGCGCCGTTGCACGACCGTGCTTTGTTGCCCGAAGGCACCCGCGTTCTCGTGAACATGAGTGGCCGGGGCGATAAGGACATGGAAACCGCCGCGAGGATCCTCAACCTGTGATCGGCTGAGGTACAATTCCTGATCACGCGCGTTCGTAGCTCAGTGGATAGAGCATCAGCTTGCGGAGCTGGGGGTCGTAGGTTCGAGTCCTATCGAGCGCGCCAATTTCCTTCCCTTTCCCTTGACGGCGAGAATGTCTCTGACGAGGGCACGAACCATCCCTCGCCTACCGGCAAGGCAAACAAACGGGCTGCAGGCCGCGTGCCGCAAACCGCAGGCGGCAAGGACTTGATTTTCCACTTAATTTTAGTGCGCCCCGGGGGTGTGAAGGTAACTAAGTGTGCGAAGTCGTCGTTGCCATCAGCCACCGTTCTCTCGTACGGAATCAGAGAAGAGGTCAACCGATCAGTCGCCGCCTTTCGGAACGTGTCGGCGCAGATCCATGCGTGAGTGGAGTATTCGGATTACCTCAATGCCCCCCTCAATCTCGCGGTAGAGGATGCGGTGCCCGTGTGACCATCGGCTGCCGCTAAACCTGGCGAGATAGGTGCGATATTCCTCTCTTCCCTCAATTCGCCTCCCCGTCTCAGGGGCGACTGCCAGTGCTCGCATTTCAACAGTCAGAAATGAGGTGTACCGATCCGCTTGCGCTTCTCCCCAAGTGGTTGCAGTCGTGTTGTCGATGTTCGCAAGGTCGAGGAGAGCCTCGTCGGCGAGTGCGACTACGCGGTCAGGTCGTCGGGGATCGCCTTCCATTCCTCTCGCCGCTTCCGGGCAAACTGGATGGCTTGCTCCAGCGTCCATCGCCGTCCGTTCTCGGCTGCCTTGATGCCATCGTCAAGGGCCTTGAGGGTCTCTTGGTCAAGGGTTTCTGTTTCTTCGCTCTTCGTGGACATCGTTGCCCTTCTTCCTGCTTTGCATTCATTGTACGGCACAATCCGCGGATTTTCAGGGAGTTAAGTTGGGTGAGAGGGCTGTGCTTGCGCGAGGGCACGAACCATCCCTCGCCTACCGGCAAGGCAAACAACGGGCCGCAAGCCGCAAGCGGAATGCGAGAGCGAGGGCACGAGCCATCGCTCGCATACCGGCCAGCCAAACGACACCGGCCGCGTTCCGCGTGCCGCAAGCTCAGCACGCCCGCGAATCCTTCTGGGGCATCCGGGCGTCTTCGTCTTGGGACGCATGAGACCATTTATTGAGTTTCTCGGGACTTTCCTATTCCTATTCGTGATTGCGCTGGTCGCGGGGGGCTCGTTTGTGCTGGCTCCGGTGGCGATGGGCGGGGCGTTGATGGTCTTGGTATACGTGGGGCGGCACCTTTCCAGCGGGCAGTTCAACCCGGCGGTTTCCTTGGTGTTGGTGCTGCGGGGGAAGCAAACTTTTCCTGAGTTTCTGGTGCTGATGGCGGCCCAGGTGCTGGGTGGGCTGGCAGCCTTCGCGGTCGGGTACTTCGTGACGGGCAGAACGCCGGGGATGGCGCCTGGGCCGGACGCGAGCTTGCTGCAGGCGTTGGTGGTCGAGATGGTTTTCACCTACATGCTGTGCCTCGTGGTGCTGAGCGTGACGACGCACCGCAAGACCGCCGAGAACCCACTCTATGGGCTCGCGATCGGTTCGACGTTCATGGTCGCAATCATCGCGGGCGGGCCGATTTCGGGCGGAGGGTTTAACCCGGCGACCGGGTTGGCGGCGACGGTTTTGCGGGCGTTGGTGGGCAGTGGATCGTTCGAGTATTTGTGGATCTACATCGTCGGGCCGATTGTGGGGTCGATTCTGGCTGCGTTCACCTTCAAGGCGATCGCCCCGGATGCGGAGTCGGAGTAATCAGATCCGCTTCGCCCTTGCAGGGCTGGCGTTGGGTTCTGCATGAGCGCGCGGTCTGTTTCGGGCCGCATGCTGGACAAAAGACGCTTCTAAGAGTGCTGTACTGGCTTGATTTGGTTTCTGTGAGCAGCTTGGACGAGGCGTCCAGGCTCCGGTGGCGGACGGGGCGTCCGCGCTCCGCACTCTCAGGCCAAAACCGGCTGTCCCGCGCTCGCGCTGCGATACCCAGCGATTGCGACTCGGGCGGCTTGGAGGCCATCGTGGAGCGTGACCGGCACCGGTCCATCGGTTAGGACGGCGTGGACGAAGTCATCGACCATCGCTTGGTCGAGGTTGCTGCCGTAGCTCACTACGGAATGCGACTTTCCACCCGGGTGGTAGTGCTGGAGATCCTGGCCGAACATGTCGAGCTCGATCACGCCCTTGGTGCCGACAACGTTCAACGTGACGTCGCCCCAAGTGCGGAAGCTCGCGGGGCGCGACCAACTCGAATCCAGGGTCGCGAAGATTCCGCTGGCAAACTCAAGTGTCAGCATCGCAGTGTCGTCCCAGGTCTGCCCGTAGACGTTGCTGCCGATTTGGGCCTGCACGTTCACGACCTCCTCGCCCAAGAGGGCTCGCAGAAGGTCAGTGACATGGACCACGTGGTCAATCATGGCCCCGCCGCCAGATTCCTCCGGGTTCACAAACCAAAGGAACGGGCAGGTGCCGCGGTTGGTGGCACAAATCGCTTGGACCTCGCCGATGTCGCCGTTGCGGATTCGGTCGCGGAGGCGATGGAACGCGGGCGAATAGCGGCACGGGAACGCGGTCATGAACTTCACGCCGGTCTCGATGATAACCTTCTCGATGGCGACGGCATCGTCTTCCGAGGTCACGACGGGCTTCTCGCAGAGGATGTGCTTCCCTGCTCGCGCGGCAGCTTCCACGAGGGCGAGGTGGCGTCGGTTTTCGCTGGTCACGACGACAGCATCGCAGGCTTCGAGCAGAGCATCCAAATTGCCCAAGAACGGTAGGCCGAACTGGTCAGCAAAGCCCTGACCGCGCTCGGCGTCATGATCCCAAACCCCTACGACCTGGGCGTCCGTACGGCCCTTGAGGCAGTGGACATAGCTGGGCGTGTGGACATGGGCGGCGGAAAGGATGCCAATGCGAAGCATGGGGCATTGTTCGACAAAGAGACCGAGATTCCTTCGGGTAAACCGATGGAATGAAGATCGCCGTTCAGTACTACACCTTGCGAGAATTCACCCGCACCCGGGAAGGCTTTGTGGATTCGCTGGAGCGAATTGGAGCGATTGGCTACGAGGCCGTGCAGCTATCGGGGGTCGGCTGCATCTGGGGTGGCGAAGCCAGCGTGAATGTGAGCGAGGCAAGGACGATTCTTGACGACCTCGGAATCCGGTGTATAGCCACCCATCGCCCGGTGGGCTGGCTCTTCGAACACGCCGCCGAGGCGATTGAGGAGCAACAGATTCTGGGCAGCACCTACGTCGCGCCGGGAGCGATCATTGGGGAATTCGGCAAGGGGCCGACCGCGTACACGCAATTCGTCGAGGGCTACGAGAAAGTCGCCCATCTGTACGAAGCCGCGGGCATCACGGTGGGCTACCACCACCACGATTGGGAGTTCGCACGCAACCCCGACACGGGCCGCCCGAACCTGGAGACGATCCTCACCGGACCGGCAAGCCTTCACCTAGAAATCGACACTTATTGGGTGAACCACGCGGGCGCAGACCCGGCGGCTTGGCTGACCAAGGCCTCGGGCCGAGTCAGCGTGATCCACGTGAAAGACAAGGAGGTCCTTGCCGAGGGCGTCGCGGCGATGGCCCCGGTCGGCGAAGGAAACCTCGATTGGGATTCAATTCTCGCCGCGGCAAAGGGCGCGGGAACGCAGTGGCTGGTAGTGGAGCAAGACGAATGCCAGCGCGATCCGTTCGATTGCTTGCGTTCGAGCTACGAGTTCCTGAAGTCTAAAGGCCTTTGAGCCGCTCTTCGACGGGCTGGCTGGAGGTTCGAAGGGCCCGGACTTCGTGCGTGAGGTTGTCGATGGCGATGGCCTGCTGGTGGACGAGTTGGCGGAGTTCGGAGACCTCACGCGCCGTCTCGCGAGCAATCGCGGGATCGGGCAGTTGCTG
Organism: Fimbriimonas sp.; assembly: GCA_049317025.1. Classification (GTDB taxonomy): domain Bacteria; phylum Armatimonadota; class Fimbriimonadia; order Fimbriimonadales; family Fimbriimonadaceae; genus Fimbriimonas. The sequence goes on along the minus strand of JBMOJD010000068.1, from coordinate 14,570 downwards.
GGCATTGGACCCGTGAATGATCTGCGCCATCCTCTGTTGGTGCCGCGTCAGGATGGCGACGATCGGCACCATCATGATGATGAAAATCGGGAAAAACTCCGGCGGGATATGGTTCATCGACCGTGGAGCCTCTCTTCGAAGGGCATCACCGGCGGCACGGCGGGTGGAACTCCCTGGGCAGTTCGCGCAGAAAGCGAGGCAATGTTGTCGATCGCAATCGACTGCTGATGGATCAGTTGCTTCAGCTCGTAAAGCTCCTGCCGCAAAGCCTGCACTTCAGCATCGCGATTTCCAAAGGCGAAGTCCTCCGTGGGCTTCTTCCCTTGCATGATCTCGGCCATCTTTCGCTGGTGCTGGGTCAGGATTGCCACGATCGGAATCGCCAACGCAAAGACGGGGATAAGCAAGGCAATCTGTCCTTCACTGAGGTTAAACATAGTCGGCTCCGATGGGCGATTATACGACGGGTTCCAATGGCTCTAAGTCTTTGGACGCACTCAGGCGCGCAATGGCATCCGAAACCGTGAACCGATTCTCGTAGATCGCCCGGCCCACTATGGCACCCTCCACCTTGGGTTCGAGCGCCTGCAGCGCGATGAGGTCGGCAAGTTCGGAGACTCCGCCACTGGCGATGATGGGAATCTCGACGACGGAAAGAAAACTTTGGAGAAACTCCAAGTTCGGCCCGGTGAGGGCACCATCGCGGGCAATATCGGTGACGATAAGCCGTCGGCAACCTTGCTCCTGAAGCCGGAGGGCCATCTCGACCGCATCCATACCGCTGTCTTCGGTCCAGCCTGCCACGGCGGCTTTGCCGCCTCGGGCGTCGATTCCGGCCACCGCTCTTTCTCCCAGTTCGCGCAAAATCGCTCCCGCACCTTGCGGGTCCCGCGCTAGGGCGGTGCCGAGGACAACGCGGGTCACACCGACATCGAGGAGGACGCGGGCTTGCTCCAGAGTCCGCACGCCTCCACCGACCTCGATTGGGACGCTCACGGTGCGCACAATCTGGCGAATCACGTCGAGGTTCTCGCTTACTCCAGACTTCGCGCCGTCCAGATCCACGACATGGATCCATTCCGCGCCTTCTTGCTCAAAGCCAAGCGCAACTTCGGCGGGGTCAAGCGAATACACGGTCTCGGCGGCATAGTCACCGTGAAGAAGCCGGACGCACTGGCCGCCCCGGATATCGATGGCAGGCAGGATCAGCATTCGACAAAATTCCTCAGCATGCGCAGGCCGACCGCACCGCTCTTTTCGGGGTGAAACTGGGTGCCCCAGACGTTCTCGTGCTCAATGGAGCAAGCAAATTCCATGCCGTATTGGCACGTCGCGGCGACGTCGGCAGGGTTGGCGCAGTCCGTGTAGAGACTGTGGACGAAATAAACCTGGTCGCCCGTCGCGAACCCATCGAGAAGGCCATCGGCGCGCGTGGGCTCGATGGTGTTCCAGCCCGTATGAGGCACCTTCAGCCCCATATCGGCGGGAAAGTACTTCACCTTGCCGGGGACCAAGCCGAGGCCGGTAAAAGTTCCGAGTTCCTCGCTTTCGTCGAGCAAAAGCTGCATCCCGAGGCAAATGCCAAGCACCGGCTTTCCGCTGGCGGCGAAGGCGCGAATCTCTTCACGCAGGGGCCCGATGCGCTCCATCGCGGCGCCGAACGCGCCCACCCCGGGGATGATCAGCTTGGTCGTGCCCTCCAGGTGCGGTTGGATGACGGCGGTGTGGCCGAGAAACTCCAGCGCCTTCTGCACCGACCTCAGGTTGCCCATGCCGTAATCGAGGATCGTCGTCAATCGAGCTTCCCTTTCGTGCTCGTCGAGCCCGGCCGGTCCGACTTGGTCAGAGCTTGCTTGAGGGCAAGGCCGACGCCCTTGAAGATGGCTTCGCAGATGTGGTGCTCGTTCGTGCCCGCAAGTTTGCGGATGTGGAGCGTGATGCCGCTGTGGGTGGCGAATGCCTTGAAGAACTCCTGGATGTTCTCCGTGCTGAGCCCGCCAAGTCGCTCACGGGAGAACTCCACATCGTAGTAGAGCGCGCCGCGGCCACTGATATCCAGCGCGACGAGCACAAGGGCTTCGTCCATCGGGGCCGCGAAGTTGCCATACCGCTCGGTGGGTTCGCTGTTCTTCATGGCCTCGCGAAAGGCTTGGCCGAGCACGATTCCGACATCTTCGACGGTGTGGTGGTCATCGACCACGAGGTCGCCTTCGGCGTTGATGCCGATGTCGAACTCCGCCCGAAAAGCGAAGAGATTCAGCATGTGGTCGAAGAAACCGATGCCCGTGCTGATGTCGCGCTTGGTCCCGCCATCGATATCCAGGACAACCTGGACGCGGGATTCGGAAGTCTCGCGATAGATCTCGGCGTACCGCACACCAGAAGTTCCGCTTGCCATACTTGGTTATACCGGAAGCACTCTTTGAAGTGCATTCTTGTGACCTTGCCACTTCCAGACCGGCAACCTAACCCGGTCGCGGGGTACCCTATTAGCCGATTATGGCGATCCTTGTCGACGGTAACACGAAGGTTTTGGTCTGTGGAATGACCGGCCGCGAAGGCACTTTCCACGCGCAGCAGATGATTGCGTACGGCACCAAAGTGGTGGGCGGAGTAACGCCCGGAAAGGGAGGGACCGAGCACCTCGGCGTTCCCGTTTTCGACACGGTTGCGGCCGCAGTCGCCGCCACGGGCGCAGATGCTGCCCTCATCTTCGTGCCACCCCCCTTCGCCGCCGACTCGGTCTTGGAGTGCGAAGCGGCCGGAATTCCCTTCGTCACCCTCATCACCGAAGGCATCCCGACGGCGGACATGCTGCGGGTCGTGAATCGACTTAAGGCGAACGGCACCACCCGATTGCTGGGCGGCAACTGCGCGGGAATCATCACCCCCGGCCACTGCAAGATGGGCATCATGCCCGGCCATATCTTCGCCGAGGGCCCCATCGGTCTCGTTTCGCGCAGCGGAACCCTGACCTACGAAATCGTTTACGAACTCACCAAGGCTGGCCTCGGCCAGACGACCTGCGTCGGAATTGGCGGCGACCCGCTCCCAGGCACGCGCTTCGTTGAGGTCATGGAGATGTTCGAGAAGGACGACGCCACCAAGGCCGTCGTCATGATCGGCGAAATCGGCGGCGCCGATGAAGAGATCGCCGCTGCCTACGTGAAGTCGATGACCAAGCCGGTCGTCGGGTTCATCTCCGGTCGCACGGCCCCTCCCGGCAAGCGCATGGGACACGCCGGTGCAATCATCTCCGGCAAATACGGCACGCCGCAATCGAAGGTCGACGCCCTCCTCGATGCCGGTGCCGCCGTCGCTGACCGCACGAGCGACGTGGCCGACCTTGTGAAGGCCGCCCTCGCCAAAGTCGCCGTTTCGGCCTAGTTCGAACGGCCCCCATCGGTCGGGCGTTAGCGCCCGACCGATGTATGATCTAGCCGATGTCACTGTCGGCGATCAGTCTTCTTCTTGCCCTGGCGGATCCCCAATCCCCACTACCGGCCGCAGGCCAGAACCTCGACCAATTCGTCAACGAATTCATCCGGAAGAATCAGGTCCCCGGGGTTTCGATTGTGGTCACGCGTCGCGGCCGGACCGTGCTGAGCAAGGGCTACGGTTACGCCGACCTGGAGCATCGCGTGCGGATGAGCGCGAACTCGGTCCACGAACTGGCCTCGGTCAGCAAGCAGTTCACCGCCACTTCGATCCTACTTCTTGTCCAAGATGGCAAGCTGAAGCTAGACGATCCGCTCGTGAATTTCGCTGACTTCCCGCCCGCTGCTTGGAAGGCGATCACCATCCGCCATCTCCTCCAGCACACGTCCGGATTGCCCGACTACCTCGCTAACTCGAGTGATATCCGCACCGAGGCCACGACCACGGAGTTGCTTGCCGCCGTGGCGAAGAAGCCATTGGTGTTCGCGCCCGGTAGCAAGTTTGAATACAGCAACACGGGCTACATGGCCCTAGGCCACATAATCGCCAAGGTCAGCGGCAAGTCGGCCACCGAGTTTGTCATCGAGCGCATTGCCAAGCCCCTGGGCATGACCCAGACCTACGCCAACGACCCGCGCGCGATCATTCCGAACCGTGCGATCGGATACACGCTCGAAAACAAGAAGCTCGTGCTGGAGGACTACACCTCGCGCAGCTACAGCATGACCGCCGATGGGCATCTGCTTTCCAGCGCGCGCGACCTCGCCAAGTGGGGCGACGCCCTCCGGGCCAAAAAGCTCATCCGCCCCGACCTTGCCGCAGAAGCCTGGACCGGGTCGGCGGTCTCAAACGGCACCTACGGGTTCGGTTGGGGGACAGCGCGCAAGAACGGCAAACTTCGCTTGGTCCACACCGGGGGCTGGTACGGAACCTCGACCTTCTTGATGACGGCCATCGACGAAGGCGTCACCATCGCGATCCTTGCGAACACGGATTCCGCCGAAATGAACCCCTTCCTCCAACGTGTGGTGGAGGAATTCCTGCCCCCCGAGAAGTGAAAATGGATGCTTGACCGGTACTTCGACCACGCCTCCACTTCCCCGCTCGATCCCCGGGTCTTCGAGGCGATGCGTCCATGGTTGACCGGGCTCTTCGGCAATGCCAACTCGATCCACGAGCCCGGCCGGAGAGCGATGGCGGCGGTCGACACCGCCCGCGAGCAGGTCGCCGCGCTCATCGGGTCCGACCCAATGCAGGTGATTTTCACGAGCGGGGCCACCGAATCCAACAACTGGGTCCTGAGTGCGTTCGAAGAGGTCGCGATCAGTCCCTTCGAGCACAGCGCCATCCGCGAACCTGCGCGGCACCGCGGACACACGATCTTGGCAAACACGGGCCTAACGATTGAGTTTCCTGAGTACGCGTTCGACCTCGTCAGCGTGATGGCCATGAACAACGAGATCGGCAGCCTCTGGCCCGCCGAGGAGATTCGGGCCCGGATCTCCCCCGATTCGCTGCTTCACTCCGATGCCACCCAAATCATCGGCAAGCGCCCCTTCGATGCCAACCTGACCGACTTTGCTTCCTTGAGTGCACACAAGTTCAATGGACCCCAGGGCGTCGGGGCACTGTTCTACGCCGGGACGCCGCCGGAGCCACTGCTTCGAGGGGGCGAGCAAGAGCTGGGCTTCCGGGCCGGGACCCTCAACGTGGCCGGGATTGTCGGCATGGGCATGGCGGCGCAACTCGCAGGTGAGGAGATGGAAGCCCGCGCCGCCCATGCAACCCACTTGCGCGCTTTGTTCCTAGAAGAGCTGGAAGGAGTGCCGGACTTCGCGGTCAATGGCGGCCCCAACGCGAGCCCTTTCATCCTCAGCGTGAGCTTTGCCGGCATCCAGGGCGAAACGCTGGTGATCGAAATGGACCAGGCGGGCTACGCGATCAGCAGCGGAGCGGCGTGTAGTTCGGGCTCCAATGAACGCAGCCACGTGCTTATGGCCCTCGGCGTGGACGAGACTTACCTGCGGGGAACGGTACGCATCAGCTTCGGAATGGCCAATACGCCCGATTCCGCGCAACAAAATTCCCGGACGATGGCTCAAATCGTCCGAAAATTGCGTACACTTACTTAGTTAAGTCGAATGATCGCACAACTTGTCGTGCCCGCTCGTCTCAACTATCTACAGATTGGCACGGATCGCGCGGCAAATGCTCACACCAGAAAAAATCTTTGGCAACTTCAAACGAAACTTGACGTGGGAGCCAAAGAGTGATACGGTATTCGACGCCGGAAACCATCCACTCTGAAGAATCAAATTGTTTCGCAAATCGAGAAGGTGGTCACCCGGTCAACGTCGAATACGGTGATGCCGCTTAAATCATGGTCGCGCACGCGTCCATGGAGGTTGACAACATAGTTATGGCATCTGAAAATGGGTTAGCCACCACTCAGCCCCGAAGAGGAAGAGCAATCACGGTCCGGACACCCGGTCGTCATACATTTATTGACGCTGGTCCCGCCCCGACGCTTGATGAGTTCGGCGCCGACCCGGCCGAAGAAACGGCAGAAATTGACGCGACAGAAGAAGAGCTTGAAGAGATTGAAGCGGACACAAAGGTCCACGATGACTCCGAAGAGCTTGAAATGTGGATGCGGCAGACTCGCCGCGCGTCCCTTCTGACCCCCGAGCAAGAGGTCCACCTCGCCGTCTTGGTCATGGCCAAAGAATTGGCCGAAAAGGGCAAGACCGCTGAGCTTTTGCGACTGCTCCAGCGCAGCGAAATTGCCCACCTGGGCAAGCCGAAGGAACTCAATCCGATCATCTTGAACCGTGTCATCAGCGAAGGCACCGACGCGAAGAAGCACCTGATCGAGTCGAACCTGCGCTTGGTCGTCAGCATCGCGAAGAAGTACAACGCGCGTGGCATCCCCCTCGCCGACCTGATCCAAGAAGGCAACCTCGGCCTCATCCGCGCGGTCGAGAAGTTCGACTGGTCGAAGGGCTTCCGCTTCAGCACCTACGCAACGTGGTGGATTCGCCGCGCAATCGCTCGCGCCATCATCAACCAGGGCCGCACCATCCGCATCCCGGTCTACGTCGCTGAGCTGATCAACAAAGTCGTCAAGACCGCCTCGCGCTTGCAGCAAGAGCTTCAGCGCGAAGCGACGGAAGAGGAGATCAGCCGCGAAGTCGGCCTCTCGGTCGACCGTGTTCGAGAGATGATGCGCGTAGCCGTCGAGCCGATCTCGCTGGAAACGCCGGTCGGCGAAAAGGACAACTCCTCGATTGGCGACTTTGTCCAATCGCAGAATATGCCCTCTCCAACCGACGTCACGTGGACGCTGATCCGACGCGAAGAAATCGACGGCATCCTCGGACGCCTCACCTCCCGCGAGCGCGACGTCGTGCGCCTGCGATTCGGCCTCGACGACGGCCGAGCGAGAACGCTTGAGGAAGTCGGCACCGAACTGAACGTCACGCGCGAACGCGTCCGCCAGATCGAACTGCGAGCCATGAAGAAACTGCGCCACATCGGCCAGGAACTCAGCTCGCAAGGCTTCTCGATCACGCCGACGCCAAACTGATCCTCCGGTCCCCTTCTCCTTGCGCTCTCGCGCAGGGAGAAGGGTTAGGGATGAGGGTTCCGGAATCTCCGCGCGCGACTCAGTTCGACAGATTCGCCGAGCCCCGAAATTCTGGAGTATCGTTCACTCATGCCAGTGACGGAGCTTCGGGTTGAGGGATACCGCTCGATTCGGTCGCTCACGCTCCCGATGAAGCGTGTCAACGTAATCGTCGGGCCCAACGGATGCGGCAAGAGCAACCTCTATCAAGCCATCGGCCTCCTCCGGGCCGCGGCTGAGGGGACGTTGGCCCGGACCTTGGTGCGCGAGGGCGGCATGCCGTCGGTTCTTTGGGCGGGCCCCCGCAAGGATGGTCCTGTCCGCCTCAAGATTGGCGTCTCCTTCGACGAATATGACTACGACCTGGAGGTGGGTCTGCCGCAGCCCTCAATCACCCTCTTTGGGCTCGACCCGCTCGTCAAGTCGGAGAAAATCATGCGACGAGAAGGTGCGCGGAAGATCGTCTTACTCGACCGGAACAGCGCGAGCTTCAAGGTCCGCGATGCTCGGGGCGGGATGCGGGAGGAGTATCTGTCCCTCTCCGCGTCCGCATCCATCCTCAGCCAGTTGGTCGACGCGCAGCAGTATCCCATCCTTGATGACGTTCGGCGACGCCTGCTCAAATGGCGCTTCTACCATGAGTTCCGGTCCGACCGAGACTCGGCCATGCGCAGGCCGCAGGTCGCCACCCGGACGCTTGTGATGAGTTCGGATGGCTCCGACCTCGCCGCCGCGCTCCAGACTGTGATCGAAAATGGCGATGGCGAGGGCCTGATGGCCTCGGTGAAAGACGCGTTTCCTGGTGCCGAGCTGATCATCCAAGGTTCGGCCCAAGGGCTATCCGTGGGCATGCATTATCCCGGACTCGACCGTCCCATGAATGTCCGCGAGCTATCGGACGGAACCCTGCGCTACCTGTGCCTACTCGCCGCGTTCTTCAGCCCGGCCCCGGCTCCTCTTATGGCGCTCAACGAGCCCGAGACCAGCCTGCACTCATCGCTGCTGCCCCCGCTCGCAAGACTTATCGCCAGAGGTTCAGAGACCTCGCAGATCTGGCTCACCACCCACGCAGGAGATATTGCCGACATGGTGAGCGAGTTGTGCAAGGTCCGCCCGATCGAATTAGACCGAGTAGATGGCGAAACTGTGAGAGCTGGCAGGCCAAGGAACGCGGCCTACCACGTCGACTGGGATGGCTCGTAGCTAGTACTAAGGCAGTTAACCCCCTTCTCCTTACTGCGACGTTTGCGCGCGGTCGGGCGAAGGGAGCCAAACTCCGGTCCCCTTCTCCTTGCGCTCCGGCGCAGGGAGCAAGGGTTAGGGATGAGGGTTCCGGAATTTCCGCCCGCGACCAGAAATTGCGAATGCACTAGGCCCGGAACCCTCATCCCCGCCCTTCTCCCTCCCGCGCAAAAGGCATCGCGGCAAGGCGAAGGGAGCCAGACTCCGGTCCCCTTCTCATTGCGCTCCGCTGCAGGGATCAACCGCTGGGGATGAGGGTTCCGGAAAATCTGCCAGGAACTTTCAGCAGTAGCGCGCTGCGGTTGACTTCCACGCGCCAGCCGTCCGGAGTAGCTGACATTGGCATTCGAGCCCGCCGACCTGACTAAAAAAACTCGCCCCCCTTAGCGCGCACAATTTTTTAGGAAAGATTTTAGGAATCCCGACTGAGACTAGTGGATGAAGACGCCGAGTTTACGGGCGGTTGTGAATTCCAGCGTGTTGCTGTCTACGACCTTCAGTCGTTCGACGGCTTGGGCGAGGGGGACGGGGACGATTTGGCTGTCGCGGAGGGAAACCATGTGTTGGTTGAGGCCCTGGGCGATGACATCGATGGCGGCGACTCCGTAGGCGCGGGCGAGGTTGCGGTCGCGGGCGTTGGGGGTTCCGCCCCGTTGCATGTGGCCGAGGATGGTGGCGCGCATCTCGAATTCGCCTGGCGCGATCTGTTCCACCGTGTGCATGATCTGCTGGGCGATGCCGCCGTAGTGGACCTCGTGGCCCGCCTGGACTCCGTCGGAGATCGAACGGCCCTCAATCTTGGCCCCTTCGGCGACCACGACGATGGCGGAGCTGGTGGCGTTGCTTCGGCGGACCTTCAGGGCCTCGATCAGGTTCTCGAGCCGGAAAGGAAACTCGGGAATGAGGATGGCATCGGCGCCTCCGGCGAGGCCGGCCTTGAGGGCGATCCAGCCCGTGTTGCGGCCCATGACTTCGACGAAAATGACCCGGTCGTGGCTCGTGGCGGTCGTGTGGACCCGGTCCATGGCATCGACAGCCACACCGAGGGCGGTCGAGAAGCCAAACGTTTGGTCGGTCGCGGCGAGGTCATTGTCGATAGTCTTCGGCACCCCAACGACCTTCACGCCAAGCTCAGAAAGCTGGAGGGCACCGCTGAGCGAGCCGTCGCCACCGATCACGATAAGCCACTCGACGCCGATCGACTCCAGATTTGCCTTAGCTTCTTCTAAGACTTCGCGGGGGATTCGCTTGCCTTCGCCCGCGCCTTTCTTGGCCCCAAATCGGCCTTTGTTGGTGGTGTGGAGGATGGTGCCGCCGATGTGACTGATTCCCCGGACCGACTCCAACGTGAGCGGTCGCCACGACATCGGCGTCAGGACACCTTCAAAACCTCGGCCAAAACCTACAAACTCGTAGCCCAGACGGGTGCCGTACTTCACAGCCGCCGCAATCACCGCGTTTAGGCCGGCGCAGTCGCCTCCGGCGGTCAAAATGCCAATTTTTCCTAAAGCCGAGTTTGTGGTCACGTCTCTTAAGTATGAGAGGATCGGGGGGCAATCCGCCATAATTCAACGTGGACATCAACCAAGAGAATTGGGGTCTCGACACCTTGCTGTGTCATTTTGGGGAAGAAGAAAAAGTCAAGGGCGCCGTGGTGGCCCCGATCTTCCAGAACTCGCTTTTCACATTCGAAACGATGGAAGAGCTTCTGACCAACATGGGTCAGAACCCGGGCGGCCCCCCCTACCATTACAGCCGAGTGGGCAACCCGACCGTCGAGCTTGCCGAGCGCAAACTGGCCGCTCTCGAAGGCACCGAGGGAGCTCGGCTTTTTGGCTGCGGCATGGCCGCGATCTCGGCGGCGATCCTTAGCACCGTCGAGCAAGGCTCGCACGTGGTGACCATGGATTCAGCCTACGGCCCGACCAAGACGTTCCTCGGTTCCTATCTCAAGCGGTTCGGGGTCGAGGTGACGTTCGTCGATGGTCGCTGCACCGAAGAACTTCTCGATGCCGTGAGGCCGGAGACTTCGCTGATCTATCTGGAATCACCCTCGAGCATGCTTTTCCGCGTGCAAGACGTTCCCACGATCGCCCAACACGCCAAATCGAAGGGAATCGCGACCGCCATCGACAACACCTACAACTCGCCGCTCTACATGAACCCGGCCGCGATGGGCGTAGACCTGGTGATCCATAGCGCGACCAAGTACATCGGCGGCCACAGCGACGTCACCGCGGGCGTGGTTTGCGGTTCAAGCGAGCGCATGGACCGGTTGACCCGCCAGGAACTGATGTTCATTGGTTCGGTGCTGCACCCCTTCCAGGCCTGGCTCTTGCTGCGCGGATTGCGGACTTTGTCGTTGCGAATTCCTCGCCATGAGAGCACGGCGAACACGGTGGCGGCTTGGCTCGATGATCAGGACGCAATTCGTGAGGTGCATCATCTCGGACTGCTGACCTATCCCCAGCGCGACCTGGTGAAGAAGATGATGCGGGGAACGACGGGCCTGTTCTCGTTCGAGCCGAAGCAACAGGACCCGGCGAAAATCAAGGCGTTCTGCGACGCCCTCAAGGTCTTCCAGCGCGGCATCAGTTGGGGTGGATTCGAGAGTCTCGTGGTCGCCTTGCCGCTGAAGCCAGCGGATTTCGAGACCACTAAGTGGGTCATTCGGCTCTTCACCGGTTTGGAAGACCCGAAGGACCTCATCGCCGACCTCGCCCAAGCGCTTCCGATCCTGGAAAGCTAATGGAAGCTGCGAACACGGGATACACGCTCACGGGCGTCAGCCTGATCAGCGGGGTTGCGTGTTCGCAGGTCAACGACGACGAGATCGTGGATTTTGCCGCGTCGGATCGCCCGATCTGGCTGCATGTTCAGGTGGATGATGTGGCGGCGGCGACCCACTTGCTGCGCGACCGCCTCCACTTTCACGAGTTGGCGGTCGAGGACGCGCTGAGTCCGAACGAACGGCCAAGCACCCACGAGTTGGACGACGCTCTGTTCTTGGTGGTGCCTGCCCTTGCCCCCGAGGTTGAGGGCGGATACATCGAGATCTCATTCTTCCTGCGGGCGAATTCGCTGGTTTCGGTTTCGCTCGGACCGTGCCCGGCCATCCAGACTTGGTCGGTTTGGTTCGGCAAGAAGGATGGCCACCATGCCACACCCGCCTCGCACGTGCTCCACACCTTGATCGATGCGATTGTCGATGCGTACTTCCCTGCCCTCGATGCGCTGGAGGATGAGGTGGACGACATCACGGACCGGATCTTCAATGGCGACACGACCCACGTGGCCAATATCCTGCGTTTGAAGCGGCGGACCATCGAGTTTCGACGCCACCTCGGCCCTCTGCGTGAGGTCCTGAATTCGCTCTTGCGGCGCGATCAGGAACTGATTTCGGCGGACATCCGGCCCTACTTTGCCGACATTTATGAACACTCTTTGCGGCTGATCGAGATGATCGAAATACACCGCGATGCGCTGTCCTCCCTGCTGGATATCCACCTTTCCACGGTCTCGAACAACCTCAACCAGGTTGTGAAACAGATGACGGTGGTTTCCACCGTTCTGATGGCGTCGGCGTTGATCGCGGGAATTTACGGGATGAATTTCAAGATGATGCCCGAGACCGAGTGGGTCTACGGCTACCCGATGTCGATCGGTTTGATGGTCGTGGTTGCTCTGGCGATCATCGCGGTTTTCAAACGAATCAAGTGGATTTAGTTGCCCCAAAGCGGGCCATTTTGCTTACAATAAGACACGAATGCGATACTTCGTGATCGGTGACACGGACAGCTCTACGGCCCAGCAGACGTCGCGACCCTGAACTCCTGGATCGTGGATGGTCGCGTGTTACCCACGACGATTCTTGAGAATGAGATGACGCGTGACCGGCTTCAGGCTCGGTACGTGCCGGGGCTGATCTTCCCTGCGGTGCCACCGCCCGGCGGGTCGCCGTATGATGGCGGTTCACCCTATTCGAATTCGGGGAGCTACGCGAACTACCCGCGCGGAGGCTATCCCTCCGGTGACAATGGCAGCTCGGACCTGACCCAGGCGTGGGTTTTCTGTGTGCTCGGGCTGATCTGCTGCCCGATTGTGTTCAACACTTTGGGTTGGCAAGCGGCCAACCGAGCGGCCCAAAAGGGGAACCCGGGCGGGGAAACGGCCAAGATCGCCAACATCGTGGTGGGCATTGTGAGCATGGCGCTTGGGGCCAGTGCGTTGGCCCGCCGCTAGGTCCAAGTCGCCGTTTGTGGCAGACTGAGATGAGGGCGGCATGTTTGAGGGTTCGTACGCGGTCGTCATCAATCCAAAATCGCGCCTTGGAACCGAGGCTTCGGCGACATTGCGCCCCCGGCTCGAGCCGGAAGCGGAGTTCTTTCGGCTTGTGACTTCGGTCGGCGCTTTTGATCGGGCCATGGAGGAAGCGGTCAACAGGAAAATCCAGACCGTCTTTGTGGGCGGGGGCGATGGGACCATTCGCCAGGCGGCTCGACATTTGGTCGGCACGGAAACGACGCTCGGCATCTTGCCGTTTGGCACGGGGAATTCGCTTGCCCGCGAGTTGGGTATCCCTCTCGCTCTCGACATGGTGGTTCCGTTCTTCCGCGAAGTTGCGCATGTCCGGAAGATCGATGTGGGCACTTTCAATGGTGAGGTCTTCGTCAATGTCGCGACTCTGGGCTTGACTTCCCGAATAGCCTCGGCGCTTAAGGTTTTGCCAAAGAGCCAGCTGGGCCGGTGGGCCTATCTGCCTGCACTTGTGGCGGCGGCTTCTCTTACCCGTTCGCAGCGGATCGTTGTTGAGACCAATTCGGGCGTATTTGAGGGGCAGGCATTGCAGATGGTGGCGGCGAGTACTCGGTTGCACAGCGGGCCATTTGCCGTGACTAAGAATGCAGCGATAGACGATGGGAAGCTGTCGATCTATGTTCTGGAAAAAGGTGATCGAGCGGCGCTTCTGGAGTTTGGCCTAGCCCTTCTAGTGGGTCGTCATTGTGATTTGCCAAACGTGTGGGCGGTGGACGTGGCGGAGGCTACCGTGACTCTTGGTCGCCCGAGTAAGTTCGTTTTGGACGGTGATCCTTTTCGCGCCCAAAAGGTCGCCCTCGGCGTTCGGGCCGGTGCACTGAAGGTATTGGCGGAGTAGGGGTCAATCCTTGGTTGGCTGTTGCCAGCGCAAGGTGGTCCAGGCTGGGTGGCGGTGGTCCACTGAAAGCTCGATACGGGGGCGCAGAAATCCCCGCTTCTCGTGGGACATGATGGCGTCATTGCTCGCCCTGGAAACACCGGCACGCAATGGGGTAAGACGTCCTCACGCCGCCCGCTAAACGGTTTAGCTGGACTCCAGCGATAATGGCTGATCCGATATTCCTGCCAAAGTTACGGATAGCTTTTGGATGAAACATATGAAAGAACCGATGACCCTCGAATCTCTCGCCGCCGAACTGGCCCGCACCAACGCCTTGCATGCCGCCGAGCTAGCCAGGACCAATAGCAAGCTTTCAAAGGCCGAGCGCGAACTCCGCCGCTCGCGCTTCATCACTGCCGTGGCTGCCTTCGTCGGCCTCGTCGGCATCGCCGGAATGACCGCTCCTCAAGCCTTCGCCCAAGGCCCGGCCCCACCGCCGCCCAAGTGAACGCCGCTCGCATTCTCCTGACGGGCCGCGTGACCACCGCCGAGAGCACCCTCACCACTGTCCAAACCAGCGTCACCACCGCCAACAACGACATCGCGTCTTTGCAGTCCGCCCAGGTGAACCAATCCGCATCGATCAGTACGCTGAGCACTCAAGGCAACGTAGCCAACAGCCGCCTCGATGCCCTGGAAAACAAGACCCAGTACCTGCTCGTTAGTGGCACCGACACGATCTTCCGGGGGACGAACCTCTACGTCCAGAGTGGCCTGGGAAATACCAGTGGTGAAGGTCTCGACTCTCGGGGCCGTCCAGATGGAATTACAAGAACCAATGGCCTCGGTAACCTGGTCCTAGGCTACAACGAAAGCGTTGGCTTTGACCGAAGTGGCTCCCATAACCTCGTTCTCGGTCAATACAATGGCTACTCCTCCTACTCTGGAATTGTCGTTGGACAGTACAACCGAATCACCGCCCCCTACTCTTCCATCTACGGTGGGCAAAACAGCGGGGCATTCGGACATGGTAGCGTCGTGTTCGGTGGAAGCAACAACACTGCGGGCGGAAGCTTTGCGGTTGTTGCCGGTGGTGACAGCAACGCCGCCGATGGCCCAGCCTCGCTG
>JBMOJD010000067.1:0-18945 GCA_049317025.1 Fimbriimonas sp. | reverse complement strand
ACGATCGCCGCCACTGGGGCCGCTGCGATCGGGCCGAGCATCGCGTAGCCCAAGACGTAAACGCCGATGCCGGGAGCGAGGAAGATGGCGAGGCCCAGCATGGTCATGAGGCCACGAAAGCTTCGCTGGGTCGGGTCATCCACGTCCGGGAACAGGATGATGACCAGGAAGACCACAGCGCACATCAGGATCGCCAAGGCGGGGACCAGGAACACCGCGGCAATGGCCTGGGGCCAAAGTTTGAAGCTGATGGCGACCCCCGCAATTGCGCTGATCCAGCCTACGGCAATGCTGGGCACGGCTTTGCCTATCACTTCGTAAAGCACGGTTTCCCACGACGTGAAGGGCAGTGGTTTCTGCAGGTCCACGCGGCGCAGCATCTCCAGGTAGCCGACGGTGGAACTGCTCATTGCCATCATGAAGACCGAAAAGGCGAGCATCACCAAGAAGAGAATCCCGGCAAAACCTCGCGAATCTTCGCGACTCGCAAATCCCGAAAGCCCTACCATGAGGAGGCTCATCGGTACGAAGATGATGAGTTGCCACATTCCCGCCCTTCCCGTAAGCACCAGTTCGCGCCAAACCAAGGCATTGACACCGGAGGTCGTCCATCGGGAGAAGAACGCGGCGATGCGGCCCTGTTTAACCTTGCCTTGGCGGGCATATTCGGCCATCATTCCGAACGTGTCACCTTGGGTGTGCATAGTCTTCATGGTCTGAGTGGCAAAGCCCTTCGCCGCCGCTTGGTCATACATCCAGCCGACCTGGCCCATGGCGATGCGGAACGAGATCAGGGTCACGGCGACCAAGCCCGAGGCGCCCACCGCCGATTGCCACCACTCCCCCGTCAGAGGCCCAGCCACGATCATGGTCGCCAGCGACCCAAGCCCAAACACGCCCCGCAGAACCGGCGAATAGGCCAGTTGGAGGAAGGTTTCGTACTCCGGATGCGCGCGAAAGGAGACGCCAATGTAGGCCGTCACCAGCAGGAGCGTTCCGACCAACGACCCGGTAATGATCTTGGCGTTCCGATCACTGTCGACGTCGCTTCGGTTCACAAAGAGACTGGCGGCATAGCCCACGCTGACCCACGCAATCGCCAGCAAGAACCACGCGACCGAGCCGAATTTGCCGATGTAGGCCCCGTAGGTGGGGAAGTTCCGGAAGAACGCCTCGATTCCCATGGAGGCGGGCCGAAAGCCGATGATGAGCAAGAACGCGGGCAGAAACAGCGTGAGCAGATAATCGCGCAGCATCCGAAAGATGAGCACGGTCTTTGGGCTTACGGGCGTGGGGAAGAGGACATCCACATCGGCGGGCCGAAACCCACCCCGATAGGAGAGAACGCCCATCGTCAGGATCGCCGACGCAAGCATGAAGAGGCCAAAAACGATGGCTTCGACGATTTGGTGCGGGGGGAACTCGAAAGTAGGCGTCCCGGCGGGCACGGGAATGGTGGTTGACGAGGATCGCTCGAACGGACGGATGAAGGCGAAGACGTACCAACTGATGAACCCTAAGAGGCCGATCAGCCGACGCCCGGACGAAAACGCTCGCTTGATGCCGTTGAGAATGGTCCGGGTGTAGAGAAACACCAGCGGCTTCATGGATGGGGCGTCTCCGTGAGGGCAAGGAACACTTCTTCCAGGGTCTGGCCCGCGCGGTCATGGGTTTGTTGCAATTCGGCCAGGGTGCCTTCGGCGACCTTTTGGCCCCGGGCCACGATGAGGACGCGGTCGCAGAGCTTCTCGGCCGTATCGAGGAGGTGGGTCGAGATGAGGATGGCGCAGCCGCTGTCGCGGGCGCGTTGAAACTCTAGCTTCAGCTCGTGGACGCCCTGGGGGTCGATGCCGATGATGGGCTCATCGAAGAGCAACACGTTGGCATCGTGCACCAGCGCGCAAGCAACGGAGAGCTTTTGGCGCATGCCCTTGCTCAGGGTTGCGACGAGGTCGTTTCGCTTCTCGGCGAGGTTGTATCGCTCCAGAAGCTCTTCTCGCTGGGAATCGTAGCGATCCATCTTGTTGAAGCACATCGCCACGAATTTTAGGTGCTCTTCGACTGTCAGGAGCTCGTAGAGACTGGGGACCTCGGGCACGAACGCCAAGCCGGCCTTGGCCCGTGCTTGGTCCTCGACGACGTCAAAACCATTGATCAGGACCTGGCCCGCGCTTGGCCGGAGAATGCCCGCCGCGCATCGCAAGGCCGTGGTTTTGCCCGCCCCGTTTGGCCCGAGCAAACCGACGATTTCTCCCGGAGAAATTGTGAAACTGAGATCATTTACGGCGCGAAACCGCTTGTATTCTTTGACCAGATTGCGAACTTCGAGCATATGGAGACGTCCGAAAAGGCAATCTCCAGTTTAGTCCAAGCGGTTAAACATCGAGCGGGTCTCGGGTGGGATAGCTGCCCAGGATGATCGTTTCCAAGGCATAGTCGCGAAGGGTCTTGATCGCGGCCTGGAGCTGGGGGTCGTTGCGGTGGCCGGCGCAGTCCACATAGAAGATGTATTCGAAGGTCGCGCGCTGAGCGGGACGGGATTCGATCATCTGCAGGTTGACGCCGTGGGCGTCGAACGCGCCGAGGGCACGGAACAGCTCACCCGGGCGGTTGCGGAGGTTGAACATCAGGCTGGTCTTGTCGCCTCCGGTCTTGGCGGGTTCGTTGTAGCCGACCACAATGAAACGCGTTCGGTTGTGGGGGTTGTCTTCGATGTGCTCCACCAGGATGGGCACTCCGACCGTTTGGGATGCGAGCCGATTGGCGATGGCGGCCCCATTTCGGTCCTCTAGGCATCGGCCTGCGGCCCGGGCGGTGGGTACCGTCTCGATGATTTCTGCGTTCGGGAGGTTTGCGCGCAGCCATCGCTTGCACTGCTGCGAGGGCTGTGGCCCGGCGTAGACGCGGTGCACGTCGGCCAGTGACTCGGCGAACGAGAGCAAGTGGTGGTGAATCGGGATGAAGTGCTCGGCGCAGATCTTGACGTTGGTCTGGGGGAACATGTCGAGCGTCTCGGGCACGATGCCCGCGACCGAGTTTTCTACCGGGACGACGCCGTAGTCGGCGTTGCCATGCTCAACCGAGAGGAACACGTCTTGAATCGAATCTTGGGCGGAGAACTCCGTGCTGGAGCCGAACACCTCGATGGCGGCGAGGTTGGTGAAGGTTCCTGGCGGGCCCCAGTAGCTGACCACGAGTGGCTTCTCGGCCGCTCGCGCCGCGCTGATGATTTCGCGGAAGATCGCGATGAGCTGCTTGTTTTGCAGCGGGCCTGGGTTCACGTCTTCGAGCTTCTGGTAGATGGTCCGCTCGCGCTCGGGCGTGAAGAAAGGCCGCTGGTCTCGGCCCTTCACCAGCCCGACCTCTTGCGCCAACGACGCCCGTCGGCTCAGAAGCGATACGAGCTCGGCATCGATGGCGTCAATATCAAGGCGAATCTCTTCAAGCGGTCGCGGTGTCTCCTGAGACATAAGTTTCCTGGGGTTAATGTACCAGCCGGAGCCGCCCGGGCGGATTTGGAGCCTGGTCAGCTCTTGGTGCTTGGTGTGCGCCACGTCACTTGATTTTTCACTTGATTTTGGTGCGCTCCGGGGGGTGTTAAGTTAATCAAGTTGGCGATTTTGGTGCTGCCAGGTGATAGAACGTTGTGGGCGCGTTTGGCAACCAGGGCGTTTGTTGTGCGGGGATTCAACCCCATCCGGGGTTGTTCTGGACGGCGGCATATCGTTTCCCGGGGTGACTACCCCGGGCTTTCGGGTGTTGAACGGCTCCGCCGTGGGGGAATGGGCCGCTTCGATTCTGGTGATAGGGTCTCGCTACATCTCGATGCGGGCCGATGAGGCGCGCATAGGTCGGTCGTGCCCAAACTGAGTGTAATTTGAAGCTGGCGAATGGCGGTAGCCCCGGTTTGCGATTTGCCGTAACGCCTAGCCCGGGAAAGGGGAAGTTGGAAGATGCCGTTCCGTCGGGACCATCTATTCCAAAACAATGAGGCCCTGCGGTGATCGTCGCAGGACCTCACTACTAAAGGCGCCTTAGCGCTTAGGCCTTGCGGCGTCGTCGAATCGTGGCGAGGGCGCCGAGGCCCAGGGCGATCATGCTGGCGGGTTCGGGAACCGCATTGGGTACGGCCTGGTATCCCACAGTCGAGTTGTTGTTCAAGTGGAGATGGCTCGAATTCGAGATCTGGAATGTTGCTCCCAGCCCGTAGACCTGATTGCGCAGATCTAGCTCGGATTGACTGCCATTGTTGACTCCGTAGTAGATGATGAATTGCTTGCTGGCACCGTCGGCAAGCGTGCCGAGGTCGACGTCGAAAGCACCGCCAAAATAGGATGCAGGCCCGAAGTCTCCCGTTCCGGGGAGCCACATTGTACTTCCTGGCACAGGAGACTCGAGGGCGTCGCGCCCAGCCTCGACCACGTCACCGCCAAGCGCATCGATCGATACGCATTCGTCGTCTCCCCATGGCAATTCGCCATAGGTAGGGTGCTTGTCGAATGCCTCTCGGTAAAGGGCGCTCAAGGAGGCGCCAGAAACGTTGGTGATCGTCGTGTGGATCGCCATCACATTCAGGGCGGCAAAGGAATAGGACTTCTTGATGGTGAGGCCGCCGTCAAGATTTGCCGTGTAGGTTGCCGATTCCGGAATGTACAGGGCGTTCATTACGTTCGGGCCGAACGTTTTGGAAGCTCCAGAAATGCCGCCGGAGCCGTTGGCCAATTCATCGGCGTAAGAGGTACCGCCCGTCGAAGTGGTCACACCCCAACCTGCACGCCCGAGTCCGCGCGCGACGTCGTCATACCCGTCGGCCAAGCGCACTAGACCGGTGCCATAGAACCCAAAGTCAGTGGTGTATGCCTCGCCATTGGGGCCGATGCCGAACAAATACGAGCTGTTGCCGATGATTTCTGCATTGGCAAAAACCACAAGCAAACTGAAAGCAGAAAGAGCAAAAAGTGGTCTGAAAGTCATGAAGTGTCCGTTTCCAGGCAGAATGCCTCCGCCTGCGGGTTCCATTCTTCTGAAGTGACTTACGGAAGTCAAGATTATTCGGAGAACTTCTAAATTTTCTAATGATTCGGAGTCGCGGCCGGACTGACCGCGGAATCTTTTGTAGCTTTGGCCGATCTTCTTATCTACTTTGGTCTTCGGTACGTGGCTATCTGTTGACGAAGTTTTGGCAGGACCGGAGGGGTTGGGGAGGCGCTTGGGCGACGACCTAATCCGACAGGTCAACGTTAATGTTTACGGCGGAAAACTCGGACAAACCGATTCCATCGGCCTTCTTGGGCTCGGCCCATGCGATGTGCATGACCCATTGGGGCTTGCTCCAGGTGGCCTTGGCGAGGAACTGAGTGAAGGTGGCTTCGTCCCGGAACGGGCTGCTCCCGAGCGTGGGCTTCATTCTTTGCACAATCACTTCGGTGAGGGTGGATCTCATATCATCCGGGGTGGGGTTCAGAGAGTCGAAGGGCAGGCTCTTGGCGATTTCGGTTCGGTTGCGGTCCAGCCAACCCCGGAAGGCATCGCGCAGCTTCTTCTTCGCCGTCTTCGCCCGCTCATCGACTGCTTGGATGGCGAGGCGGTAGGCGGCCCACCGCTTTGGGGTTTCGGCAAAGCCGCGAGCTTGCAGATGGATGCGGGAGTCATTGCCAGGCTCGGCGGGGTTCTTCCCGAGGGTGAAGTCGATGCCGGCGAGAACGGGGGCCTGCCGCAAGAGAGGTGCTTCGAACTCGGGTAGCGCGCGGACGTATTCTGTGTGCCTCTGGTCGCCGAGCTCCATGCGAATACGGGGCTGGAGGAAGATGGCGAGGGCAGATCCCCGCTCCTTGGTGTCAAGCTTGACGCCGTACGCCCCCAATTCATCGGTGAGAAACGCGCGGGCCGCCCCGGGCATGTCGCAATTCGGAAGATATTCGCCCGCCCATCTTGGTTTGCTGCGTAGGCCAGGAGCGTGAGCACCGCCTCGTCGCGTGCAAAGCTGGCCCCGCGCGGGTCAATGACCAAGTAGGTGTCCTTGGAGAGCAGGTCCATTGTGTAGCCCTTAACCTGGCACTCATCCACCAGCGCTGCCCGGGAGTCAGCCTTGGTGAGGTACTCGCGTTCGAACTTGCCGAAGGCAAGTTCGACGACCTGGATGGTGTCGAGGTTATGCTGCGGGAGAAGACAAACCCAAGGAATCATAAGGAATCATCTGGAACGGGCTTCAGCCACCGAGTACAACGTTCAATGTCACTCCTGAAAGAGTTGAGGGCTTACCAGCCGACTCGCCCGGTTGAGCCCAAACAACATGAAGAATCCACTCCAACTTACCCCACTTAGATTTGGAGACAAAGTTTCTGAGGTCAGCCTCACTCTTGAAGCCCATTGAGCCCAAACTTGGCAGCAATTCCTCAGTGACCTGCGCCGATAGCCTAGCTTGCAAGTCTTCTAGATCAGGTTCACGCGGGTCAACCTTGAGTTCTTTTCGAATGATTGTCTCATTCCGCGCTAGCCAGCCACCGAAGGCCGCTTTCAGGTTTTTGTCCGCCAGCCTTATGCGCTCCTCGATTGCGCGAGTGGCAAGGTTGTATGCCGCCCACTTTGATGCAGTGGTCGGAAACTCCCTCGCCCCAAACTGGATGGAGGAGTCAGTCCCAGGTGGTGAAGGCGCCTTGCCAAGGGTCAGGTCCATGCCACTGAGAACGGGGGCTGCCCGCAGGATAGCCGGGTCACACTGCGGCAGATAGTCAAAGGAGTGCAAAAGGTTCCTGTCGCCTAGAACCATTCGAGTTCGTGGTTGCAGGTAGATGGCGAGGGCGTTTCCACGATCCTTTGTGTCAAGCTTCACGCCGTACACACCCAACTCGTCCGCAAGATACGCTCTTGCCGGGCCAGGAAGATCTTGGACCCTAACTATGTTTGCGGTCCCATCTTGTGTAGCAGCCAAAGCTATCAGCGTCATGACTGCTTCCTTTCGGGCAAAGCTGGATCCGACCGCATCGACAACAAGGTATGTGTCTTTGGCAATCAAGCCCAAGCTGTAACCCTTTAGTTGGCATTCTTCAGCCAGCTTATCACTGCTTAATGATTTTGTCAAAAATTGGCCTGTCTGTTTGCCAAATGAAAGTTCAACAATGCTTACACTGTTGTTGAAGAGCGGAAGCGCCGCAAGAGACAAGGCCAATAGTGATATCATTTTAGATGTCCGTCAAGATCGAAATATAGTTGAACGACAATGGCTCCCACTTTCGTGTCCGAACAGTTGAACCTGACCACTCCTCACGCCCCGTTTCACGATAGTAGGCCTCAGCGACTTTGATCCGCTTATGTGGCGGCAGCACTGTGTTAGCGTTGTAGTATGAGACCGTGACGTAGTCCTCAGACAACGGCGTGAATGGAGTGGACCATGGAGGCGTTGATGCGGAGCCACGGACATGCTGATAGCGAGCAGCACTGTAGTTGAGGATGAAGGGCATTGGCGAGTTGGATGTATTGTCCAGTTGGAAGACCACATCGTTCACCAATGCAGTGGTGAGAGTGGTGCTAATCAAGGTCCATGATTAAGCATTTGCTTGAGAAAGGGCAAGCATTCCCAGGGCGATGGATGCATAAATGCGTTTCACGTTTTAATCATACGACGGATTTTTGAGAATTGGGGGGGGTTTTCAAATCTTAACAATTGAGCCCAAATTTCCCAGATGGTTGACATCTCTTGGTGTTGAGGCCAAGTGTGCTGGCGGCTCGTTCAGCTGCCGAAATCTCAACATGGCAGCACTTACGCAACCTTACGAGGCTTTCGAGAAGCCCGGACTCGTCGTCAGTTACAAACTCTCCAACGTCAAGCTCTACAAGGGCGCGCTCGTCGGGCTGAACGCCAGCGGCTTCCTTGTCTCGATGGCGCATGGGACGGGCTCGCTCAAATTTGTGGGGGTCGCCAACGAGACGGTGGACAACTCGGCGGGGTCGGCGGGCGACCGGAGCCTGAACATCACCAAAGTCGGGGCCTTCCTGATGAAGGCGATCAGCGGATACACCCCGGCCCAGGCCGATATCGGCAAAGAGGTCTACGCCAACACCGATTGGGAGGTCCAGATCGCCACGGCGGGCCTGACCAACCAATACAAGATCGGCACCATTGTCGCCCTCGAGACCACGTCCACTGGGTCCGCGGGCGTCCGCGTCCGCATCGACAACTACTCCCTCTAATTCGCAAACCTAAGGAGGTTCCCCTATGGCTCTTACCAAGAGCGATATTCCCGATCTTTTGCTTCCCGGCCTGCGGGCCGATTTTGCCGTTGCCTATCGCAACGAGCTCGATACTTCGATTGCTGAGCGCATCGCCACGGTGGTGAGCACCACGGTGCCGGCGCAGAAGTACGCCTGGCTGGGCTCGCCCCCGCCGATGCGCGAATTCATCGACGAGCGCCGTCCCGGCGGGATGAGTGCCTACTCGGTGACGATCGAAGACAAGGTCTTCGAATCGACCCTCGCGGTGGACCGCAAGGCCATCGAGGACGATCAGTTGGAGATCATCCGGCTGCGCATCCGCGACCTCGCGTTCCGGGTCGCCCAGCATCGACAGCAGATCGTGGTGGAGACGCTGGCGGCGGGGTTTGGCGGCACCGGCTATGATGGTGTCAGCCTCTTCAGCACCGCCCACCCCGCCGTTGGGGGCACGACGTCGAACCGGACTACGGCTGCGCTCAGTGCCTCTTCGCTGGCCGATGGCATCAACGCGATGATGACGGTGCCGGACGACCAAGGCACCCCGCTCGGCGTGTCGCCGGATACCTTGGTGGTCGGTCCGAAGCTGCAATGGATCGCGGCCGAGCTGATCGAGAGTCCGGTGGTGGTCTACAAGGGCAACACCTCGGATTCCTCGCCGAGCACGCCGTACAAGAACGCCTTTCAGGGGCGGCTGAACGTCGTCGTCACGCCATTCCTCAATGGCGCGACGGACGACTATTGGTTCTTGCTGGATACCAAGCGGCCGATCAAGAGCGTGATCTTGCAGCAGCGCAGCGATGTCCCGGTCGAATTTTCTGCGCTGGAATCGGGGGGCGGATCGGAGAGCGCATTCATGCGCGACCGGTTCCACTACGGCGTACGGGCGCGCTACAACGTCGGCTTCGGCCTTTGGCAGACCGCCTACGGAGCGATTCTCTGATGCCGTCGCTGGTTTCGTTCTTGGGGCTGATCGGCCTTGGCGGGTTGGCGGGGGCGCTGGGCGCGCTCCTGGTGGCGGGCATGCGGCTGGAGCGGTCGTGGACCGAGGTGGTCCGGGCTTGGCAAGCCTACGGGGCGGACAGCACGGGGCCGCGCTTTGGCGAGCTGACCCGCCGCATCGAAGCATTCGAGGGCGAGTTCCGGGGCCTTCGCGAGGGTCTGGCGCGGTTGCGCCAGACTCTCGATTCGCGCAAACGCTGAGCGGGAGGTTTGGCATATGGCATTGACCATCACGCGATCGCGCATCAAGGAGAAGTGCGGCATCACCGACACCTCACGCGACGCGACTATCGACAATTTGATCCTGGAGTTCGTCCCGGTGATCGAATTCGCCCTGACGCCGTCGGCCCTGGCCGACCCGGCGGTCGGCATTCAATCCACCCTGAACCTGGGGGCCACCGAGGTGATCGCGGGCGAGCTGCTCGCCCAGCTCGCTCGGGAGCCGGGAGCTTCTGACTTGCTGGAGGTCGGCGATATCCGCCTGGCCCCGCCCTCGGGGGCTTCGATTGTGGCGGTGGGATGGCAGCGGTTGCGGCCGTTTCTGAAGCCAGATCCGGGCGGTCGGGCGGCCACGGGAGTCGCGGGCGGGGTGGCGACTGAATGACGGGCGCGCAGCGACGGATGAAGGAGGCCCTGGGCTACTGGGGTGAGAGCTTGGTGGTGGGCGGCACGGCGCACTTGGGCTTGGTCCGGACGATCTCGCCTGACCGCGCCGGTGGGCTCTTGACGGCGGCGGAGCTTAGCAGCGCCTCGCGTCCGATCCGGCTGGCGACGGTGGCCCACGACGACACGACGCCTTCGGGGAGCACGGTGACGTGGTCGGGGCTGACGCTGACGATTGCGCGGATCGTCGATCGCCGCATCCGCGGCGTGCTTGTGGCGCGGGATTGGGTTTTGGTTCCGTAGCGAGCTGGGCTACCATAGAAGCTGACGGGGTGAACCGTAATGAGCACAGCATACAAAAGCGAGATATTCGCGGCCGTTCATGAGACGGTCGCCGATCTGCACGAAGCCGGATTGGTTGGCAAGCGCACCATGCGGGCGCTTCGATGAAAGCTGCCGGACTCCCGTCAGCTCGCCTGAGGCTCCCGACGAGCCACCGCTCGAATCACTGCGCGAGTTAACCAAGCCCAACCGCGTAGAATAGAGCAATGGCAGCGCAGCGTACCGTCGTCGTCGTTGGGGGAGGCCTCGCCGGCCTCATGACCACCATGAAGCTTGCGGAGGCGGGACACAAGGTCAAGCTCTTCAGCATCGTTCCGGTGAAACGATCCCACAGTGTTTGTGCCCAAGGTGGCATCAACGGGGCCGTGAACCTGCGCGGCGAAGGCGACTCGCCCTACCTCCACTTCGAAGACACCATCACGGGGGGCGACTTCCTTAACCACCAGCCCCCGGTGATGCGCATGGCCGAGCGCGCGCCCGCCATCATCTACCTCCTCGACCGCATGGGCGTGCCGTTCAACCGAACCCATGAGGGCCTGCTCAGCTTCCGCCGATTTGGCGGCACGCTGAAGCACCGCACTGCCTACGCGGGTGCCACCACGGGTCAGCAGTTGCTTTACGCCTTGGATGAGCAGGTTCGTCGTTGGGAATCCAGCGGTTTGGTCGAGAAGTACGAGGGCTGGGAATTCGTTGGCATCGTGAAGGACAGCGAGGGCAAGTGCGTTGGCATCGTCGCCCAGAACCTTACGACCATGGAAACCCAGACGTTCCGCGCGGATGCGACCGTCATGGCCAGCGGCGGAAACGGCGTCATTTTCGGCAAATCTACCAACTCCATCATCAACACCGGCTCGCCCGTCTCGATATGCTATCAGCAGGGAGTGCATTACGGCAACCCCGAAATGGTGCAGATCCACCCGACCGCCATCCCGGGCGAAGACAAGTGCCGCCTGATGAGCGAATCGGTGCGCGGCGAGGGCGGGCGCCTTTGGACCCCGCGAAACCCGAATGACGAGCGGAAACCGACCGATATCCCCGAGGCAGATCGCT
The DNA here is from genome assembly GCA_049317025.1 of Fimbriimonas sp. GTDB lineage: Bacteria > Armatimonadota > Fimbriimonadia > Fimbriimonadales > Fimbriimonadaceae > Fimbriimonas. Next base: position 7,740 of record JBMOJD010000067.1, on the reverse strand, counting down.
GGTATTTCTGCGAGGAGCTGGACCCGGTTTACGGCAACCTCCTCAGCCGCGACCTCGTCAGCTTCGCCATCTACTGCGTCTGCCGCATGAACCGGGGCATCAAGGGCCGCCAGCAGGTTTACCTGGACATCACCCACCTTCACAGCAAGCTCGGAATGAGCCGCGAAGTCATCAACGACAAGCTGGAAGGCGTGCTTGAGATCTATGAGAAGTTCATGCGCGAGGACCCGATCGAGACCCCGATGCGCATCTATCCCGCCGTTCACTACACTATGGGCGGCCTTTGGGTGGATTACGAACTGAACGGCGATGGCTCGTGGAACACCGACACCCACCGCAACCAGATGACCAACGTCCCCGGCCTGTATGCGGCGGGCGAGTGCGACTATCAGTACCACGGCGCCAACCGCCTGGGTGCCAATGCCCTGCTTTCGTGCCTCGTGGGTGGAGAAATGACCGCCCAAGGCGTGATGGCGTATGTCCGCGAGCGCAACAGCAACGACGTTCCTGAGGCCGTTTTCGCCGATGCCCTGAGCCAGCGCGCCAGCGAATATGCCGCCCTTAAGACCAGCAATGGCAGCGAGAATCCCTACGCCCTCCACGACGAGCTCGCTGAGATCATGTGGAACAACTGCGGCATTTGGCGAACCCAGAAGGACCTGGGAACCGCAAAGACCAAGCTGGAAGAGCTCGGAACTCGCGCCCACCAGTGCAACCTCATCGACGATGGCGGTTGGAGCAACCAGGCCGTGCCGTTCACCCGTGCGCTCATCAACATGATCGAGCAGTCGAAGGCGATCGTCGGCGGGGCCATGGTCCGCGACGAATCGCGCGGTGCCCACTTCAAGATGGATACGCCCGCCCGCGATGACGCGAAGTGGCTGAAGAGCACCCTCGCTTCCTGGAATCCTGCCGGTCCCACCTTCTCGTTCGAACCCATCGATACGCGATACATGGAGCCGAGGCCGCGCAAGTATCGAATCAACCAGCTGAAGGTGGTCGAGGAGATCATGGGGCCGCAGTACCTGGAAGAAGCCGGCGTCCGTGCCACCGCAACCGTCTGAGGGCTGGGCCCTCAGACTCACGGCGAACCTGAGCCGGGTACTACGGAGACCTCGCGACTCGGACCATGACGGTTCGCCCTCGCACACGGGCAAGTGTGGCAATTCCTATAGGAGGTCTTCATGATCGTCTCACAAGGGCTATCGTGGATCACGCGATGGGTGGCTTTCAAGCTTCCCCGTCTCGTCAAGAGCGCTTTTTCGTTTGAATCAGCGCCAAAGGGTCCCGAAGCAAAGCGATCCTTCATGGGAGATTTCGAGCAAATGCTCGCATCTCAAGTGAAGTTGGCATCTCGCTTTGAAGATTGACGCAACGAGAAACCGGCCCCCGCATTGCGGGGGCCGTTTCGCGTTTTAGGTGGTGTGATTTGAGCGGTAGTTGTGGGTTCTTCCGAGATGGTGGTGCTTGTGCTCTCGCGCAGGGGGAACCGTGGGGGAGGGGGTCAGAGTGTTGGAGTAGACCACAAACAAACCGAGACCAATGAGCATATGTTTTTCACAAAACCCGAATCTCTAACACGCCAGTCCTTCAATTTCTTGAGTGGACAACTGCACACTTGACCTATCGAAGAGCAGCAGCTCAATTCCATCACTTTGCATTGAAACTGAAACTACCTATTTGTCACAAATAGCAACAGTCTTTAGATGTCCGCTGGCCAGCATGAAGACTTCAAGTAGGGTTGTTACCAAGATCACTCCAGGTTGCCATGCATGCATATCCATTATGGGGTAGGGCAGCGAGAAGCCAGCCAGCTCAGTGCGATTTTCATTCTGCAAAATCTTGATGGATTGATCGTAGCCAATGTAGACTTCTCCGGCGGTCTCATTAGAGACCATAAATAGTCTAGCGGGAGGTATCACACAGACTCCTCGATAGATTGGTGAAGAATGCGATTCGTTGTCGAATAGCTCAAACTTGGCCGGACAGTCGCAGTCGAGATTGACCATACCTTGCCCTATTCGGTTCATGTAGATGTTGTGAGTCATGCGAAGTCCTGTTATGGGCAAATCATCCCGAGTTCCGACCCAACTTGCCGAGCTAAAATGGATACATGCCTAGCGATTATGGTTCCTTGAGCTGGATGGCGCGGACGAATGGTCGGATGTCGCCGATGGAGCAGGCTCGGGAGTTGGCGGTGGCGGTGAAGGCCGAGGCGCAGCGAAAGCTGGTCGCTGGTTGCCTGATCGACGCTAATGGGCTGTCGGTGGAAAACGTCCTGCCCCCTGATACCCAGGCAGTGCGAACTGTGCAGGAGTTCGTCTCACGTATCGAGCCGGGGTTCATGCTGAACCACAGCATCCGGGCGTACTACTGGGCGCGATACCTCTTGGCCGACGTCAAATGTGACTTCGAGGCGCTCTATGTCGCCATGCTGCTGCACGATGTCGGGCTTACGGATTTCGTTGAGAAGGCGCAGGGGGTGTGCTTCACGCACTACTCCAGCGAAGCCGCCCGGGGTCTATTGGAGCCCGCCGCTTGGGAGGCCGAGCGAATTCTGCAGGTTCAAGAGTCCATCGTCCAGCATCTCAACGTGCTGCCGGGCACTGATCCCCTTGCCCTCATGGTCAGGGTCGGAAGCGGCGCGGACGTCGCCGGTTTGGGACTGGACCAGATCCCAACCGATCTCCAGCGGGAAGTGCTGAACCGTTGGCCGAGGTTGAACTTTGTCGAAGGCTTTGTGCAATCGCTGCAAGCCGAAGCCGAGCGATGCCCCGAGGGCCGTATCGAGTTCATGTGCTCGAAGCTCCACTTTCTGGCCCGAGTGCGCTTGGTGGGCTCCAAAGGCGACTAGTAGGCGAAGCTTGTAGCTGAGTTTTTGGCATCAAAGAAGGAATTATTCAACGGCACCTCATTGACTACCAACAGATCCAAGTCGCTATTTTAGTTCTTTGATTCAAAGCCTGGCATTTCGAGTATTGGAAGAGGTAACGGCTTTGGTTTCATGCTTCGATCTGCCTTCCCTTCCCACAGGTCACACCACAATTCTGTAAAGTCGTTCGATGCATCAGAATACGATACACCCTTGGGTTCCGCTAGAAGCAGCGCAACCGTAGCATCTGTACTTGTCGTCTGGTCGAGCAAAGGTATCGCATATTGCACCAAGTCGCGTATGATTGGCTTCCCAGTCAACGCGGAGTCTGGGCCGATCATTGTTCGCAGATATATAGAAAGCTGGCTAGACTCAGTAAAGGATAAGCCATCGCCTTTTTGCCAGAGAGCTGGCGAGGCGATACCTGTACAAGGTCCAAATCAATACCCTATCACCCTCCGGCAAGCGAAGATTCCCTTGGATACCCGGATAGAGCCGCCCATTTCAGCTAGAACACCTCTGTGCCTCAGCCTTCAATGGACAACTGTTGACAAGTCAATGATCATACGACTATGTCACACACAGAGTCTGGCAAAGCTTTGCTGCCCCCTAGCAGCACGCACCTGTGGGACCTCAGATGGGAACTGGTAGCTCGGAACCCCACAATAGGCAAAACTCCACTTGGTGGGAACGAGCCGGTCAAGCAAAGCTAAAGAGCGTGGACATCATTGGGTTGAGTGATCTATTCTGTCCAAGGAGGCGGTCGCACGAGTCCGTACTATAGTGGTAACATTGATCTCTACTCGTCGAACTCAATGACCCTTCTCAGCCATATCATACTTCTCGATAAACTCACAAAGCTTTTCGGCTGTGTCGCATCCCCGAAGTTCCACCCTTATTTCTCTACGATTTGGAAGTCCCTGACTGCGAACATACAGATCTCGATAGACCGACTTTAGGCCAACCACAGAGCTACTCACCAGCACTAAGTCAAAATCGGCAAAAATAAAGTCATTCCACTGGATAAAGTATTTGAACGGATGAACCGGCCGTATCTTGCGAATATTGACAGCTTGGTACCATTTGTCATCGGCAGACCAATAGTACTGCTTTTCATCTTCAGTAATAGCAACTTCTCTAATAACATCGAGTTGACTGTAGGCGCGAATACTTCTATACCAACTGCCTATGTGAAACGCAGGCAATTCGATCGAACCTTTATCGAAAGTGTTCATCAGCTAAAAGCTGTGCCCTCCAAGTAGAACATGCCCAACACCAGAAGAGCCAGCGGCTTTTTTGGCCAAGGGTCGTTCCATACCATAGTCTCTCGGCAAGTGACATGCTCTGACCAAAGATCTTTCGACCATCAAGTAGCATGTGGAAACCATGCATAGAATATTGTGTTCCGCGATATACATAGCATGCCTTCAAAGGAGTAACCATGAATGGTTGGTTGAAGATTGCCCTAAGGCGTGCAATTCGTTTGAATGCAGATTGTTTCAAGAATGGGTGATGGAAATGCTGCAAGCGGATTGCTGAATTGTTTTCACGCATAATGCCACGCACCCATTTCCAGTCATGCGCACCTACTTCCAGGGCAGCCTTGATTCCAATTTTGCCCGTTGCCTTGACAATCGAACCTACCATGAAGATATCACTGATTGCCAAAGCTGTGTTCGCAAGTCCCACCTCCCGTGCCCCCGCCACCGCCAGTGGTCGTCCCGGTAGTTCCGGTGGTGCCACCCGTCGAGCCGGTTGTGCCACCACCTTCGGGGTCGATGTCGCTCTTGGGCACGGGCTGAAGTCGTTGAGCAAGCGCGCCATTGTCGAGGGGATCGGCGGGAGCATTCGGGTAGTAAGTTGGTGGGGTTACTTCGGGCTGAACACCAGCCTCGATTTGGAAGGCGCGGTCAAAGCTGGCGCGCTCCTCGGGGCTCCAGAAATATCCCCGATCTTCGGGACGTCGCTGCGGACTCGTGCCGAGGTCCTCGGGTGCACCTGTGCCCGCATATTCGGGCAGAGAGGCCTGGGGCAGCATCTTGCCCAAACTCGCCCCAAGGCTCATGAGGCCATTGGCACTCGCACTAAAACTAAGCACGAACACCATTCCCAGCGAAACCACTCGCATCCAAACACCCTTCATGACTATGTGTCCCCTATCTAGGGCATTGTAGGGCAAGTACGCGATTTTGCCAAGTGGTTTTCGAGAAATCTTAACAATTTTGGCTGATACTCGAATCGTTAGGGATTCAGCATTTCCCGCAGGCGGCGGCGTTGGGCGAGGACGCGGAGTTTTTTGATGGCTTGGACCTCGATTTGGCGGATGCGCTCGCGGGAGAGTTTGAGGTCGCGCATGATGTCTTCGGGCTCGGCGTGGTCGCCGTCGAGTTGGAACCGCAGGCGCATGACTCGTTGCTCGCGATCATTCAGCTCGCAAAGGATGCGCTGAAGCTCTTGCACGACCTCTTGCGAGAGCATCTTTTCTTCGGGGTCCACGTGGTTCTCGTCGCGAATCAGGCCGCCGAGGGTCATGCTGCCGTTCTCGCCGACCGACATATCCAGGGAGAGCAGTTCCTGGCTGGATTGCAGGACGAGCAGGAGCTTCTTGGTCGTCATGCCCATGGCGAGGGCGATTTGGTCGGTGGTGGGTTCCATGCCCAGCTCCATCGAAAGGCGGACGCGCTCGCGCTCGATCTTGCGCAGAGATTGGGAGATGTGGGCGGGGAGGCGGATGGCCTTGGATTTGTTGTCGATGGCGCGGCCGATGGCTTGGCGAATCCAGTGGGTGGCGTAGGTACTGAATCGGAAGCCCTTGTCCGGGTCGAATCGCTCGGCGGCTTGCATGAGGCCGATGGCCCCTTCTTGGATCAAGTCTTCCAGGGGCACCGACCGGCTGCGGTAGGTCTTGGCGATGTTGATGACCAGCCGCATGTTCGATTCGATCAGCCTTTGCTTGGCCCCTTTGTCGCCTTGTTGCACAGCGCGGGTCAACACGACCTCTTCTTCAGCCGTCAGGAGGGGGGCCTGCGTAAGCCTGCTGAGATAGCTTGGGATGCCATCGTCTGAATCATGAGGCTGCGGATGTGCGCTCATCGTGCTGATCGATTCGGGGATTCAAGTCTGAGGTTGAAGAGAAGGGTGGACCGGGTAACGCAAAAGAATGCACGAAACTCTGTCACTTTTCAAGACGCGATTGGCAAGAGTCTTGTTTCCTGCTCGGCGGCGGAACTCCTGCTTTTGGTGAAAAAGGAGGACGCATGAGCACCTTTGTCCATCGGAGTGAAAGCGGCCTGATGGGAGCAAAATCACACATCGGCAGGCTAACACTGTTACAATGAGCCGGGAATGAACAGTGATCTAGCGGCGCTGACCATGAGCCTCGCCCTCATTTTGGGCTCGGCCTTCTTTGTCGCCGCCGAGTATTCCCTGATCTCGGTGCGGCGCAGCAAGGTGGAAGCGGCGGCCAAGAAGGGCGACAAGGGTGCCCAGACGGTGCTACGCTCGCTGCAGAACCTCAGCCAATCGGTGGCGGCCAGCCAGGTGGCGATCACCATGCTCGGCATTGGCGTTGGTTCGGTCACTGAGCCGTACGTAACGGAAAAACTGAAATTTTTGCTCGGCTCGTTGATGCCAGAGCCGGTCCGGGTGGTGGTCTCCATTCTGCTCGTCACCCTGGCCCTTACGATTGTCGGCGAGCTGGTCCCCAAGTACGTCACCCTTCGGATGCCAGACCAAGTGGCCGGGTTCGTGGTGCGGCCGTTCCAGCTCACGGTCCTGCTGCTGAAGCCGCTGGCTTGGATCGTTCAGCAGGGGGCGGGGGCGCTGCTGAGGCCCTTCGGAATCCAGCCCGCCAAGGGCGAGGCGGCGGCTGATGCCATCCCGAAGGAGGAGCTGCTCCTCCTGATCCGCTCGGGAGGGTCGGATGGAACCCTGGACAAGGCCCACGCCGACCTTGTGACCCGGGCGCTGAAGCTGGACGTCCTCGACGCGCGCGACATCATGATCCACCGTTTGGACGTGAAGTGGATCGATCTCTCGCTCGATCGCGATGCGGTGCTGGACAAGCTTTCCGAGATTCCGTTCAACCGCGTGCCGGTGTGTCGCGGCGACATCGACGATATGGCGGGCATCGTCTATGTCCACGACATTATCAAGAATCTCCGCGCCGATGATTTTCAGTTGGAAAAGCTGATTCGACCGATTGTCGCGATCCCGGAAAATCTTTCGATGGAGCGCATTGTGCAGACTATGCGTGACGAAAAGACCCAGATCCTTGTGGTGCTGGATGAGTACGGCGGCACCAGCGGCATCGTGACCTTGGAAGACGTGGTGGAGGAGGTCTTCGGCGAACTTGAAGACCGCTTGGAGAGCGAGCGGCCGTTTATTGAGACCTTCCCGGCCGGGCGGGTTTCGGCGCGCGCGGATGTGCGGCTGGATGAGATCGTGGACCGCTTGCAGTTGCCCATCGATGTTGGCGACGACACCCAGACCCTGGCCACGATGCTGGTCAATGCCTTGGAGCGCATGCCCCGCCCGGGCGACAAGGCCGAGACCGTGCTCGGCACCATGCGGGTGGAGAACATGGCCCGACGGCGCATCACTCGCGTCAGCATCCAATTGCTTCCCGAGCTGCTTCCGGGCGACTAGAGGACCCAGCGCATGCCCGGACGCAGGCGGGCGCCATTGGCAAAGTCGCGCCCCGACATTTTCTTCTTGCCCTCCGGCTGAATCTCGACGAGGTCCAGCGCGCCATTGGTAAAGGCAATTCGGAGGTGGGGCGACGTGGCCAAGATAAGCCCTGGCTCGCCTACAGCCGGATCAAATCGGGCTGAGCTGATGCGGACGAGGCCACCGGCGGTTTGGATGAA
>JBMOJD010000066.1:0-18989 GCA_049317025.1 Fimbriimonas sp. | reverse complement strand
GAGGGCGGAGCCCCACCGCGCACGGAAATCGAGACCCCTGCAACTAGCCCGGACGGTACTTCCGGTTCCCTTCCCCTTGCGCTCTCGCGCAGGGGGTAAGGCTTAGGGATGGGGGTTCCGGGGCTTTTGCATTGCAGACCCTTGGCATTACTACTTTCGCCCTCCGGGCCATGCTTCCGCTGGTTTCCAGGTCAAACAGTGCCCTGGATGTCGCTGAAAGCCGCCCGCTTCCCGCGGCTCGCGTCCAGCGCTCCGCACCACTAAAGTAAACTGGGTCCCTTCATGTCCGACCTCTCTCTCTTCGAAATCCGCCGTGAAAAGCTGGAAAAGATGCGCGCCCTCGGTTGCGATCCGTTTTCCGTCGAGCGCTTCGATTTCACCGAAAGCGCCCAATCCCTCATGGACAACTTCGAAGAAGGCAAACGAGTCACGTTCGCGGGGCGGGTGGTTTCCAGCCGTGTCATGGGCAAGGCGAGCTTTGCTCACCTCAGCGATGGCGATGCCAAGATTCAGGGCTACTTCCGAAAGGATGTCCTCGGCGACAACGACTGGGAGATCTACCAACTCATCGACCTCGGCGACCATCTGGGCGTCGAAGGGTCACTTTTCATCACCAAGACCGGTGAAAAGTCGATCCACGTCGACAAGATCACGCCCCTCAGCAAGGCGTTCCACAACATCCCTGTCACCTACTACGGCCTCAGCGACTCCGACACCCGCCTGCGCCATCGTCACCTCGACTTGATCGCCAACCCCGATTCGCGAGCCATGCTCGTGAACCGGTGCAAGATCGTGTCCGCCGTCCGGCGTTACCTTGATGGCCTCGGCTACCTGGAAGTCGAAACTCCCCTCCTCCAGATCGAGGCGGGCGGCGCGGCGGCGACGCCGTTCAAGACCCACTACAACAACTACGAGATGGACGTCAAGCTCCGAATCTCGCTCGAACTGTATCTGAAGCGGCTCATTTGCGGCGACCTGCCCAAGGTCTACGAAGTCGGGCGTGTCTTCCGAAACGAAAAGGTCAGCAACCGTCACAACCCCGAATTCACCCTCCTCGAGTTCTACCAGGCCTATATCAACCTGGAGCAGGTCATGGAGATCGTCGAGGAGATGTTCCGTCAGGTCGCAATCGAGGTCTTCGGCACGGCCGTCGTCGATGTCGCCGAGCGCGAGCTGAACGGTGCCATCCGCCCCGCCTATCGCCTCGATTTCTCCCAGCCCTGGGCCCGAGTCGACATGCTCACCGCCATCGTCGAGCAGATCGCCCCCTACGCCAGCCTCACGGTTGAGGACCTCCGCTCGCTCGAAACCGCGAAGGCCGCCCTCGGACCGAACCCCATCGTCAACCCGAAGACCGATAAGCGCGTGAACCCGGCCGAGGAGAACCAACTCGGCGGCCTCATCGAAAAGCTTCTCGAAGTCTTCGTCGAGCCGATCCTGCTCCAGCCAACTTTCGTTGTCGGCTACCCGCTCGAAACGTCGCCGCTGGCCAAGAAAGACCCGAACAACGCCGGCTTTACGCGCCGTTTCGAGGGCTACGTCATGGGCCGAGAGGTCTGCAACGCCTTCAGTGAGATCAACGATCCCATCGACCAGCGTGAGCGATTCGAAGGTCAGCTAAAGGCGCGAGCCATGGGCGATGACGAGGCCCACCCGATGGATGAGGACTTTCTCTACGCCCTCGAATGCGGCATGCCCCCCACGGGCGGTTGCGGCATCGGGCTGGATCGCATGGCCATGCTGCTCACCGGAGCCGACACCATCCGCGAAGTCCTCCTTTTCCCATTTATGAAGCCAACGGAGAGTATTTAGACTTCTCCGGCCATAATGAATCTATGCCTCGCAACATTGCGGTCCTAGCGGGTGACGGTATTGGCCCGGAGGTCATTGCCGAAGCCGTCAAGGTCCTACAGGCCACGAGTCCAAAGTACACGTTTGAGTTTGCCCTGATCGGCGGGGCGGCGATTGATGATTCTGGCGTGCCGCTTCCGGCGGCCACGCTCGACCTCTGCCGCGCGTCCGACGCCGTCCTCCTGGGTGCCGTTGGCGGCCCCAAGTGGGATTCATTGCAGCCGCCCCAGGCGCGCCCCGAGATCGGTGGCCTCCTCGCCATCCGCCAAGAACTGGACCTCTACGCCAATCTGCGCCCCGCCATCACGATGAAACCCCTGCTGGAAGCAAGCCCACTCCGGGGCATGCGCGGCCTTATCGACCTCTTGGTGGTGCGCGAACTCATGGGCGGCATCTACTTCGGCCAGCCCCGCGAGCGTCGCGACAACGGCAACACCGCCGTCGACACCTGCGTCTACACTCGCGACCAGATCGAGCGAATCGCGACCGTCGCCTTTGCCGTCGCCCGCAAGCGTCGTCGCGAAATCGTCAGCGTGGACAAGGCCAATGTCCTCGAAACCTCGCGCCTGTGGCGTGAAGTCGTCACCGAGATGGCCAAAGCCAACGAAGACATCAAGGTCACCCACATGCTCGTCGACAACGCCGCCATGCAGCTCGTGCGCGAGCCTGGCCAGTTCGACGTGATCCTCACCGAGAACATGTTCGGCGATATTCTCTCCGACGAAGCTTCCATGCTAACCGGATCACTCGGGCTCCTGCCTTCGGCCTCGCTCAGCTCGGCCAAAGACGGCCTCGCGTTCGGCCTTTACGAACCCGTGCACGGCTCCGCTCCCGACATCGCCGGCCAGGGCCGCGCCAACCCGATCGCCGCGATCCTCAGCGCCGCGCTGATGCTTCGCTATTCGTTCGGTGACGAGCGAAATGCCCTCCGCATTGAGCAAGCCGTCGAGCACGTTCTCGAGGCGGGCCTCCGCACGGCGGATATCTTCGAGCGCGGCACCCGCCTGGTTTCCACATCCGATATCGGCGATGCTGTCTGCTTCAAGCTGGCCGCCGCCGCGTAGCCCGAGCCACTGGATAAGCACGAGGTAAGGTAGATCCTATGGCGGAAGAATTTGAAGGCGCAGAAGACCTAGATCAGCCGCCCGCATTCTTCCCGTATGAGGGTGGGGCCGAGCGTCGTGCCAATCTCGGCGAGCTCGTCGAAGTCCGCATCGACGGCGTCTACGAAGGCGAACGCGACGGCCATATCTCACGGTTTGTGATGCTCACCGACGGCGAACGCCGCCTCCCGATTCTCATCGGAGCCTTCGAGGCCCACGCCATCCAAGCCCCCATGGAGGGTGCCCAGCCCGAACGCCCCATGACCCACGACCTGATCCGCAAGGTCCTGGATCGCCTCGGTTGCCCCGTGGATCGCGTCGTGATCGACGACCTCTGGAACGCCGTCTACTACGCCAAAATCTATCTCCGCCAAGACAAAGGCGAGTTGGAAATCGACTCCCGCCCCTCAGATGCCATCGCCATGGCCGTCCGATTCAATGCCCCAATCTTCGTGGCCGACGGAATCCTCGACCAAGCGTTCGAAGACTAACCGGCTTGCCAAGGGGTAAGTTAGTCCCATGCTCTTGGCCAAAGGCGACACCCTCCTCTTCATCGGCGACTCCATCACCGATGCCGGGCGCAACCAGCCCGTGGGCGGCCACAGCCTCAGTTCGCTCGGCACCGGCTACGTCTACTTCCTCGGTGCCTTGCTCGACGCCCGCGTACCCGAACTAGCCATCAAGGTCCTGAACACTGGCCGGAGCGGCAACACCGTCCGCGACCTCGCGGGCCGCTGGCAAACCGATGTGATCGACCTCAAGCCCATCGTCCTCGGCATCATGATCGGCACCAATGACGTGTGGCGGCAGTTCGACGACCCCAAGAACCCAAACGCCAGCGTCTTGCCCGAAGAGTATCGGGATACCCTGGATCACCTGGTGGAACTTACCAAGCCAAAGGTCAAGGAGATCCTCCTGATGACCCCGTTCTACATCGAGCCCGACGAGGGCGAACCGATGCGAGCACGAATGGACGAATACGGACGCCTCGTCCGCGCCGTCGCCAAGAAGCACCAAACGAGGTTCCTCGACATCCAAGCCGTCTACAATCGCTTGCTGCAGACCCAACACAGCAGCGCCATCGGCTGGGACCGAGTCCATCCCAACGCCGCTGGCCACATGGCGATGGCCTTAGCCGTTTACGAATCGCTTGAGTAGTGCCTCTCGAAACTGGTCCCAAGCTTCTTCGGTCGGTGCGCCCACCATCGCCAAGCCGGGCTGGATCGCAAATGAGCGCTCCACGCGATCAATCTCCAGCCGCTCGCCAAGGTCGCCAGGATCAGAGACAACCCCATACGAACCGTGACGACTCGGCGGAATGGCCGATTCTAGGTCGCCGACCGCCCCGAAGAGGGCATACTGCACGCTAAAACCGGGCAAGGCCTCGCTCAAAAGCCGCCGCCAGACCTCCATCTCACCCAAAGCCAGGAGACTGAAACCACCCACCACAACCGGACCAAGCGGCTCCTTGCTGCCATTCAGCAGACGAATAGAACCCGACGGCAAGAAATCCCCCGTCAAGATGCGAATCGAGTAGCCCGAACGCCAAAGCATCGGCGACTAAAGAGCCTTCTCAATCGCTTCGCGAAGAGCACTAGGAGGCGGACCAGAGGCAAAGAAAACAACCTCGCCCTTCCGATTCAGGACGGCCAGAGTCGGCAATGCCGTGACGCCAAACCCCTGGCTGGTGTTGGACATAACGTCCAGGTAGACCGGGTAGGTGTATTTGCGTTTCTTTTCGAACCGCTCCACTACTGGCCGCTCTTCGGTGGAAAGGGCAACGATCTCCAGGCCCTTGTCCTTGTATTTATCGTGCACTTCCTGAATGATCGGCATGTATTGCCGACAAGGGCCGCACCATGTCGCCCAGAAATCCAGCACTACGACCTTGCCCTCGAAGTCGCTCAACTCGCGATACGTCCCCGGCTTCGCCAGACTCTCAACCCGAAAGTCCGGCGACTTTATCGGTGCATCGTCCGCCGGTGCACTCGCCACCTCGGCCGCGGGGCCACCGCAGCCAGCCGCCACTATCAAAGCAAGAATGAGCAAGGCCGAATGATTTCTCATGAGGAGGAGGGGAGGAACCGCGAGAGGTAGGAGCCAAAACCTTGAGGCGACCGGGTCTGCATGTAAACAATCCCCGGACCGCTGAATTTTGCCACAATGCCCTCGCCCGAAGTAAAGCTCCCCAACAGGCTGCGCGTCGCCCGCGTCAGTTCGTAGCTCACGCTTTCATCGAACGCGACGATGTGGCCGGTATCCACCACATAGGTCTGCCCCGGCTGAAGCTGGACGGGATGAATCGCCCCAAAGGTATTGATCAAGAGCGACCCAACCCCCAGGATTCGCATCAGAAACAGGCCCTCTCCGGCAAAGAATCCCTTCAAACTCGCCCGCGTCTCCACATTTAGCGACGTCGAGCCCGCCAAGAAGCCACCACTGGTCACCATCAAGCCCCCGCCTTGCAGCTCTAGGTGCAGGATGTCGCCCATCGCCGATGGGGCAAGGATCACTTCGCCCGGCCCATGGGTAGCGGTGAATGTGGTCTGAAAGAGACTCTCCCCCCCGAACAGTCGCCCTATCGCCTTGCCGAGCCCTCCCGACATACCTGAGTTCAATGTCACCGAGGTGGACATGCTCACCATGGCCCCACTCTCGGCTCGAACCGATTCACCAGGATCCAGAAGCACTCGGGCAACGCTGAACGACGGCTGGTAAAGAATCTCGTGTTTCATATCCAGGTGTCAAATACTATTGGCCCCGGCCATTCGTTGCATCAAAATTCGGTTGGAACCGCGACCGGGCTGTACTCCAAGCTCCAAAACTCGCCAATCGAATCTTGTATTGCATCCCAAAGGTGCGGATTGACCTCCCGAGGGATGATAGTTAGAATCTGCACCGTTTGCCAGATGTATCGGGCCAACTTTACGCCCTTTTTCACCCGAATCGCCTGACGGACGTTGCTCAGTCGGTCCGCCAGTTTAATTGCTTGCGAATCTGAGTTCATACTCGCAATCTCAGCAAGCAGACGGTCCGCCCGCACTTGCCAAACTTGATCCTTGCTTAGGCCGTGACGGGCGATGAATTCGGCCGTCAGCTCTTCCCGCGTCAAGGTCGCGACCAAGTCGGAAACGGCGGGGCCAAACTCGGTCGTTAGGGTTCCGAACGAAGCCCCCGACTCCTCAACCACGTCGTGCAACACGGCTGCTGCCAACAAATTGGGGTCGGTCACTCCCCCCACGTCTCGAAGAAGGGTCATCACCTCAATAGGGTGGGTGACGTAAGGAAGGGCCTCAATGCCATCACGAAGCTGTCCTTCGTGCCACTTGACCGCCAGCCTGATCGCCTTAAAGAGGTCCGCAGTGGCCATTGGGAGACCCTACCGTGCCAAGCCAAACGAAGGTTCGAAGGGAATCAACCCCAATCGCGTCGCGGCCCGGAAGGCCTGCACTCGGTTGTTCACCTGGAGTTTTTCGTAAATATTAGCGAGGTGAAAATCCACCGTCCGCTTCGAGACGTACAACATTTCTGCCGACTCCCTACTGCTGTAACCTTGAGCGATAAGCGTCAACACTTCGATCTCTCGTTTGGTCAAGCGAATCGGACGAGATCCGCTTTCATTTCGGGCAATCTGCATCAATGCTGGCCCTTTTGTCATTCTATCTGCTCGTTCCTTGCTTTCCATAGTATCCCGCGAGCCGTTTCCGACCCGAATCCGCCAGTTCGACATTGAAGACTGCCGTCGGATAGCGATCACAATTGTTTCTACGAAGAATATGACGATGAGGGTACGCCCGGGTTCCCAAAATGCCAATGGACCCTCTCGGGCCGAAGGATCCCTTTGAACTAAAACGTTTAGTCAGACACCACACGCGCCCCGCTCCAGGCTTGGCAGGGGAGGACGTCACCGTTGACGAAGTCCGATTGCTCGGCCCGACCGGATTCTTCATACAATTGCATTGTCGCGTTGGTAAAGGCAAGAAGTTGGTCCGTCCGAACCAAGGCCACACAAGCTCCACCAAAACCTGCCCCCGTCATGCGCACACCCAAGCATCCCGGGGCTTGCTCAGCGGCTTCGACCATGCGATCAAGCTCTCGGCAACTGACTTCGTAGTCATCGCGCAAGCTCTGGTGGCTTCCGCGCATCAGGGCTTCCAGCGAGTCCAAGTCGCACCGCTCCAAGGCCTCGGCAAAGGCCAAACTCCGCTCGTCCTCGGTGATCACGTGACGCGCTCGACGGTAGACCACCGGGTCAAGGGTCGCCCGATGCGCAACCAGCTGCTGCAAAGTCGCATCGCGGAGTTTTTTGACTCCTAGAGCCGCAGCTGCCGTTTCGCATTCTGTGCGACGTTCGTTGTACTTCGAGGCGGTCAGCGCGCGGGGCTTTTTGGTGTCGCAGAGGGCAATCGAGACCCCTTCCGGGATCGGCGCGTAGCGAATGGCAAGCGACCGAGTGTCGAGAAACATCGCGAACCCCTCGCGCCCCATCGCGCTCGCCATCTGGTCCATGATCCCGCAGTTCAGACCGACGAACTCGTTCTCACACTTCTGGGCGAGAATCGCGAGCTTAGGTTGGGGAATTGCCAACCCCGCCAGATGCCGCCACGCGACGCCAAACGCCAGTTCGAGCGCCGCGCTGCTGCTGACGCCGCTGCCCATGGGCACCCCGCTTACCACGGCGGCCTCGATGTTCGGAAGTACGCCAAATTCCCGCAGAACCCAGGCCATGCCCGCCGCATACTCGGTCCAGCCCTCGACTTCTTTAGGCAAAACGGAGTTGGCATCAAAGGGCTGTCCATCACCGAGCTGGGCCGAGACCAGTCGCGAAGTCCCATCGCAAGGACGAACTGCCAGCCAAACCTCACGATCGATGGCGGCCGGGAAAACGAAGCCATCGTTGTAGTCGGTGTGCTCCCCGATCAGGTTGACCCGGCCCGGCGCCGCCACCACCAAGGTCGGCGCGTGGCCAAAGGTCGTTTCGAACAGGGCAGTGGCCGACTGGGCAGACATGGCAATGGTGATACCCCAGCCGCGCGCGGCTATGGGGTCGGCTTCGTGATGCCAGCGATGGCGTGGATTCGCAAGCCCGCAAACGGGTTGAGTCTTGTGATCAAAACCTGTCGCGACGGAGTGCCGCTGAGTTCGATCCGAACCAAGCTCAGCCCGTCTTTCCGCGGGCTCGTCACGCAGGTCTGGGGATCGGTCGGGCTCCGGAGGTCTGTCCCGTACGCCAAAGTCTGCTTGACGCCGCCAACGCTGATCTCCGCCACCGGCGAACCATCATCAACCCGCGCCCGGGCATCGACCAAGAGCAATAGAGTGCTGATTTTGGCGTTGCCCCCGAGATTGAACGTGAGGTCGCTGGCCCCATCGGCGTCCAGATCGGAACGAAGCCCGACCGGGGCAAACCTCGTGAAACTAATGTTGCCTATCTGGAATTCGCCCACGGGATCGCCGACCGTAAAGGCAACGCCCGGCTGCGACCGCACCGGGGAAGGCACGCCGAAGAACATCTCCCGGAAGACTTCCTTCGGGTCGTATCCCAGCTTGCCCACGGTCTCGGATCGGTCACTCCAAGCGTAATCCGCCGCCAAGACCATCGCCGAGTACTGCTTGTACTCCCTCAGCAAGGAGCCGATGTAGCTCTCATATCCCGCCCAAGTCGTCTGCAAAGAACCCGCCTTCTCGATGTTTGCCGCGAGGTTGAACGCCCGGATGTTCTCAGGTCGGTACCAGCTACTCGCCACGGGGAAATAGTCGTCCGCCTTCCATGTCTGCAACGGACGCACAAAGATCTCCGGTTTGTCCTCGGCCCGGTAATGCCAGTCGGCAATGATCGCGCCCTCGGGAATCACCGCTCGCCGACGGACGGCATGGGCCATCGTAGGGGCGTTCGCCGCGTCGGGGGCCTCGGAGCGATGAAGGGCCATGTCACCCCAGAGCATCGGCACCACCCGGTTGCGCTTGGCAATTGCCGAGAGCTTGGGCAGCATCTTCTCCCACATTTCCGTCACGACCTCGGGGTCCTGTGGCCCTCCCTCCAAGTGGACCTCGTCCAGGCCAAAGTGGACCGTCTTCGCCTTGGTGACTTCCACGACCTCGGCCCAGAGTGCGTTCAGCAATGGCGTCGTCCCCGCCTTGTCCGGCGAGATCGTGTAAGGATCGCTCGGGTTGTAGGCAAGGTCCAGGTTCTTGCCATTGGCAAACAGCCATTCCATATGCCCAAAACTCTGGACCAGCGGAATCGGCTCAACCTCCCAGCTTCGGTAAAGGTCGCAAAGCTTGGCCAGGTCGTCTCGCTTCATCGTGATCTTGGTCGCGACGCCCGGCACCGACTTCCAATCCGTCCGCTCGCATTGAAGCACGACCTTGTTGAACCCCAGCGGGAGCAACACCCGGTCCCAGAGCTTGGTCTGAAAATCAATCGCTTGCGGCCCGACGAAGAGATGGACTCCGCGCCATGGGTTGGTTGGCTCATCAACGATAGTGCCGGTCGGCAAGACCAACTGCCCTCGCTGAACAAACGCCAGCGATGCCAGCCGCCGCAACCCCATCCGTAACCCAGGCTCATCCTGGCCGAGAACGCTGGCCGAGCCTTTCTGGCCGTCAATCGTGATTCGGTAGCCGCCCGGCTGCATGGCCAGACGAGACACGCCCCCATCAATTGCCAAACCAAGCGCCCCCTCGGGGGCCTTGGACGATTCAAATCGACGCGCCAGAGCCTTCTGGAACTCGTCGAAAAACCGAAATCGCCCGGCGGGGAATCGATAGTCACCGGTCAGCAAAACCGTCTTCTTCCAGTTGAGCTTCTCCAGCTTTGGCTTCGGAACCAAGACCGGCAAGGACTCATTAGGGCGCACAACGTCGGCCTTCGGCATGGATGCCAGGTTGACCTTCGCGGGCTTTCCGGCAACGACCGGATTCGGAGTAAACGTCCAGGTGGTCTCCACCACCGTTGGCTCTTCCCGCCGGACATCAAGCCCGAGCCAGCCCATCCAGAAGAGATCGCGTGGCCCCGCCCAATCCTGATCGTATTGCCGGGCATCAAACCCTGTCATGGGCACACTCGATTCGACCAGAACGCTGCCGACAGGCGACGTCCAGCGAAAGGCCTTGGCGGCGGGACCAAACTCGCGATCCTTCATCGCCGCCATTGGCCGATAGCCAAGGTCGCGACCCTTGATCCCATCGAGAGCGACCTCGCCCCGGTCAAAGGCCGGAGCCCACAGCATGCCCGCCGTCGCCTCGACCTTCGCGGGCTTCTCGCCCTTCCACCGAAACTCGTAGCGAACCTTCAGGCGGTTGCCATCGCGCACAAACTGCTGGACCCCCGCCACAAAGCTGTTCGAGAACGTGAGGCGGATGACGTTCTCATCCAGCTTCTCCACCTTGGTTCCCGAAGTCGAGCTGAAGTAACCCCGGCTCCAATCCGGTTCGTAGTACTGAAACCACGACCCTCGTACCAGCGGAATGCCCCCCGCCGTGACCTCCAGCCCCGCCCCCGTGACGTTGAATTCATACACCGGAGCAAGGCTGATGGCAGCAAGCGCAGCAAGGATCATGTCCTCAGTTTACAGCGACTTCCTAGCCCGCGGTCCGCTGCGCGAGGATGGCCCGGACTTCCTCTGCCTGCTCCGGAGTATCCACCGCCAGTGCGCTCCCCCTGCCCTCAGCCATATGGATTTGAACCCCGTTCTCCAAGAACCGAAGCTGCTCCAAACTCTCGGTCAGCTCCAGCGGGCTCGGCGACCACGTGGCGAAAGCCTGGAGCACTTCGCGTCTATAGCCATAAATCCCGATGTGCTTCTTCACCGGGATCACCCGTGGATTCCGTGGGTAGGGAATCGTATGGCGGCTGAAGTACAGCGCCCGCCCCGCCGCGTCGGTCACCACCTTCACCACCGCCGGATTCTCAAGCTCATCCTCGGGGCAAAGGCTGAAAACACTCGTCATCTCAACCTCGGGCGACCCAAAGGGTGCCGCGCAAGCCCGAATAGTCTCGACCGGGATCAAAGGCTCGTCGCCCTGCACATTGATGTAAACCTCCGCAGCAACATGCTCGGCAACCTCGGCGATGCGGTCCGTCCCACTCGGGTGATCGAGCCTCGTACGAATCGCGGGCGCACCAAAAGCCTCCGCCGCCGCCAGGATCTCGTCGTCCGGCGTGGCGATCAACACACTTTCTGCCACTCCGGAAGCCACCGAAGCCTCGTACACCCACTGCACCATCGGCTTCCCGAGCAGGTCACAAAGCGGCTTCCCGGGAAACCGGGTGCTGGCCATCCGGGCTGGAATCACGATACAGAACTTCATTGGCCCAGCAACTCCCGCAGGCGGTCTGCCCAATCCCAGGGCCGTTCCGCATCCTGGTGCTTGCAGAAGACAAAGTTAATTATCCCGTTTGCTTCGCCATTCCGAAGCCACGCCGCCCAATCGGCCAGCAATTCCTCAGGGTAGTCGCTCTTGCGAAATCGAGCGTAGGCAAACGCCGCCGGAACCCGTCGCTGAGCATCGAGTTCATCGACGTCAGCCGCGACCCACCCCAATCCAAGCCCACGAAGCAACGCCTCAACCTCATCATTTCGCCACGATTCGTGGCGGAACTCGACCGCATACTGAACCGGGATATCGGTCAGTTCCGGCGTCCGCCACTCGGCTGAGTCTGGCTTGGGATAGAACCGCGGGGCCCGCTCAAAAAACGTCCTCAAGCGGTCGTCATCGCGCTTCAAGTTCGGGGGCAATTGCATCAAAATCGGCCCCAGCTTGCCCACCAAGGCCAGCGGCGCGATCCGATGAAGCATGAACTGCAACGGCTCCAGCCCCGCCTCCTTCAGCCGCGCCAAGTGCGTGATCTTCCGGTGCGCCTTGAAGCAGAATCGAAACCGGTCGTGGCTGTTCTTGATGTAGCCCTTGACCGATGCCTCGCCCGGCATCTGGTACCACGAGCCATCCATCTCCACCGATTCGTAACGCGACTGGTAGTACGCGAAAAACCCACTGGCTTTCGTGGTGGGCGGATAGAAAAGTCCCTCTCCTTGCCACTCTTCATAGCTAAATCCGGAAAGGCCAACCCAAGTGTGCGCCATTCACTAAGTATAGGCGTAGAATGCGCCGTGACTCCGCGCCTCATTCTGCTGCCCGGGCTAGGAACCGATGCCACGCTCCTCGACCCGCAGAAGGCCGCGTTTCCCGACCTCGAAGTCCCCGACCTCCTCGACCACTACCGCGACGAGTCGTTTCGTGATTACGCCGTCCGCCTCGTCGACGGTCTGAACATCCACGAGCCCTTCCTGATCGGCGGCATCTCCTTCGGTGGCTTCCTCGCCCTCGAAGCCATGCGCGAACCGCGCCTGCGCGAGCACTGCAAAGGCGTGATCCTGATCGCCAGTTGCCGCTCCTCGCGGGCCGTCGTCGGGGCCATCCGCATGCATCGGCTGGCCGGCATGTTCGTCCCCGACCCCATCGCCCACTGGGGCCTCCAGCACTTCTTCGCCCCCATGATCGCGCTCCTCAACCACTTGCGACCGGACAGCATGAAGGTCCTGCTGAAGATGGCCCGCAAATCCAGCGTCCCGTTCATCCGCTGGGGCGCAAGGCACACCGTGGAATGGAATTTCCCCGGCCCGGAGGTCGAATACCCCGATCTACCGGTCTGGCAAATCCACGGTTCGCGCGACCGCCTGCTTCCGTTCATGCCCGATGACCCCCAAGTGGTCGTCCGCGCCGGGCACCTCATCAACCTCTCCCACCCCGAAGTCGTCAACGCCTTCATCCAAAGTTGCCTCGACGAAGCCCGGTCCGCCCTCGTTCCCGCCGCTACCACCACGGGTACCCTCTGAGGACCCCAATGCGTTTGCGTTTGCCACACCTTGTCGCCCTTCTTTTTGCCCTGTTGCTGTGGGTTCCCGCCAAGGTTTGGGCTGCAGACGCCCACGCCGACGGCAACAAGGTGATCGTCAACCGGCAATCGACCTTGGCTTTCCAACGATCCGGCAGCGGTCTCTCCCCCACAGGACGCGCCGCCGCCCTCGCCCGGAACCTCGGCCGAGGCAACACCTGGCCCGTGACCGTTCGGCGAACCAAGCGCACAGCGAAAATCATCGTCGGCGGCCGAGTCCTGGTCGTGGTCTCCCGTGAAGACGCCGCCGCCGAACGCACCACCGCCAGCATCCTCGCCAACCGCTGGGCATCCGCTCTCCGCTCCGCCCTCTCGTTGCCCGCGCTCAAACTCGGTGCCGAAGGCCTGACGCTCCCCCCCGCGGCCACCCGCGCAATCAGCCTAGTCGGAAGCAAAGCCCGGTACGCCCAGTTCCAGGTTTCTCCCCCCGGCGCGCTCCTGGTGACCCCCAATGACCGTGGGTTTGAACTAAAGACCGTCGCCACCGGCGAGTCCACCGTCGAAATCACCGCTGGCGAAGCCAGCGTCCGTCTCGTAGTCTCCGTCCTCCCCTACGCCGCCGTTCTCCCCCAGCAGGTCACGGCCAGCGTCACCGGAGCCCCCGCCGATGAATCCACCGTGCGCGGCTCAATCCAAGGCGCTTTGAACCTCCAACTGGTGGGGCAACCCGAGGTCCGCTGGCACGCCGATCTGCCCACCGGCCTCAAGGTTCCCAGCGCCGAAGCCCGCAGCTTCAACATCCGCGTCCGCGCCGAAGCGCCCAACAGTTTCCCCGTCCAAGGAACCGTCACCGCCCTCGTGCGCAACGTCCCCGTCGGCGGCATGCGCGAATCCGAGCTCTGGTACTGCAACAACCCCGAAAATATCCGCCGCTCCGGCCCCCTCTTCGCCGCCAAACTCAAGAAAGCCAGCCCCGTACGGCTCCTTTACCACCACGTCAACGGCACCACCCAAGCCCTCGTCCTCCGCGTGCAACTGGTCAACGACACCGACCAGGAAGCCAAAATCGCCATCACGCCCGGAGACTCCGAACCCGACCGCAATCCCGTGCTCGCAGGCTTCCGCGCCGGTGACCAGTTCGTCCGAAGTTGGGTCACCGGCAGCGGCGAAATCTACACGATCCCCCCTCACTCGGTCCTCCCCGTCTCCGTCCGCCGCATCAGCCCCGGCGAAACCGCCAGCGGCCTATGCTCGCTCCGCCTAATCGATGGCCCCGACGAACTCGACCTTCGCACCGATTCGATCCCCCCATTCCCCACCGACCGCCGGTGGGCGAACGCCCTCCTCTCCTCGGCCCCCTGGCGAGAAATCTCCACCCGCCCGATCCAAGAAATCGACCTCATCTCCGATCCTTTGACGCGCCACACCTACCCGAACCCCTTCCGTGAAGAGGAAGCCACCTACAAAGTCGGGGGCCGCCACAGCTTCATCCGCATCGGCCAAAAGCCCATCCCCAGTACGGACAACGCCGGGCGTCTCGATGGCAACTTCGGCGTGATCTACCAAATCCGCGCCACGGCGCAGAATCCTACGCCCGAGCCCGCCGACGTCGAAGTCGTCTTCGAGGCAAGCGCAGGATACACCGGCGGGCTCTTCTTCGTCGATGGCAAGTACGTGAAGACCCGCCTCCTCCAACCCAAGGGCGAGCAGTCGGTCGCCCGATTCCGCCTCGCCCCCGGCGCCAGCCGCACCCTCCGCATCCTCACCCTCCCGCTCTCCGGCGGCAGCTACCCCGTCACCCTCACCGTCAGGGCCGTAGGTACCCTCATGTCCAACCGCTAAGCACAAACCATGGAACCAAACTTCAAGACAATCGCTGACCTGTTTGCGGTCCCGTTCCAAGCGGACCCGACCGAAGACGACATCATCCGCCAGGAACTGGAAGGGAACGACTCATCTGAGAGTGTCGAACTCGGTCGCGAAGCCCTCGCCCATGGTGACGTTGCCAAGGCCGTCGAACACTTCCGCCGCGCCATCGACCAGAACGGCGGCGCAACCCCCGATGACCACCTGAACCTCGCCACCGCCTACGAATTCGGCGACCAGTTCCCCCAGGCCATGCGCCAATACATCCGCGCCAAAGCCGAGAAGGACTCCGTCGATCCCCTGCTCGGCCTCGCCGATATCTACAAGCGCTACGGCCGCTGGCGCGACGCCATCGAGCAGCTCGAAGCCGCCATCCAGGTGGACCCCGACCACGCCCCCCACCACATCAAGCTCGCCCAGACCTTCCGCGACATGGGCGAGCGCAAGCGCGCCCTCGCCGCCGCCCAAAACGCGGTACTCGCCAACCCCGAAGAGGCCTTCTACCACTACTGGTCCGGCGATCTCCTCATCGAGATGAAGCGCTACGACGAGGCGCTCGAATCCCTCCGCGCCGCCATCGAGCTTTCCCCCGGCGATGACCTTCTCTACCTCCGTGCCGCCGTGGCGTTCTGGCGCACGGGTCGCCGACCCGAAGCCATCAAGGCCGTCCGGCTCGCCAGCGACCTCGACCCTTCGCGACACCTCTACCACGGGCTCCTCGGCATCCTCTACGACGAGATGGACCAACCCGAAGAGGCCCACCTCGAATCGGACCGGGCGAAGAAGATGGATCGATTCGACCACGACGACCTTTCCCGCATCCTGTTCGAAATGGATATCGAGCCCTGAGCCTCGCCACGGTACTCTTGCGCGTATGGCTGACCCGATTCTGACCAAGGTCCACGACTGGCTCCGCGCCCACGAAACCGAGCTTCTGGCCGATACCCGCGCGATGCTGCGCATTCCTTCGCTGGAAACCGAGGCCCTGCCGAACGCGCCCTTTGGCCAGGCAAACCGCGATGCCCTCGACCTCGCTCTGAAGCTAGGCTCCGAGTGGGGAATGCAAACCACCGACCTCGAAGGTTTTTGCGGATACGCCGAGTTCGGTTCGGGCGCGCCGCTAATCATGAGCCTCGGCCACCTCGACGTCGTCCCTGTCGGAGAAGGCTGGAAGCACGAGCCATTCGGGGCTGAAATCGATGGCGACTACATCTACGCCCGTGGCACCGTGGACGACAAGGGCCCGACCATGGCCTCGTTCTATGCCCTCCGCGCCCTCCAGGCGGTCTGCCCCGACCTCGGCGTGCGATTCCGCCAAGTCTTCGGCTGCGACGAGGAATCTGGGTTCAAGTGCGTCGAGCGCTACGTCCAGACCGAAGAAGCCCCGACCTACGGCGTCGCCCCCGATTCCGGCTGGCCCCTCGTGCACGGCGAGAAGGGAATCACCGACCTCCTCGTCTCCATCCCCATCGCCGAAGGCGAAATCACTCTTCTGGAGTGCGAAGGCGGCGAGCGACCGAACATCGTTATCGACCGCTGCCGCGCCCGCCTCCGCATCGCGCCCTCCGTGCGATTGCATGTCGAAGGCAAACTCGCCGACGCCTGGGACCGCAACGTCAGCCATAGCTGGCAAGGCGACGTTCTGACCCTGAACGCCCGAGGCAAAGCCGCCCACGGCAGCACGCCGTTCGCCGGCGATTCCGCCGCCACGCGGCTGTTCCGCTTCATCTACGACCTCGCCCCTGTTTCGCAAGAGACCTTCTTCGAGAACATCCTCTGGCTGGCCCATCCGTCTGGAGCCGGGCTCGGAATCCTCGGGGCTGACGAGCCCAGCGGTGACCTGACCTCAAACCTCGGAATCGTGCGCGTGGTCGATGGCCAACTCACCCTCCTGTTCAACATCCGCTACCCAGTCACGTGGGTGGGAACCGAACTCGCAGAACGGGCCCGCGCCAAGGTCGCCAAGATCCTCCCCGGATCAAGCCTGACGGTCGAACGCGATAGCGCCCCGCTCTACTTCCCCATCGACCACCCCCTCGTACGCACCATCTGCGACGCCGTGGAAGCCGAGACCGGCGAGCGCGGCGAACCCCAGACCATGGGCGGCGGAACCTATGCTCGCGCCGTGCCAAACACGGTCAGCATCGGCACCTGCTGGGAAGGCGATGGCCGAGGCCACGAGCCCGACGAGCGGTTCAAGATCGAGCACCTCTACCGAGTCAGCCGAATCTACGCCACCATCTTTTACCGGCTCGCGAAGTTGGCCAACCCGACGTCGTGATTCCCGCGTAGAATACGTGTACGTTTCCGAGGAGATACCCATGCTAACCACCGTGCTTGCGTTTATTGCTATGACTTCGATGCCTCCGGCCAACACCATCCACGAGTTCAAAGTGAAGAACATTGACGGCGAGACCATCTCGCTCGGCAAGTTCAAGAAGAAGGTCCTGCTGGTCGTGAATGTCGCCAGCAAGTGCGGCCTCACGCCCCAGTACAAGGCCCTCCAGGCGACCTACGAGAAGTACAAAGGCCAAGGCTTCGAGATTCTCGGCTTCCCCGCCAACAACTTCGGCGGACAGGAGCCCGGCACCGAAGCCGAAATCAAGACCTTCTGCACCGGCAAGTACAACGTCACCTTCCCGATGTTCTCCAAGATTTCGGTCAAGGGTCCCGACACCGCCCCCCTGTACCAATGGCTGATCGCCCAAAGTGACCGACCTAAGGACGATATCGAGTGGAACTTCGGCAAGTTCCTCGTGGGTCGAGACGGCAAGGTCATCAAGCGTTTCTCGCCCCAGGTGACGCCCGATTCGCCCGAAGTGGTCGCCGCCATCGAAGCCGCCGTCGCCATCGGGAAGTAAGCGCCTCATATCGTTGAATCAACCCAAGCTCATTAATCCCAATTGCCAGCCGGCAATTGGGATTAATGAGCTTGGGCGGCCTCGATTGCGACAAACTCAGCATCAGATCTGTGACTAGTAGTGCAGAAGAATGCAGTTACTAGGCAAAGACTCTGGGAACTATCGAATGCTCCTTTACCACGTATCGGTACGTGGTGCATTTCGGGGCGTTTGTTTAGGGTCTTTCCAATGCCGTTACTAGCCTGCTAACATTTTTCCATGGACCGGTTGATCCCCTGTCAGTGTTCGATGCTGATTGACAGGTCCGACGCACGGAGATAATATGAACTTCAAACTGATCGGCATGTCCGTTCTCGCTCTGGCAACTTCCGTGGCTTTTGCCGCGCCTTCTGAGTTCGTCAAGAACGGTGGTTTCGACTATAATGCTGGCAATGGCCAGATTGGCTTCAACACGACTGCCGACGATTGGTCGGTTGCCGCTGGTGGATACACCTTCCTCTTCACCTCCGCAGCCGCTGCCATGGCTGGCACGACGAACGGTTCGGAAGGTCCCCTCGCACTTTATGGACCTGGAAATGGTGTTGCCAATGGCTTCACCGGAAGCAGTCAGGGCGGTGCGTTCATCGCTCAGGATAGTGCCTATAAGCAGATGGCCATCACGCAGTCGATTAGCGGTCTTACACCAGGGAACAACTATGTCCTAACCTTCGAGTGGGCTGGAGCCCAGCAGACTGGTTATCTTGGACAGACCTGGGATGAATGGCAAGTGTCATTCGGTTCTCAATTGTTCACTACTGAAAAGAAGGATGTACCAAGCCAGGGCTTCAACGCTTGGAAGACTGAAACGCACACGTTCACTGCATTGAACGAAACCGAAATCCTCAGTTTCTTTGCCAACGGCGGTCCTTCGGGCTTACCTCCTTTCGCTCTACTGGACAATGTCTCCCTGCAGGCAGAAGCTGTTCCTGAGCCGGGCGTAATCGTGGGAATGCTCACGGGATTTGCCGCCTTCGCTCGCCGACGCCGAGCCGCCAAGGCTCGAGGCTAAGACCCCGTCAAGTGCCAACTTCCATGCAGTACCGGTTGTAGAACCGGTACTGCATCTTTCCTTGTGAATCTCAGGATATTCTCGTAACTCATGGCCCTACCAACGATTCTGACTGAACTCCTCCGCCTCGCCCTCTGGTTGGCTGCTTTGGTCGTCGTCTTTGTGCCCCTGGAGCACTGGTTTGCCGTCCAGCCTCACAAGCCGCTGCGGAAGCAAGTTCTACAAGATCTGGGCTACTACTTTCTGAATAGCCTGCTTCCCGCCGCAATTCTCAGTGTTCCCGCTGGCCTGCTTGGCTGGATCTGCCTCCGCCTCTTGCCCAGCAGCTACTTGGATGCGGTCGCCAGCCTGCCCTTCTGGGCCAAAACTGTCCTCGGCTTGATTGCTGGCGAAACCGGCTACTACTGGGGCCATCGCTGGAG
>JBMOJD010000065.1:0-19326 GCA_049317025.1 Fimbriimonas sp. | reverse complement strand
ACCGAGATCGACGACAGCACCGACCTCGCCGACCTCACCAAGATGGCGGGCGAGACCGCCGTCGTCCAGATGGTGAACCTGATCTTCGCTCAGGCCGTCCGCGATGGCGCGAGCGACATCCACATCGAGCCGTACGAGCGCGACGTCAAGGTTCGATACCGAATCGACGGCATGCTCAGCGAGATCATGCGCCCGCCCAAGCGGATGCACGCGGCCATCGTCTCCCGCCTCAAGATTCTCGGCGAGATGAACATCGCCGAGCGGCGATTGCCCCAAGATGGCCGCATCCGCCTCACCATCGCGGGTCGCTCCATCGATGTCCGTGTCTCCATCATCCCCACCGTCTTCGGTGAGCGCGCAGTCATGCGTATTCTCGACAAGGGAACCGCCATGCTCGGCCTGGAAGAGCTGGGCATGCAGCCCGACGTCTTCGAGCGATTCAAAGGCGTGATCAGCCAGCCCTACGGCATCATCCTCGCCACCGGTCCCACCGGCTCGGGTAAATCAACCTCGCTCTACGCCTCGCTCCAGCAGATTTGGTCCCCGACCACCAACATCCTCACCATCGAGGACCCGGTCGAATACCAGGTCGGCGGCATCGGCCAGATCCAGGTCCGGCCGCAGATTGGCCTCACCTTCGCCAGCGGCCTCCGGTCGATCGTGCGCCAAGACCCCGACGTCATCATGGTCGGCGAAATCCGCGACCACGAAACCGCCGAAATCGCGATCCACGCCGCTCTCACCGGCCACCTGGTCTTCAGCACCTTGCACACCAACGACGCCCCCGGCTCGGTGACCCGACTCCTCGACATGGGCGTCGAGCCGTACCTTGTCGCGTCCTCCCTGATCGGCGTCATTGCCCAGCGACTGGTGCGCCGAATCTGCAGCAACTGCGCCGAGCCCTACACACCCACGATTGAGGCGTTGCGCGGCCTTCAATTCAGCGAAGAAGAGATCGCCCGAACGGTGTTCCGCAAGGGCAAGGGTTGCGAAAAGTGCCAAAACACCGGCTACCGAGGTCGCCAAGGTCTTTACGAATTGTTCCTGGTGGATGACGACGTGCGCCGCATGACGGTGGACCGCGCGTCCTCGGCCACCCTGAAGGCCCACGCCATCAAGGCGCAAGGCATGCGCACCCTGATCGAAGACGGCAAGCTCGTCGTGATGGCGGGCAAGACCACGCCGGAAGAGATCCTCCGCGTCTGTCAACGGGAGGCGTTCTGACCACTTTCGCCTACACCGCCGTCGATGCGAGCGGCAAGAAGCTGTCGGGCTTCTTGGAGGCGGCCAACAAGGAGGCCGCGATCGCTTCGCTTACCGGCGATGGCCGCTTCGTCGTGGAACTCCACGAGGACTCGGGCAAGCGAGGCAAGACGAGCGACCCCCAGAACCGCAAGCGCGGCTCGGTCAGCAAGGCAGAGGTCGCCCTGTTCACCCGGCGTCTGGCCGACCTCGCGGCGGCGGGCTTGCCGCTCGACCGTGTGCTTCAGATCGTCGCCGAGCAATCGGAAAGTGGAACCCTAGCCGATGTCGCCGAAGACTGTTTGGAGCAAGTGCGAGGCGGTTTGCCGGTTTCGCAGGCCCTTTCCAAGCACCCCAAGTATTTCCCCCCGCTGTACTACCAAACCCTGCGGGCGGGCGAGGCCAGTGGCCAATTCGCCGAGGTCGCGGGCCGTCTGGCCGACCTTCAGGAGAAGGAGGTCGCGCGCCGTAGCCAAGTGATCTCGGCCTTGATCTATCCCGGAGTTCTCACATTCACGGCCATTTCCGTGGTTGTCTTCTTGCTCACATTCGTGGTGCCGCGCCTCAGCGGCGTGTTCCGGGATCTTGGGAATGACCTGCCGGTAACGACCAAGATTCTGCTCGGATTCACGGACTTTTTGACCACGAACTATGTCGTTGTCCTCGCGTCAATTGCGGGAATCGTGCTTGGCTACCAGGCTTGGTCGAGGACGGAAGCGGGCGCTATGGCCCGCGACCGGTTCTTGCTGAAGGCTCCGGTGCTTGGTCCGGTCATCACGAAGGCGACGGTTTCCCGGTTTGCCCGGGTGCTGGGGACTCTGGTTTATGGTGGCGTTTCGATTTTGGAAGCCATCGACTTAGCTGGTCTAGCGAGCGGCAATCGCGTCTTCCAAGAGAGCTCCCGCCAGGTGGAAAGGGAAGTGCGCGAGGGGCGACCGATCGCCCAAGCGATGCGCGATACGGCGGCGTTTCCGCCTACGCTGACCCATATGGTCGCGATTGGCGAAGAGACTGGCGACCTGCCCAAAATGCTGGGTCGGGTTTCGGACAGTCTGGATTTTGAAGTAGACAACGGAATGCGGCGTCTAACCGCGCTCGTCGAACCCATCATCGTGCTCGCAATGGGGACGTTTGTGGGATTCGTGGTTCTATCGGTGCTCTTGCCGATTTTCCAAGCGCAATCGTTGGTGAAATAAGTGTCTTTAAGGAAGGAAAAAACAATGCGAACGACAACTCGGCGAAGCTCGGCGTTTACGCTCATCGAACTCTTGGTGGTTATCTTGATCTTGGCGATTCTGGCCGCACTCATCGTGCCGGGCGTCATCAACCGAACTGGCGATGCCAAGCGGGCCAAGGCGGCCAGCGACATCTCCACTCTCGGCGGAATGTTGCAGACCTTCCGGCTTGATACCGGTCGATATCCGACGACGGAAGAGGGCCTGAGCGCCCTGCGGACTCCGCCCAGCGATGTGCAGAACTGGAAGGGACCGTACAGCCAGAAGCCGATCTCGCCCGATCCATGGGGCAACGAGTACATCTACGAGTATCCCGGCTCCACCGGCGACGACTCCTACACGATCATCAGCTATGGCTCCGACGGGCAGCCCGGAGGCACGGGAGAGGCGATAGATGTTACTGAGGGCGAAGACAGGTAAGGGCTTCACTCTGATTGAACTGAGCGTCGTGATCCTTCTGATCGCTCTCTTTGCGGCGGCCATCGTGCCAAACCTTGGCCGCCAGAAGGACGCACGACTGGAAGCTCAGTTCTATGAAGGGGCTCGCCGCCTCGCGGTGGTGGCCCGAAACCGAGCTATTCAAAGCGGCACGACCATGGTCATGAAGTACGACGACGCCACCCAAACGCTGGAAGTCGTCCCCGACACCTCGGGGGCGAACAACGACACGTCCGAGACGGTGTTGGATCAAGTGCAGACCCCCCAGACCCAGGGGAACTCTTCGATGAGGGCCCAGACCTTTGTTTTGGAAGGGGCGGATTCGAACGCGTCGGAGTGGCAGATCAGCTTCTTTGGCGATGGCCGAGCGACGGCGGGCTCGATTCAGTTTAACTCGGGGCGGACCCTCCAGATTAGCGCCAACGGCATGGCCCAGTTGATCGAGGGCTCGGTCAGCACAGAACCAGAATCTTGGGAGGCGGGGCAACTTGAGCAGAGGCAGTAGGCGCGGATTCACCCTCATTGAGGTCGTCGTGTCGCTCCTTTTGCTGGGTGTGGGCATCGTGGGCGTCCTCGGTGGGCTGTCGGCGATCACCCAGTCCGAATCGCGTTTGGAAGACCGCGAGACTATGGATCGCTTGGCCATTGACAAGCTGGAAGAGCTCCTCGCCACGGGTGATGTCGATTCGGCTACTTTGAGCGGTGATTTCTCGGATCGAGCGGAAAATCGGTTTACCTGGTCGGCGACAGTGCAGCCGACGGGCATTCAGGACCTCGAGTATGTCCAGGTGACCATCGCCCGCCGATCCAACGACCAGGTGACTCGGTCGGTCGAGAAGGTTTTCTACCGACCACCAGAAACGACCGCAGGGGCGACGCAGTGAGATCGCGCGGCGTCACGCTTTTGGAACTCCTGGTTGTCGTCACCATGATCGGGCTGATCACGGCGGGAGTTTTCCGTGCCTACTCGTCGGGATTGGGATTCGAACAGGGTTTGACGGCGCGGCGACAGGCCATGTCTGACCAAGTTGCCTTTGAAGATCAACTTCGTAGTCTCATCCAGCGGGCGATGCTCTCGGCCGATGCCACCAATCCCAATACGTACTTTGTGGGGGCGGCGGGTCTGGGCGAAAACGCTCAGGGCGGCAGCGAATCCACCGACCTCGTGTTCGTCGTGGCAGGCCAGCGCTTGCCGACCGCACTCATCGAGAACGGGTCGGATTTTGAGACCAACAACGAGCAGTTTGGGCCGCAAGGAGGGCTGGCGGAAGTCCATCTGAGCACAACCGCGGTGGGTGACGCGGGTTCCCGCCAAGGTCTTTTCATGCGCCAACAGCGGCCGAGCGATGGTGACCCCTCGCAGGGCGGGTCGGAGCGCCTGTTTGATTCCACGATCGATTCGGTTCGATTTGAGTTTTGGGATGGGGCCTCGTGGCTGGCCAGCTGGGACACGCGCAGTATGACCCCGCCTCGATTGCCTGCGGCCGTGAGGATCACCTACACCCGCGCGGGTGACTCGACCGAGCGTCCGCTTGTCGTCCAACTCCCCAATAGCGATGTGACCAAAGACAACCCAATCTCCACGGGGGGAGCCACACAGTGAGCCAGATTCGAAGGCAACAGTTTCGAAGGCAAATGGGTGGCGTCTTTGTCATCACCCTCGCCGTGCTGGTAGGCCTCGTCGGCATTCTCGTGGCGGCGGCGGCGACCCAACGGGCGGAAGTCCAGGCCCTGACCTACCGGGTCGAATCTCGCAGGGCCGAGCTGTTGGCCCAATCGGCGGTGGCTCGGGCGATCGCGGCCATTGCCAACGACACCACGCCGGACGCCACATCGCAAGAAGACGAATGGTTCACGGTCGGAGACCAAGGGTCCGTTCGGTTCCGAGTCGGGGACGATTCCTTCCGTATGGAGATCGTTGACCTCTCGTCTCGGATCAATCTGAACACGGCACCGGAGGCGCAGTTGCAACGACTGCCGCTCACCACGGAGCAGATCGACAGCCTCCTCGACTGGCGAGAGGCGACCCGGACGGCCCGAACCGAAGGGGCCAAAGACGACTACTATTTGGATCTTCCGAAGCCATACAACACAGCTCTGCGCTTGTTGGAAAGCGTGGATGAGCTCCTCTTGGTGAAGGGATTCACGCCGGAGACGCTCTACGATCCTCCGACAAACACGACCTCATCGGTCGTGCTCGTGCAAGGCTCGAGCGAGGATCAGCCGCCCCTCGTGGACCTTCTCGCATCGACCTCTGCCTCGACCCAGACGAGCACCGCGGGGGCGCGCATCAACGTGAATGGTCCAGCTCTGAACCCGCCGCAGTTGGTTCAGCTCGGAATCCCGCTGCCGGTGGCCTTGCAGATCGTGCAACGTCGAGGCACGTTCACCAGCATTGGCCAAGTGGTTGCCCTCTCGAACGCAAGAAATGTCCAAACCGCCATGTTGGATCGCCTCACCACCTCGGCTGCTGCCCAGGTCGAAGGAAAAATCAATTTGAACACAGCAACCGAAGCCGTACTCAATAGCCTGCCCGGCATGACGCCGGATGTGGCCACCGCCATCCTCTCTCGCCAAACTTCTGGCGGCTTTACCAAGCTCAGCGACGTGCTCGATGTCCCCGGCCTCACTGGCCAGGTGCTTCAGCAAACCGTGGGGGCCTTCTCCACGCAGGGCCAACGGTTCAGCGTCCGCATTGAGGCGACCGTCGGCGGGCGAACGATCTACCGGGAGGCCTTGATTAGCCGCGACAGCGGAACGCCGAAGTGCCTCCGCTGGTCCACCCCCGCCTTTAGTGATATGGAAACTCGCTGGAATTGGCCGACATCGACAACGAATGAGACTGTTCTCGTGGAGGCAACGAAGTGAGCCAGACCGGAAACGTGATCCTGCAATGGACTCCGAACGGGGTCGCTCTTTACGACCCGACGGTCGGACGGCCCGAGGTTTTTGGTTCGGTCGGAGAGGCGGCGGGCCGTTTGGGCCGAGGCAAGTCGGTCGTGGTCGCGCTTGGCCGTCGGGTCGCGTTCCTGCGCGGGGTCCGGCTCCCCGATATTGAGGGCGATGACCTCCGCCAAATCGTTGCCCTTCGGTTGTCGGAGTACTTCCCGACCGAGGGCCAGGAATGGGCGTTCGATGTGCTTCAGAGCCAAGATCGAACCTCTGAAGGGCGCTGGACCATGGTGGTGGCCCTGCCGTCGGGCGAGCTCAAGTCGATTCTCGACGAAGTGCGGCAATCCGGATTGAAAGTTGCTCGGACGATCCCGGTTGCGCTCGGCGCGATGATGAAGGGTGCGGTCGAAGACGGCATCGTCGTCCAATCCGGGATCGAAGGGGTTAGTTTCGATATCGTGGAGCGAGGGGTTGTGACCCGGTCGCGCGTGGCCGCCAACGATGCGAACCTCGACCAAGAGTTGGCCCGAACCAGGGCCATGGGGGCGGAGCACTCGGCCGTATTCGCTGATCCTCGCCTGAATCTCTCCGCGGGAACTCCGATCGCGGCGGGCGATCTTGAGTCGCTTTCGCTTGGAACGACTCATATCAACCTTTTGCCCTCCGAGGTCATCGCGGCTGGCAAGCGTCAGATCAGCGAAAATCGACGACGGCAGGCCGTTCTTCTCTCGCTTGCGGCAGTGGCCGTCGCGGCCTACGTTTACTCCGATTACACAAAGCAGGCGGCCGAAGTGGATGCCGTTCGGTCGCGGATGAACGCGAGCCTCAACAAGCTTCGCAAAGAGAAAGAAGCGCTAGAAAATGACGTCAACAAGCTGAACAAGACGAACGTGGCCCTCGAACAGGCGTTCAGCCCAGCGCAGACAGCATCGGACGCCGTGACGGTGGTCTCATCCGTCGCGCCGGAAGGCGTCTGGCTGACCGGCCTGACATTCGAACGAGGCAAGCCCGTCCAGATTCGGGGAACAGCTAGGGACGAAACGCTGGTAGGGAAGTATCTGGCTGGCCTCGCCGGGCAGCGACGATTCCGGGACGTGAAACTGCTCTTTGCCAACAATGGGGAAATCGAAACGACCCCGGTGGTGCAATTCAGCCTCACGGCGTTCCCCGTCGGTAACTTGCCGATTGTGCAAACCAAGGTGAAGACCAAACGATGATCAACTTCAAAGACAAGAATGCCGTTGGGTTCTCCTCCCTCATCGTTCTCGCGATCTTGGTGCTGGCGACCACGTTGGCCGTGATGCTCTTCTTGCCCAAGCCGACCGACAAGGGGATCGCTAAGCAGCGCCGCGATAAGGAACTCGAACTCAAACTGAGCAAGCAACAGGCATCGGATCGACTGGCCGAACTGAAAGCCAGCATCAACAGCCGGATTTGGGACCTGCCCGCTGATCAAATTGGGCCTGGCGCGCTCAGCAAGGTTAGCCAAGCTGCCGCCGCTCACAAGCTGAAGATCGTCGCTTTTCGGCCCCAGCGTGCGAATGAAGCCGAAGACCTCATCCAACTGCCCTACTTGGTGACCCTGGACGGGCCGTACCTCAGCGTGCTGGGATTCGTCCAAGACATCCAGGCCAAAGAAAACAAGCTGGCGGTGAATCTGGTTCAGCTTGCTTCTGCCGATGGGGCCTCGAACCGGGTGACCGCCAGCGTATCCCTGATGGCTTACCAAAAGCCTCCTCTGGCCAAGCCAACCGAAGCGCCGACCAAGAGAACCGCGACCGGGACCGCATCAACGGGAGGATCACCAAACAATGGCTAAAATTTCCAAACCAATCCTATACACTTTGGTGCTCGCCGCCGTCGTCTATGCCGCGTCACTCCTGAGCGCACCGGAGGCGCCGAAGTCCTCCAAGCGCACAACTGCCCGCGCCACGGCAACGAGCGCCAAGAAAGGCGATCTGTTCTTGAAGGAAGACTATGAGGCTAAGTTCGAACCAGTGAACATCGTCGCCAAGGATGCGTTCAAACCGCTAATTGCCCGGGCGAATTCTGGTGCGGTTGAATCTGCCGCTCCGAACGCGATTCCTACGGCTTTTGCGGGCGGAGAACCGAATTGGATATTCACCGGCTGCTCCGAGATGGATGGCAGCGTGATGGCGCTGGTGGAAAACACGACGAATGGCGAAGGTGGCTTCCTGAAGAAGGGAGATCGCTGGAAAACTAGCGTAGTTGAGAATGTGGGAGAAGATACTTTGACCTTGCGGGCTTCCGACGGTACAACCAAAGTAGTGCGACTCTTCGACGGTATTGTGGAGTCGCCAGCGGGCGATGTCCAACCCGTCAGACCGGCCCTTAATGGGCCAATTGGCAATGTAGCGGTGGTACCCGTGAACCCGGGCACCCCAAATCCAACCGAGGGACGACAACGTGCAAACTAAATCAATTCTTTCTGTCTTAGCAATGCTTCTGCCGTTGGCAGCCTTCGCCCAGTTCGACTTTGGCGGCGGCGCGACCGCACCCGAAAAGCCAGCGTGGGAGGAGTTCAAGCTCAGCCCCAAGACCAAGATCAAGTTGGATTTCCGAAACTCCAACATCGACTTGGTGATTGGGTTCTTCCAGCGCGCTTCCAAGGTCACGATCGTCAAAGATCCGTCCCTTACCGGCCCGATCTCGGTGACAAGTGCCGGGGAAGTCACGCTCAAGGAAGCATTCCAAATCCTGAGTACGACACTCGGTCTCAAGAATTTCGAAATCAAGAAAGAAGGCCCGCTGATGGTCATCCGGGTTAAGCAAGTCCGGGCGCCACAAGCGCCAAGCTTTGACCCCTCGCAGTTTGCGACGATGTTCCAGCAGAACCAGTCGAACCTGAAGGTCTATCCGATCCAGTACGCGAACGCCTCGCAGGTCGCTCGGGTGGTCAACGAAGTCTTCACCGCTACAACCGATCCTTTCGCGGGCCTTGCTTCGATGTTTAGCGGTGGCGGTGCTCAGTTCGGTGGCGGTGGTGCCACTCGCTTTGGCGGCGGAGCTGGCGGAGGCAACCGATTTGGCGGAGGCGGCGCGACCCAGTTTGGTGGCGGCGGAAACCGCTTCGGTGGCGGTGGCTTTGGTGGCGGCGGATTCGGCGGACGCGGTGGCGGCGGGACCCCGACAGTCAGAGCGTCTTCCGACGATTTCAGCAACTCGGTGATCATCAATGCTCCCGATAAGGAGCAGGCCCAGGTGCTTGCGCTGATCAAACAGATTGATAAGCAAACCGAAGAACCCCAGCAGGCTCGCGTTTTCAAGCTGAAGTACGCGACCGCAAGTGAGCTCGCCCCGGTTGTGCAAAACGTGCTCGTCTCCAACGCGCCCCGTGGCCGCGGCGGCATCGGAACCCAGAACGTGCCAATTGAGCAGCGATTCCAGCAGGCCGTTCGATTTGGCGGAACCCAGGCCGCTTTTGGTCAGGTCGTCGCCGAGAACCGAACGAACTCTATCGTCGTGACCGCGACCACTGAGAACCTCAAGACGATTGAGACCGTGGTGAAGGAACTCGACCAGGCGGTCGAAGTCCAGGCGTCCACCTTCGTGTTCCCGCTTGCCAATGCCCGCGCCGACAGTGTGGCTGGGCTTTTGACTCAGGCCTTTGGCCAGCGCCAAGGCGTGAATGGCAACCGAGGCAATGTCGGAGTCAACAACCAGAACCGAGCGGGAACGAACAACAATAACAACCGCATCAATAGCCCGAGGGCAGGCGGCGGTGGAGGAGGCGGCGGATTTGGCGGCCTGACATCCCAGGCCGGACCGGAGAATGAACTCAATGTCGCTCTTCAGGATCCCGCCGCAACCGAAGGCGAGCTGATGACCATGGTCACGGCCCAAGGCTTTGGCGGCGGTGGTGGATTCTTCGGCGGCGGCGGCCAGGGTAACCGGAACAACCAAACCAACACGACGGGACGTGATGCCCAGGGTCGATTGGTCAACGTTCAGGACCTCACCAACCAGGTGACGGCGATTCCTGACCCGAACACGAACTCGATCATCGTGGTCACGACCCCCGAGAACGCCGAGCTCATCAAGAAGATTCTTGCCCAGCTCGACAAGCTTCCCGAGCAGGTCATGATCGAGACCATCATCGTGGAAGCGACGCTCGACAGCTCCGACAAGCTGGGCGTCGAGTGGAACATGGTGCAGGGCAAGGCGTTCAACAATGCGGGAACGACCGGCACGCTCGCTCAGACGTTCGGACAGCAGAACGCGAACCCCGCGCTCCAGGGCTTCCGTTACACGCTGACTGGTGGCAACCTGACTGGCTTCCTGAACGCCCTGCGAACAGATAGCAAGTTCCAGGTGCTCTCCACGCCCCGAATCTTCACTTCGAACAACGTCCAGGCCGAGATCAACATCAGCCAGAGCATTCCGTACGTCCTCAGCACTCGCGAAGACACCAACGGCAACCTCAGCTACAACTATGCTTTCCAGGATGTTGGCATCGTTCTCACCGTCACGCCCCGAATCACGGCCAATGGCTATGTGACGATGGACGTGAACCAGACGGCCAACGACCTACAGGGCTACACAACGTTCAACGCGCCCATCGTGAACCAGCGCCAAGCCAACACGACGGTTTCGGTGAAGGATGGCGAAACCATCATCCTGGGCGGCATCATCCGCTCCACGGTGAACTCGACCGTGCGCAAGCTGCCCGTGCTGGGAGATATTCCCATCCTTGGCAACCTGTTCAAGACCACGGACAAGACCAAGGCCAAGACCGAACTCCTCGTCTTCCTCACGCCCCGACTGGTGAAGTCGGATGAGGACGCGAAGAATCTGCGCGACGACCTAACCAAGACAATGTCACCCGGCGTCCAGAAAGAACTGGGCAAGATCATCCCCCCGACGAAGGCGCCGGTGAAGGGAGACGGAGGAAACAAATAACATGAATATCAAACGAACAATTCTCATGGTCGCAGCAACGGTGTTCGCGGCCAGTTCCATGGCTCAGGGCTTCCCCGGCGGAGGCGGCGGCTTCGGCGGCGGTCAGGGCCGAGGCATGCGCATGATGGGCGGCGGGGGTGGCCTCCAACCAGCGGCTGCTCTGCTAGCGCGTGAGGACGTCCAAGAGGACCTCAAGATCACCGACGACCAGAAGACCAAGCTCACCGGCATCCAAGAGGAAATGCAGCAGCAAATGATGCAGCAGTTCCAGGGATTCCAGGGCGGCGGTGGCGGCGACCGCGAAGCCATGATGGCGGAAATGCGCAAGAAGATGACCACCATGATGGCCGAGGTGACCAAGAAGGTCAACGGCGTTCTTGATGCTGGTCAACAGAAGCGATTGAAGGAGATTTCGGTCCAGTTGGCCGGAAACTCTGCCATCCGCGACAAGGATATCGCCAAGGAACTCGCGATCACTCCTGCTCAGCAGACCTCGATTGATGCCCTAGGCAAGAAGTCGGGCGAAGCCAACCAGGCCGTCATGGCCAAGGCTCGCGGCGGCGAACTCGAGTGGGCGCAGGTCGGCGAGATCATGCAGAAGAACACCAAGGCGCTGGACGCCGAACTCGGAAAGCTGCTGACCGAGGTCCAGAAGACCAAGCTCAAAGAAATGGGCGGCGCCCCCTTCAAGGTCAAAGAAGAGAAGGGAGATTAAATCACACTAAGGCCAGAGTTTCCTGCAGGACACTCTGGCCTTTGCCGATATCTCTTAATCTTGCTTTAACATTTGAAAGGAACTGTAGTGGTTGGTTCGCCAATCATGAAAAAAGCATTTACCCTGATCGAGCTCTTGGTGGTCATCGCCATCATAGCTATCCTTGCCGCCATCCTATTCCCAGTGTTCGCCCAGGCTAAGCTTGCGGCCAAGAAGTCGTCCGACCTTTCGAACATGAAGCAGATCGGAACAGCCATGTCGATCTACCTCGGCGATTACGACGATACCTACCCGTCAAGCTACTACTACAAGAACGACAGCGAGGCCAGCGGCGGATACGTCCAGTGGACCGGCATGATCATGCCCTACGTCAAGAACCTCCAGATCTTCGTTAGCCCTGGCGATAAGGTCGGCGGGTTCGCTCCAACGAACTACTCCACGGCCTCCAACAACCTTGGGTACGGCGCTCCGGCTGGCCAGGTCCCTCAGTTCAATGCTGACATCGACAACCAGGCTCCTCGCCTTTCCTACATCGGCAACACCTTGCTGATGCCCCGAAAGCGACGAACCATTGACCCGATGAGCGTCATCTCTGCCACCGCCCTCGACGAAGTCTCGGGAACGATCTTGATCGCTTCGATGACCGACAAGGCCGAGTGCATCAACGGCGTCTCGAACGCTTCTGGAACTGCGTTCAAGACCCACCGACCGGCCAACGCAATCTTGCTCACCGATGGCGGAAGTCCGTTCAAGGGTGAGGTCGCGGCGGAAGTCGGACAGAGCGCCTATTGGGCGATCAGCTCCGAGCGAGCCAAGGCCGACATTGCTGCGTGCCGTAACGGTACCGCCGGTGCGACCCTCTCGCACATCACCTACGTCACTCCTGATCGATTCGGCAACGGATCGAACTACACCTATGCTGACACGCACGCGAAGTTCGCGGCGCTGGAAGCCACACTCAATCCGACCAACTTCCAGTGGGGCAAGCGCGCCTACTCGGCTGGCGGCGGCGTGATCAACAAGCCCGGTTCCACCGAACCGGTTCAGTAAGATCCGGCCAGTAGTGGTAGAGGGAGTCTCTCTGCGAGGAGAGACTCCTTCTTTGTATAGGTCGAAAGTTCTATTGCGAGCGGAAGGGAAGGAAATCGTTCGCGGGTATCCAAACTCGCCACCTTAAGCTCAAAGGTGTTTCCGCCAAACTCTTGGGGAATTCTCAGTTTGAATCTATTAGATTTTTATATCAGTCCGACTTAAACAATTCCTTGCAGGAAATATCATCAGATTGACGAGTGATGAAATTGTTTCCTTAATCAATTGTTAACAGGTCTCAGGTTCAATCACCAGCGGAGTTATTCCGCCCATGAAGAAAGCTTTCACCCTGATCGAACTCCTCGTCGTAATCGCGATTATCGCGATCCTGGCTGCCATCCTTTTCCCTGTTTTTGCCCAGGCAAAGGCCGCGGCAAAGAAGTCGTCTGACCTGAGCAACCAGAAGCAACTTGGTCTCGGAATCGTGATGTACTCCGCCGATTACGATGACATGTTCCCAAGTGCCTACTGGCACCGAGCCTGGGATCCTCCCACGGGTGGCACGAGCCGCGGTTACATCCACTGGAGTGCGATGATCAACCCGTACGTGAAGAACTGGAACATCTATGTCAGCCCCGGCGACAAGATTGGCGGCCACGCTCCCACTTGCTTCTCCTCGGCCGACAACAACAAGGGCTACGGATTCCCGGCTGGTCAGCAGGCTGACCGATGCGGCGGCGGTTCCATCGTGGACGACCAGGCTCCTCGACTCAGCTACACCGTCAACAGCGCCCTGATTCCTCGACTCCGAAACGTTCTGGACCAGAATGCGGGCATCCGCGTCATCAGCCAGACGGCAGTGGACAACGTTTCCAACACGATCGTGATCGCCGGTCTGACGGACAGCCTTCAGTGCCTCAACGGTCAGTCGCTCGGAACCGGTCTTCGCAACAGCTCGCACCGTTCGACCAACGCGGTCACCCGCGACACGGCGAACCGAACTCCCTACTTCGGCGAGAACACTGATGCTCAGGCAAGCCCGCTTTACGCGCTGAACTACAACCAGGTCGCGGTCGGCACGAACAACCTGTTCGAGATCTGCAAGAACGGCGTTGGCAACCTGCCGCTCATCACCTACCATGCGGCCTTCCGATGGAACGAGGGCGATAACTACGCCACCGCCGACGGCTCGGCCAAGTACCGCAAGTTCTCGGCGACCTTGAACCCCAATGGCTACATGTGGGGCAGCAAGATGTACACCGCCGGTGGACAGCAAATCCTCGACCCGATCACTGGCAACCCGGTCCAGTAATCCACTCAAATCAAAGTCCCCCTCCTCGCGTAGAGGAGGGGGACTTTTTTCGTTATCGTGGTCGCTTGCCGGGGCCGAAGTTCGCTGAGTAGTAGTTCACGTGATGCGAACCGGGCTCGAAGATAGTGTCGATGGTGTGGAGGGTCTTGCTGTCGATGGGCAGAAGGCAAGCCGCCGCCGATTCGCGGAGCTGAGTCTCGGACCGTGCGCCAATGATGGGGCTCGTCACACCCGGACGGCCCGCCACCCAAGCGAGGGCCAACGTCGCGAGACTGATCTCCAGCTTGTCCGCGACCTTCTTCATTCTTTGCAGCTTTTCGCGTGGGGCCTGCTTCAAGCGACCTCCCGGGTCGCTGCTCGAATACCGGGCTCCCTTCGTGTCTGGGTTCAGATACTTGCCGGAGAGCATCCCGCCCGCCAGGGGCGACCAGGGGATGCAACCGTACTCATAGGTCTGGAGGAAGGGAATCAGTTCCCGCTCCACGCGACGATCGAGCAGGTTGTAGGGCGGCTGCTCGCAAATGAATCCGGCGGTGCCGAGTTCCTTGGCTACGTAGTGAGCCTCGGCCACTTGCCACGCGGCGAAGGTTGAGCATCCCGCGTAGCGGATTTTGCCCGCTCGTCGGAGGTCGTCGAGAGCGCGGAGCGTCTCGTCGATCGGCACGTCCGGTTGGGGCCGATGGATTTGGTAGAGGTCGATGTAGTCGGTGTCGAGCCGCTTCAGCGAGGCCTCGCAGGCGGAGATAATGTGGCCGTACGAGTTGCCCCATGCGTTGGGGTCGTCGTCGTCCATCTTGCCGTGGCACTTGGTGGCAAGAACGACTGTATGGCGGGGGCGCGACTTCAGCCCCTTGCCGAGGATTGTCTCGCTCGTCCCCCGGGCGTACACGTCGGCGGTGTCGAAGAAGTTGATCCCGAGATCGAAGGCGAGGTCAACCAGGCGAAGCGACTCAGCCTCGTGGGAGCCCCAGTCGTCCGGCTCCCACCCAAAGGTCATGGTGCCAAAGCAGGCGACCGATACTTGCAGTCCGGTGCGTCCGAGCGAGCGATATTGCATCCAACGGGTTTACCCCGCGGAACCTATTTTCGGCCCAAAATGGCGTCCATGGCGTTCGAGGTGTTCGCCACGCGGACCTCAGGATAGAGGGCGTAGTTCGGTATCATCTCGGCCACCACCGGTCCGGTGTAGCCGATCTCCTGGATCGCGGCCATCACGGCGGGGAAGTCCACATCGCCTTCGAGCAGGTCCACGAAGCCATTTTCGGTGCCAACCGATTTGCGGAAGTCCTTGAAGTGAACGCCAGCGACCCGATGGCCGAGGATGCGCAGCCAATCTTGGGGGTAGCCATAGGGCAAGATGTTGCCGACATCGAAGTACGAACCCACGAACTTGCTGCCGATGCCATCGATGAAGTTCACCATCTCCACCGGGCTAAGCAAGAACATGTTCCAGACGTTCTCGATGGCCATCGTCACGCCCGCATCTTCGGCGAGCGGGGCCAACGCGGCCAAGCCGTCCTGGGCACGCTGATAGACTTCGTCGTAGCGCTGGACCGGACGATCCGGGAGGAAGAAGACGCTCACGGC
Source organism: Fimbriimonas sp. (assembly GCA_049317025.1). Taxonomy (GTDB): domain Bacteria; phylum Armatimonadota; class Fimbriimonadia; order Fimbriimonadales; family Fimbriimonadaceae; genus Fimbriimonas. The sequence goes on along the minus strand of JBMOJD010000065.1, from coordinate 3,956 downwards.
GCCGGGGATCGTGAGGTGAGTTTTCGCCCCAAGCCAAGACGAAATTTCGAGCATGCGCTTGAGGTCGTCGAACGCCTGGGCGCGCACGCCCTCACCTGGGTCACCGAGCGATCGCGACCAGTAGATGCCCGATGCCGTGCTCGGGACCACTAGGCCCGCATCTTCCACTTGGGTCCGAATCGCTCGCGCCTCCGATTCAGTGGTCCCGAGGTGGAGGACACCTTCCTCAAAGATACAAAGCTCGACCGCCTCGAATCGATGCCGCACCGCAAGGGCGAGAAAGTCAGAAATCGGGACTGTGCCGCTCAACCCGTTGGGAGCGGACCAATAGTTCAGAGACTTCGCGTTCATAGTGACGCTCCCGATATTACCAACCTCTATCCCGGGTGCTTGATCACGAAGGGAGCAAATTTTGGGCGCCAGGTCATCTTGGCCGCCTCGGAGACGGCCAGAGCTCGGCTGTGGCCATCGGCAAAGCCGTAGTTGCTCTTTCCCTCATGCTGATTTGGCGCAAGTTCCCGGATGCCCCCAACGGCACCGGGTGGTTGGGTCGTCTCGAAGATTAGAACACACTTCTCGGGCGAGATCAAACGGATTTGGGACTTGCCTACGAGGTCTTGGTTCATGGCGTAACTCCCGGATCCCTCTGGGCCGGAGGGTTTGGCACTGGGGCAAGCGAATTTGAGACCACCGGGGATCGAGCTTTGGATTGCCGATGGCCAATTTGTGGCAAGGGGAAAATGATCGTCATTGTCGGCCGAGTAGATGATCTGGCCTAGGCAGATGTTCTTGACATTGGAAATGCAAAGACTCCTGGAGCTAAACACGTGGGTGGTCGCGATTGGGGCAAACAACGTGCCAACTAGTCCGCAAGTTGATACGGCGCAAAGCGCCGTGCGGGCGCGGAGGAGCCAGCCGCGGCGAGCAGGATGCAGAATTCGATTGGCGTCGAGAATCGTCAACCAAGCTTGGGCGATCAATGAGCCAAGCCACCCCGCCAACACCGCTAGAGCCACTAAGCGCAATTGTGGTGAACGTTCCGCCCGAAGCAGCCAGTCCAAGGGCATGATGACAAAGAGGAGCGCCGGACAAAGAATCATGAGCACGGCCCAAGCCTTGAAATCGTCGTGGATCTTCTGGTTGATCATCGGTGCGCCCTCAGCCCAAGCCAACTAACTCTTACGCCCCAGACTTTACCGGAATTCTGAAAAGGCGTCGATGGCAAAGATCAGGTTGCTCTTGCCGTGAAAGTCGCTGACCCTGTTGCACATTGGTTCCCTCACACTAGCATTCGCCCCAAGAGCAAGTTCTTGGTTCAGGGCCCAGCTGATCGCAGCGGACACCCACTGCGTCAGTGACATCCTTACACTGGCTTAACAATCTTGGCGTACGCTCCCGGCGCATCGTCCGCGCCGTAGCGGACAGGAGACAAAATGAAACGCAGCGGATTTACCCTAATTGAACTCTTGGTGGTCATCGCGATCATCGCCATTCTTGCCGCGATCCTATTCCCGGTTTTTGCCCAGGCAAAGCTCGCCGCGAAGAAGACTTCGGACCTGAGCAACCAGAAGCAGCTCGGCACCGCCCTGCAGATTTACCTCGCCGACAACGATGACGTTCTGCCGCCTTACCGCACGCGCAACACGCCCAACCCGTTCGCACCGAACACATTCCTCACCGGTAACAGCGTCAACCGCGTCTTCTTCAACCAGATTCTGCACCCGTACGTGAAGAATCACGACATGTGGCGCAGCCCGGCCAACCCCGAGGCATGGGTCAACCTCAACACCTCCTGCGACCCCGCCGTCGGTGACGACGACAACCAGCAGGCGGGCGACGGTTGCAGCTATGGCGGCCAGAACAGCTACGGCGTGAACAACTACATGTTCCCGTCGGGTGCCTCGCTCGCGAGCGCGGTCCGAACGGTGGGACTCAATTCCTCCTCTGTCGTGGAGAGTGCGAACACGTTCTTGATGATGAACGCTCGCTACTACAACGTTTTGCCCCGATTTGTCCGACCCGATGGCACCAAGGTGATCGACGGTCAGCTTCGCGGCGACGGTAGCCTGCTCAACCCGGCTGATCCTACGAGCTACGCTGATTCAAAGGATTACTACTTCCACTACTGGAAGTACATCAACTATGGCCTCAGCTTCAGCAACAAGGGTGTGGCGGTTGGCCAGCTCTATGCCAACAGCGCGGCTGACATCGCCCGGGTCGAGAATCGCGGTAAGAGCATTTTCGGCGGCAAGCTTAACATCGTCTTCGCTGACACTCACGCGAAGACCATGGACTACAACCGAACCATCGACGACCTGATCAACAACCCGGATAACTCCGCCTGGGATCCCTACAAGGCTGGCGTTCTCCGCTAAGAACGAGAAACGGAAAGGGCCGGATGCAATGCATCCGGCCTCTTTTTCTTTGCGGGCCCCGTATCAGAGGGTCGTGGTCAGACCCTGAGCCATCACGATCTCGCGGGCGTGGTTGACCGTGAAAGCCACGCGGTGGGTGACCGAATCGATGATCCCTTCGGCACCCGGGTGGCCGTTGCCACTTGCCTTCACGCCGCCGAAGGGCAGGTGGACTTCGGCTCCAATCGAAGGCAGATTCACGTAGCCAAGGCCAAACTCGGCGTGGTCACGGACCCAGCGCCACTTGCGATAGTCCTCGGTGATCACCGCCATGGCAAGGCCGTAGTCGGTGTCGTTGTAGACCTCAACCGCCTCTTCCATACCGTCGACCGGGATGATGGCAACGTGAGGGCTGAAGGCCTCTTCGCGAAGGCAGAAGGTGCCCTTCTTGTACTCATCAAAGCGATAGACGAAGGGAGAAACAAAGTTACCGTGGGCGTAGTCGCCTTCGGTCAGGTGCTCGCCCTGAATCAAAACCTGAGCCCCTTCCTCGATTGCCTTCGCATTGTGATGTCGCCACTTCTCAATGCCCTCGGGGTTGATGAGTGGGCCCATGAAGGTCTCGTCCAAGAGGCCATTGCCGATCTTGATTCGCTTGACCTTCTCGACGTACCGAGCGGTGAACTCCGGCTCGATCTTCTTGTCGATGATGATTCGGCTTGTCGAAACGCATCGCTGGCCCGTGGTCTTGAATGCACCAAGCACGCAAGCATTCACGGCCAGGTCGATGTCGGCATCTTCCAGCACGATGGTTGCGTTCTTGCCGCCCATCTCGGTGGCAGCGAACTTGTAGGCATCGCCCGCCGCGACTTGCTGGATGTACTTGCCGACCGCGCGCGAACCGGTAAACAGGATCGCAGCGACGTCCTTGTGCTTCACCAAAGGATCACCCGCTTCCTCACCGGTGCCGTGGATCAGGTTGATCACACCCTTGGGGAATCCGGCCTCGTGGAAGAGCTCCATCAGGCGATGGCCGCACATCGGGGTCTCTTCGCTCGGCTTGAAGACCACCGTGTTGCCTGCCAAAACCGAGGGCAAGACGACCCAAAGCGGAATCGCCACGGGGAAGTTCCACGGAGTGATACAAGCGATGACGCCCTTCGGCTTCTTCAGGATGTAGGCGTCCTTGGCGGCGATTTCCGAGCTGATATTGAGGCCAATCGGCAACCGACCCAGGCCAGCGATGTACTGCGCCATGTGGAGGGCTTCGATGACGTCGGCGCGGCCCTCGTTGATCGGCTTGCCGCACTCGCGGGTCACCAGTTGGGAAAGCTCCTCGACGTCGCGCTTGATCAACTGGGCAAAGTTGTCGACATACTCAGCCCGCTTCACCCAGCTCAATTCTCGCCAAGACTCGTAGGCATGCTTGGCGGCGGCCACGGCGGCATCCGCCTCGGCCTTGGTGCTCAGCGGGGCGGAGCCCACCACTTCGCGGCGGTCGGCGGGGTTCAAGCTCTCGAACGTCTGGCCGTTTCCTTGCCACTCGCCGTCGATGTAGTTCAGGGCGATAATCGGGTTCATTTGGTCCCCAGTTTACCGCTC
>JBMOJD010000064.1:0-19639 GCA_049317025.1 Fimbriimonas sp. | reverse complement strand
TGGTCGGGGTCAGCCCCCGGCTTCACGGTGAAATCCGCCAATGCCGAGCGCTGAGAAAGCCAACCCAGCAGCCCCATGCCCGTGCCAAGCAACAGCGAACGCCGCGTAACGTCGGGGACGCGGAAAGTCGGCTTCGGAATCTGGGCGTCGGCTTCGGGACGATGCCCCTCGCCGTCGCAGGCGTACCATTCTCGTTCTGTTCTCATTAGCGCCACTGAAAATCGGGGGAGGCAAGGCTGAGGGCGATGGCCATCGAGGTCGTTTGGCCGCGTAACGCGCGGGTCAGTTCGGCACCAAGGGCGGCCACGGGTCGACAAAGAACCGCCGAAGCAAGTTCGAGCGGGTCGGTGCCCTTGAGCGGCAGCTCCGTGCCTCCGATTCGACCCTCGGCGAGGGCGAAGGCGAAGTTCCACCGCGGGAGCATGTTGCCCGTCCATGCCGAGTTCTTGTCGGGGTAGCCATCCGGCATCGGCCATTGGTAGAGGGGCTGGCCCATCTCTTCGAGGTGGGCCATCAGGGGAGTGCCCCCATCGGTCTGGGCGCCGGTCGCGCGCAGACCCGAAATCATCATGTCAAAAGGTCGCTTGAGGACCACGGGATGGGAAGCAAGATCGTCGCTAAGAAGCATCGGCCGAATCATCGCCGCGATATCGCCCTTAGTCGCCAGGAACGTCTTTGCCGTGCGGTCTACCCAGCCGTCGTGGTCGGTCCCCAGCATGTAGCGGCACAGCTTGCGCGAGATAAAGTGGGCGGTCTGGGGGTGCTCGCACAGAATCTTGATCACACGATCGCCATCCTCAATGCCTCCGCCAGCGGGGATCACCTTGCCGAGCACGAGCTTCTGGCCTTTATCGTGGCGATCTGGGTCGAATTTGAAGTTGCCGCGCCCCCAAAGGCCGGTTTCGAGGGTCCAGCCCGTGAAGCATCGGGCGACCTCATCAATGTCGTGATGGGTGTAGCCGCCGTTGACTCCGAGCGTGTGGAGTTCCATCAGCTCGCGGGCATAGTTTTCGTTCGGCACGCCGTCGCGGCTGAAGCGGTTGTCCAAATAGGCGAGCATGGCCGGACTGCGCGCCGAGGCGCGGAGCATCTCGGGGAAGCTGCCAAGGGCGTGCTTCCGGATGACCTTAGTTTCGTCGTTGGCCTTTCGATAGGCGGCGAAGCCCTTGCGACCATAGATATTGAAGTGGTTCGTCCAGAAATCCGTCATCCGCTCGTGGAGCTGATTCTTGGAGTAGCAGGCGCGCAAGATGGCCGCCTGTTGCAGTTGCTCCAAGACCTTGTTCTCCGGGATATCGCGAAGCTCCATTCCGCCCATCTGGAACACATCCAGCCGACGAATCTGCATTTGCAGCGAGAAGTCTTCTTCCGCGTCCGCCCGCAACTGGGCATCAACCCAGGCGGCGGCGCCCTGCTCTTTCACGGCGGCGAGGTCGGCGGCAGAAGGTCCAAAGGCGGCCCGATTCAGCAGCCGGACTTCGTGCGAGACATCCTGTTTGGGTGCCGTCGGGGTGCTTTGATTCTCATAGGCAGCCACGCGACGCGAGATGGGCCCGCAACCGGCAAGCAGGGCGGTGGCCCCGCCCACGAGGCCAAGATTCAGGGCATCACGACGGCTGAGGCTCATGACAATTGCTCAACGGGCAAAGAAACTCGAGAAGTGCGGCGCATGGAAACCAGCGCGGTCCAACCAACTCCGAGTGAAGCGAAGAACAGGGCCGGGCCAAACAGGAACCAGCCAATAGCCGGGAACATCGTGCCCGCAACCAAGAAAGCGGCACCGCGCACGAAGGTCGCATATGGCGGCATGTCGCCCGCTTTTTCGGCGATCGCGTCGGCGGCTACTTGCGAGGCACCGGCGGCGCCGAGCATGGCGACCATGAAGAGGGCCAGGAGCATCCCGACTCCCAAGACCTTCAGCAGAGGCGCAGGCAGATTCATGACGATGATGGAAAGCGTGCCCAGAGTGGCCGTGAGCAAGAGCCCGCGAAGGATCGACTTGCCCGGCGATGCCACCAGTGCCGTCTGCGCGGCCTCCACCCGATGGGGGAACAGCAACCCGCACGCCACGATCAGCGCCCAGGCACTCACCCCTCCACCGGCAATTGCCGCCACGATAGCCAGAACGTCTCCAAGAATCAGCATGTCAGTAAATCCTCCGCAACTTTGCGCTTACCCCTCCATCTTGCGACCCTTTGGACCAAGAAACGCAACGATTTCCACCGGTCGGGACCATATGCCCGTCCCGCGCAGGACCAGTGGCTTCCCTGCCATTGTAGAATCACATCACTGCACACAAAGGAGTCTGCCTTCCATGACCAATCGCCTACTTTCTCTTCTCGTGATTTCTGCCATGGCTATCCAATCTGCCCTTGCCCAAGCGGCGAAGCCGTTCGTCTCGTCGATGTTCTCCGACAACATGGTCCTTCAGCGTGGTGTGAAGGCCCCTGTTTGGGGATGGACGACGCCCGGGGCCAAGATCAAGGTCTCAATCGCGGGCAAATCCGCCTCCACGACCGCCGATAGCGAAGGTCGATGGGTAGTCAAGCTACCATCCCTGAAAGCCGGCGGCCCCTACACGCTAGATATCGATGGCCCCCAGAAGGTCAGCCTGCAAAATGTCCTGATCGGCGACGTCTGGATCTGCTCCGGCCAATCGAACATGGAGCAAGGCATTGGCGCATCCCGCGACCCCGAGAAAGAAATCGCCGCCGCAAACTACCCCAACATCCGACTCTTCTCGGTGGCAAAGAACCCCAGCTTCAGCCTGGTCGAGAACACCCAAGGGTCATGGACGGTCTGCAATCCCCAGAACGTGAGCGCAGGCGGATGGGCGGGATTCTCGGCAGTTGGCTATTACTTCGGTCGCACCCTCCACTCCGAACTCAACGTCCCGATTGGCCTCATCCACAGTTCGTGGGGCGGCACCATCGCCGAGGCCTGGGTGAGCGCGGGCTCGTTGAAGAAGGAAATGCCCGACTTCGTGGCCGCCGTTGACCAAGTTGAGGCCACTGCCAACGTCAGTCAATCGGCGGACTTCGCCAAGACGGTTGCGGATTGGTACGCCAAGAATGATGTTGGCTCGGGCAAAGGATGGGGCAGCCCGTCGTTCGACGCCTCCGCCTGGAAGAGCATGAACCTACCGACCCTTTGGGAGAACGCCGGCCTGCCCGATTTCGACGGCATCGTCTGGTTCCGCAAAGAGATCGTCCTCACTGCCGACCAAGCCAAATCAGCCCGGTTGCACCTAGGGCCGATTGACGACAATGACGTCACGTGGATTAATGGCGTGCAAGTTGGCCAAACCGATGGCTACAACTTGGATCGAATCTACACCGTGCCCAGCGGGGTCCTGAAAGCAGGTGTGAATGTCATTGCCGTCCGAGTTCTCGATACGGCTGGCGGCGGCGGCATCTATGGACAGCCGCAGCAAATGGCCCTCGAACTTGAATCCGGTAAGGCGTTGCCGCTAAGTGGACCTTGGAAATACGCGGTCAGCAAGGATCTGAAGGAAGCAACGCCCTACCCGATCCAGATGAACAACAACCCGAATATCGTGACCGTGCTCTACAACGGCATGATCGCGCCGGTCGCCCCCTACGGCATCAAGGGCGCAATCTGGTACCAGGGAGAATCCAATGCAGGACGCGATGAGCAGTACGCGCGACTACTACCAACCCTCATCCACGACTGGCGACAGAGCTTCGGCGTCGGCGAGTTTCCGTTCTACATTGTTCAGCTCGCGAACTTCATGCAGCAAGACAGCGAACCCAAGAACGACCCCTGGCCCCGCCTGCGGGAGGCCCAGTACATCACCACCAAGAAGGTGAAGAACACCGGCATCTCGAACACCATCGACATCGGCGAAGCCGACGACATCCACCCGAAGAACAAGCAAGACGTGGGCCGACGCCTCGCGCTAAACGCCCTCGCCCTGACCTACGGCAAGAAGATCGTCTACAGCGGACCGGTCTACAAGTCGATGAAGGTGGAAGGCGACAAGGCGCGCATCTCGTTCGACTTCGTCGGCGGCGGCCTCGTGGCCAAGGGTGGCGACCTGAAGGGCTTCGCCGTCGCGGGCGAGGATGGCAAGTTTTACTGGGCCAATGCGACCATCGAAGGCGACACCGTCGTGGTCTCGGCTCCGCAGGTGAGTAAGCCGAAGACGGTGCACTACGCCTGGGGCAACAACCCAGTCTGCAACCTATACAACCAGGCCGATCTCCCCGCGTTCTCCTTCCGCACCGATGGACCTCTCTCCCAGAAGTCCAAGCCCAACGCGGCCAAGAAGTAATGCCGATCCTACAAGGACCGAATCGAGTGCCCGACGTCGCTGCCTATGCGGCGTGGGGCCTCGCGTTCCACGCGGCGGGCGAAATCGACCCGATCCCCCTCCATTTCCACGATTGCGATGAGTACTACTTCATCGTCGAGGGCAGGCTCAAGGTCCAATCCGAGGGAATTGAATACGAAATGGCAAAAGGCGATGTGCTCTTCACCCGAATGGGAGACGAGCACGCCATTCTTGAGGTCTACGAAGACACCAAGCTCTTCTGGCTAGAGGGTCCGCTCCAGGGCCGGAAGCGACTAGGGCATCTCTTCCGCGGCATCGATGACGTCGATTAGGCGAACGTCACATCGGCCGCGTGCTTCGTGTAGAGCCAGAGGTCGTCGGCGTTCTTCGCCCGGCGACCGCCAAGCGTCACGTTCTCAAAGTGAACCCCGGTGACCTGGTGAGCGGCATCCATGCCACCGATCAGCGAGGTCGTATAGCCCGCATTGTAGGGCAACTCGGTGACTTCGATGTTGCGGAACGTGACGTTGCGGATGTGCCCGCGCTCGCGGTCGCGCGACCAGCGACTCCACACAACCCGGAGGTCCACCAGCTTGTCGTAGTGGTGCTCGACCCGGATGTTCTCGAACAAAACATTCTCCACCGTCGCGCGGTCGGCGTTGTGGATGCTGAAGGCGGCCCCAAACTGGTGAACGCCAAGGATGTCGCAATCGGCAAACCGAATGTTCCGCACATGGTCAGTGCGAAGCTCGTGGCCGATCTCGAGCGCATTGCCGCCGATGTAGCTGAAGAGCACGCAACCAGTGACGTCGATGTCGCTGACCTCACGGCTGAAGTCCATCGTCACGCCCGCCTCGGGGCGCAAGTCGAGAGACTTGATCGCGACGCAGTCATCACCGTTGCGCAAGAAGCAATCACGCACCTGGGCCCGGCGCGAACCAACAATATCGATGCCGTCACTGGAGATCACGGTCCCAATCTGCTTGATCCCCCGGACCAACACGTCCTCGCAATCACCGAAGACCAGCATCCAGCCCTTGGGGTCGATCATCACGATATCTTCGACCGCCACATCGCGCGATCCCTCGATCACAATGGCCCGCCGCCAACCTTCTTCCAGCTTGGCTGACGCACCAGAAAGCACTCCGGGACCCGAGATTCTGAGGCCATCGGCTGCCGTTGCCCGAATCCATCCGGTAACGAAGGCGCCGCCCGCCAAGTACAAAGTCTGGCCCCGCTGCAATCGAAGCTCGCCAACGTCAACCAGCGAGCCCTCTTCGAATCGAACAACATCAGGACCGTCAGGCGGATTCTCCGGTCCATTGGCCCACAGGTACAAATCGCGCTGCCCCGGAACCTCGATCACCAAATGAATCGGCCCCGGAATCGTGAACCGGATTTCGTCACCTTGGATCACCGGCTCAATCCCGTGCCGGCTTGGCGTGATACGGGCACTCTCGACCAGGCGCGTCGACCGCACCACAACGGACACCGGACCTCCGACCTCAAAGGTCACGAACGAATTGCTGTCCGTCGCGAGCACGTCAACTTGATGGTCCCCAACGCTCACCGACCAATCGACGGCACGGCGGACATCAGGATGAAACGCGTACGTACGGACCAAAGACATGGGCCTACATTCTAGCCGGGCTTGCAGACCTTGCAGGCGGTATAGTTCTTCGCCTTCGCTTCCGAGAGCTTCATCCCGATCCGGACCTTACTGCGAAGAAGAATCTTGCAGGTCCCCTTGTGGTACTTCTTGCCACTCTTGGTGACGTGGACGGTTGGCTCGGTTCCTTGGCCACCGAACGCGGGGTAGCTGGCGGATAGGAGCAATGCAACAAGGACCGAGAGATGGGCTTTCTTCATAACCCGCATATTATCCGATATCGGCTCCACTAAAGCGTAGTGACCTGAAGCACAAGGCGCTCGACCACCGCCATACCGACCGCAGTCGTCTGGTTATGACTGATGCTCACTTGCAGACGTAGACGGCCATGATCAAACGAGGGGCTCGTCACTTCGGCCCGTGGCGCGCCCAGTTCGTCGTTTAGGACTTCGACATCCTGCCAACTGAGGGGGATACCCAGAGCTTTAGCGATGGCCTCTTTCACGGCCCAGCGACCGGCCACTTTCTCGGGAGTCCGGCATACCGCTCGCTCCTTTTCCGTGAGGATTCGCGCCAAAAACCGAGGGGATTCCATCGCCTTCCGAATCCGCTCAATCTCCACAATATCGACGCCAACACCCACTACCATCGCCAGATGTTACTGTGAATTTGCATCCAACACCAGTTCTGCCACATCCACGAGCCGAACATCCTCGGAAGCCTGGCGCACCGAAGCATCGAGCATAATGCGGCAAAACGGACACCCGACGGCCACAGTTTTAGCCCCGGTGGCAAGCAGCTGCTGCGTACGCCGGTCGCTCGGGCGCTGGTCGGGGGCTTCCTCCATCCACATGCGCCCACCGCCCGCGCCGCAGCACCGGGTCTTTTCGCGCTTCAGCTCTGGCTCGACTTGGCCGTCCGAGAGCAGTGCGCGGGGCGCATCCGATTCCCCGCGCACTCGTCCCAAGTAGCACGGGTCGTGGAACACAACTTCACCTTTCTGCGGCTTTGCCGCCAAGAGGTCGCCACGCGAGACAAGCTGATTCAGGAGCTGGGTGTGGTGCAGTACATCCAAAGTCAGACCTTGATCGGTGTATTCACCTTGAAGGGTATTGAGGCAGTGTGGGCAGGTGGTAACAACCTTAGTCACGCCGTACTTTCGGAACTTCTCCGCATTCTGACTGGCCTTGTCTTGATAAAGTAGCTCCTCACCTACTCGGCGAGCCGGATCTCCGGTGCAGGCCTCTTCGCGGCCAAGGCACGCAAATCGGATGCCCGCCTTTTGCATCAACTGGGCCACGGCACGGGTCGTCTTGACCGCCGCCGGGTCGGTCGCGCCCGCGCATCCGACCCAAAAGAGAATGTCGAACTGCCCGCCATCGCGGCAGAGCGGGATGTTCAGGCCCTTCATCCACTCCTCGCGGGCCGAAGCTGCCTGGCCCCAGGCGTGGCCGGTGGATTCGGCTTGGCGCAACATCGTCGCACCGGAGCCACGGAGTTTGCCCTCGAAAACCAAGTTCCGGCGGGTGTCCACAATCAGGTCAACATGGTTGATATGGACAGGGCACGCTTCGACACAAGCATTGCAAGTGGTGCAAGCCCAAAGCGACTCCTCCCCGATCTTGTCGGCCAGGGTTGCGCCGGTGGTCATGGCGGCCCGGACGTCCTGTACCACTTGCTTCGGGTTCAAAATCTTGCCCGCATTCCACGCCGGGCACACCTCCGTGCAGCGGCCGCACTCCATACAGGCATCGACCGAGAGCAGTTGCCATCGGCTGAGGTCCTTGGCGGCAACTGTCCCAAGTTGGCCGGTTTGTTCAACTTCCTCCAGCGAAACCGGATCAAGTCTTCCCATTGGCTTTTCCGGGCGAGCGGCAGTACTCGCGACAGCGAGCAGGATGTGGCGTAGCCGCAGTCGGGGAATGATGGCGATGAACACCATTACCCAAATTGCATGAAACCACCAAACGAACCGATAAAATTGGCCCGAAACCGGACCTTGAAGGCCGGACAGGGCATGGCCGACCGGGGCGGACCAATCGAACGGCTTCGGCTGCAACGACATTCGGGCCGCTTCCAGCCAATACCCGGTGAGTCCAATCAAGAGCAAAAGCGTAAGGGCGAAGAGGTCCGTCCGGTCGCGGGAGATCGGCGTCGAACGGTCCAGCAGCCGCCGTCCCAACGCCCAAGCCAAGCCGACAACAAACAGCAGCCCCAGGAGGTCGGCGGCCATTTCGTAGACCAAAAAGTATTGCCCTTGGTGGAATTTGACCGGGCTATACGTGTTGATCGCCAAGAGCGTCGTGGCTATGAGTAGTGCGAGAAACCCATAGAAAATCGCCAGGTGCATCGGCGCACCGGAGCTTGGCCGCGACGACCGCACTTTGCGCTGGCCGAGGATGTCGGTGACGATTCGCTTGGCCCAAAGCTTGGGATCGGGCGGGCCAAGGGGGCGCCCCTGCCTCCACACCTTGAAGCGCTCGGCAACCTGGAGTCCCAAAACGGCAAGCGAAGCCAGGATCAGCACATAGAACAGCACCTTTTCTGGCCCACTGAGCGTGAGGAACTCTTCGCGCGTGGGGTTCACTCGCATTGAGTACCACGCGCGAATCCAAATTCCTTCCTTAGATCCTTGCTTGTCGGTTCTTATCCGAGCAAGTTGCGCAGATTCTCGAACGACCAGCTTGCCAACTTGGTTGCCGACGTGGTTGCTGGAGTTCGTTCGAGTCTTGGCGCTCGGTCGGAGCTTAGGGCTTCGAGCATGGTTGCGTAAGCCTTGGCAACCTCGGGATGCGCCCCGGTGGCCGCAAATGCACCAATGACGCCCTCGGTTGGGATCCGCACGTAGCCAATCGGTCGGCCCACGCCCTCGCTTACTCGCTCGACAGCCTGCGCGGTCGTCAGGTCCTCTGAACCCGAGAGAGGCAGGGCCGACTTTCCGCTCCAGTCGTTGTTCAGCAATCGCGGCGCCGCCACGGCGGCGATATCGGCGGTGGCCACGAATGGCGTGACTACGTCCGGATCAAAGCTGGAATAGTAGCTGCCATGGCGCAGGGCGTCGAGTTGGAATAGGAAGTTCTAGAGGATGGCGAACTCCGGGTAGCCGAGCCGGGCGACCTCGTGATCGTCTCCGGCGAAGCCACCCACCTCACCACGACGACGGCCGAGTCGGAGCGCATCAGTCTGGATGAGTTCATGGTCCGCGTCAACATGCCGTGCAAGAGCGGACTCAACTTCGTCTATGGGCGCGGCGAGAACCTGTGCTCCATGATCTCGGGTCGGATGCATGCGGTGGACGGCAAGACTCACCCCATCTGGCGCGGCCTGCCGCCCCTGCTAATCATCCGCCCGGAAGACGACGAGCAGGCCCGCTCGCGCCAAGAAATCTTGCGTCAGGCCGAGCTCGAGGCCCGAAATCCGCAGCCCGGCTCGCGTAGCATCTTGGATCGGCTGTTAGAGGTCGCCCTGGTGCGGGCGATCCGAAGCCATCTCGCCCAGAATGGCTTGCTGGCGGCGGCGGTGCGCGACCCCGAAGTTTTTCGGGTGATCTCGCTGGTCCACGAGGACGCGGCCCTGCCGTGGACCCTCGCCTCGATGAGCGCATCGGTCGGGCTCTCACGGTCGTCCTTCGCCGAGCGGTTTACGGCGGCAACTGGTACATCGCCGGCCGACTACGTCACGAACTGGCGGATGCACCGCGCCTCGAAGCTCATCCGCCAGCAGGGAGCGACAATCTACGCGGTTGCCCTCTCGGTCGGCTACACCTCGGAAGCGGCGTTCGCGCGAGCGTTTCGTCGGGTCGTAGGCGTCAGCCCAGGCAAGTTCGCCCGGACTCCCGTCGGGGCTGGATAGGCAGCTACATCGACCACGGAGCCGCATGGGCGTCGTGATCAGCCGACCACTGCCTCTGCAGAGCTACGATTTCGCTGACAATTTCGGGGTCCAACGGCTGCGGGTCGGTCGTAGCGCTGAGGAATCCCTGCAAATTCGCGCTCTTTGCGGTGGAGCCGACGGTCGCGCGGACTTGGGGGAATCCGAGGGCGAAGCGGACGGCGAACTCCGTCCACGATTCCACGCCGGAAGCCTCGAAGATCGGCGCGATAGCCTCTGCGCGCTTGCGCAAGTACTCAGGGGCATTGGGCTTGGCAAGGGTGTGCCGGACGTCACCACCGCCGACCGTCCGCATGGCCACAATCGCGACATTGCGTTCCAACATGAGGTCCCAGAGTTCGTTGGAAACGAACCGCTGCAGGGGATTCAGATAAAAGGTGTAGGCCTCGATAAGGTGCTCGGCGTGGCCGCCTTGGATGCACCGGAGGGCAATATCCGAGCTCCAAGGCCACACTTCCATCTCGAATCGGCCGACTAGGCCGTCTTCCTTCAGTTTCTCCAATCCTGCGATTCCAGGCCCGCCAGTGCAGAGGTCTTCGGCCAGTTGTCCGCTCGGGAAAATCTGTCCAACTGCCATGGTAGTTGTTCCCACTGCTTCGAGCTGGAGGTTCACTTGGGCACGGACTTCCTCGGGCGAACCGTAGCCCAACGGGTCTTTGTTCGGGCACTTGCGGGTTGGTTCGGCTTCCCTTAGCGGATGAGGCGCCCGCGCTGCGGTGGTTTGTTGTCTCTGACTCTCTTCCGTTCTAGGAATGCCGCCGCCTTTGCGCGGTTGCCGCAGGACGACATCGTGCACCACCTTCGCGTTCCATTCTTGCTGTCATCGTAGAACCGGAGCACGCAATCGGGGCGGGCGCAGGTGCGCAGCCGGGATCGGTCGCCATGCGTCAGGGTTTCGGCGAGGGAATCGACGGCCGGACCTAGGGCCTGTTCGATCGTGTCGGCAAGGCGATGGGGTTTGCGGACGATGGCTTGATTTCCTACTTGTTCGAGTTCGTACCATTCAGATTGCTTTCGGAGCACAGAGTTGAATAGGTCCAAGTCCGACGGAAGCAAGGGATTTTCTTCCTGAACGGAATCGAGGACCCGGGCGAAAGACTCGCGGAGGGTTGCGGCAAAGGCCAGATCATCAGTGCCCACCTGGCTTGGGGCGGGGAGGCCCATGAGGGAGAGCCACCAGCGGAGACCTTCGACGGTGGCGACGACGTCCGTCATACCCTTGCTGGCGAGCGCCTGTGAATTGGCGAAATTGATCCACACCGGCCCGCCAGCGGTCCAGAATTCGCTCACGCTAGGTTCAACGGTAAGAATTTTCGACATTTTTTGATCACCTAACCTTTCATACGGAACTTTGGTGGTTCGCGATGCATTCAATAGTGCATAACCATCAAACAGTCTGTTAAATGGTTAGAGGAGTCCACATGAAATCCAAGTTCAATCTTAGTCTCGGCATTCTCGCCCTTGCCACGCTCGGCCATTCGCAAGCCCAAACCACGTATCACTTCGCCCAGGTTGACGGGCACAAGGTTTTCTATCGCGAGGCGGGCCCGAAGAACGCCAAGACGATTGTCCTGCTCCACGGCTTCCCGAGCTCTTCGCACATGTTCCGGGACCTGATCCCCAAGCTCGCCACCAAGTACCACGTGGTCGCGCCGGACTACATCGGATTTGGCTATTCGGATGTCCCTTCCCGGGCATCTTTTGCCTACACTTTCGCCAATCTCGCGAGCATCACGGACAAACTTCTTGCCCAAACGGGGAACACACGCTACACGCTCTATGTGCAGGATTACGGCGGTCCGGTCGGTTTTCGATTGGCAACCGCCCATCACGAGCGAGTCGAGGGCCTGATCGTTCAGAACTCGAACGCCTACCTTGAAGGCATCAGCAAGTTGGCCTTTGGCGTACTGGCTGAGTTTGGCAAGAACCGCAACGCGGAGACCGAGAAGCCAGTCCGTGGGCTCCTGGGCTATGAGGGCATCAAGTACGGCTATGTCCAGGGATCACCAAATCCGGCCGCGATCAGTCCAGACAGCTATACGTTTGACAACGCCCTCTTCCAAGCCAAGCCGGAGAATGAGGAGATTCAGCTAGACCTCTTTGCTGACTACCAAAGCAATGTCGCGCTCTATCCGCAATGGCAGGCCTACTTCCGCAAATACCAGCCGCGAACCCTCATCGTATGGGGCAAGGGTGATCCCTTCTTTACGGTTGCCGGGTCGAAGGCCTATGCCCGTGACCTCAAGCACGTGGTTTACAACCTGTACGACGCGGGCCACTTCGCCCTCGAAGAGAAGGGCCCCGAAATCGCAGCCAAGATTTTGAGCTTCCTTGGTCGCAAGTAAGCCATCCCACATTTCAGAACGAATCAATAAGGAACAAAACAATGCAAACCCTTCAAACAACGCCCGCTGGCTACCCAATCTTCACCGTTGACACCGCACCTGAGGGCTCAAAGCCCGTCGTTGCCGCCATTCAAAAGATGTTCGGCGGTGTCGTCCCCAATCTGTTCGCCGTCTCAGCGATCAGCCCTCAGCTCATCGCGGCTCAGGCGACCTTGAACCAGCTTGTGGACGAGACTTCGCTCACAAACCTCGAAGTCCAAGTCATCGACCTTGCCGTGAGCCGAGAAAACGACTGCGCCTACTGCACGGCGGCGCACACCTTCCTCTCGCGACGCTTGAACCAAGATGCGATTGCGGCGGCCAATGCCGGGACGTCGATTGCCGACCCCAAGATTGAGGCGATTCGGCAGTTCGCCATCGAGCTTGTCCAGACGCGTGGACATGTTTCCGACAAGGGACGAGCAGCGTTCCTTGCTGCGGGTAACACCAAAGAACAGGCAATGGAGGTGATCTTGGTGGTCGCACTGAAGCAGATGCAGAACCACGTGAATGAGATCGCGAAGACGCCGATTGATAGCTTCTTCGCCTGAGGCCTGAGGCCTGCGCCCACCCATCCAATGCAAACTCTTGGATGGGTGGCCCTCCATTGCGACTTCGACGCCGCTTGGGTTGGAAGTCGATTCGCTTCTAGAGCACGACGGTCCCTGCGATTCTTCGACATAGATCGAAGCATTAGGTCCTAGGCACCACGCTAAGATAGGCAAATGTCCGGTGGTTTGCGTACCAAGAGCATGCTTTTAGCAAAGCCGAATCCAGGAGCATGAAAGTCCTATGAGCGAGAATCTCATTCGAGCAGGTGCGATCTTTGGCGACCCCACGCGCTGCGAAATCATCGCCAATTTGATGGACGGGCGTGCCTTCACGGCCACAGAACTTGCATCCATGAGCCACATCGCTCCTTCCACGGCGAGCCATCACCTTAGCCTTTTGGTTGAAGCCGGAATCCTGACGGCGATATCTTCCGGGCGTTACCGATACTTTCAGATCAAGGATGCAAGTCAGGCTGACCTCATCGAGACATTTGGTGCCTTGGCTACCCCGAATCGGCAAAACAACGGCCCTCTTAGCACCGCTCGGTCATGTTACAACCACCTAGCCGGCCGGCTTGGTGTCGAACTAAGAGACCAGTTCGTAAGGATGAACTGGCTGGAAGAAGTCGAAAACAATTATCGCCTAACCAGTTCGGGCGCCGAAGTAATGCAAAATGCTGGCATAGCATTGCCCGACCAGCGAGCTCGGATGGGGAAAATGTGCCTTGATTGGACCGAGCGCAAATATCATATTGGCCCCCCATTGGGCAGCTACCTCCTAACACAATTTCAGAATATTGGCTGGCTAGAAACCAGCCACATCCCACGCCAAATCCTCATCACAAAGCTCGGCAAGGAACAGCTGGAACGACTGGGCGTTTTTGCCGAAGAGCGCCGGTAGCTAGTCTTCGTCCGACATATTCGCCTCGAACTCTTCCGGGTACGGCTTGCCGCCCGTATGGGCATACCAGTTTATCCGTCGTAGCTTGGCGGGGTCGGGAGAGTCGACGTGCGACCAATCCAGCGACAAACTCTCGGCGAGCCACCTGCGGCCTTCGGCCGTAAGGGCTTGCGCCGGCGCATTGCGCTCGTCGAGAGGGATGTTGTTCGGGACGGCCTTGTAAGGTCTGAGGTCAGGTCGGTTGGTGAAACACGCCGTGATCGGAGCCGTGACCCAGTCGAACCGATTCATGGGGTCAAGGCCCAGCATCATCTCCATCGACTTAATCATGCTGACCGTGGTGTAGAAGTTGTGGTCCACATGGCCGCGCTTGGTGTATGGCGAGATCACGTAATAGGGCGTCCGGTGCCCATCGACGTGGTCAGGGAGGGCCTGGCCATCGTCTTCGATGACGAAGATAGCCGTATTCTTCCACTGCGGGCTCTTCGAAATGGCCTCAACGACTCGGCCAAAAGCGAGGTCGTTGTCAGCAGCCATTGCCCGGATGGTCGGGAACTTAGGGTCGAGCCCCGATCCGTGGTCATTCGTCAGCGTTAGGATCATGAGGTTCGGCACCTTGTTGGCCCGGCTAAACGCCTCATATTCGCGCAGGAACACATCAGCCCGCGATTGGTCGCTCTGGATGATCGGCCAGTAGTGGAGGTCCCGGCAGATATAAGGTTTTAGGCTAGGCACCCGGGTCTCGGCGTGGAACTTGAACTGGTTGCGGCCACTCTTGCGATCCTCCCAGGCCTCAAACCAGTCCTTGGGCTCGCGCGGAGAGAACGTGGCAAGGGCATCGTCGCAGTATTCGCCGTATACGCGCAGGCTCTTGCCCTTCTTCAAAGCCGCGTCCCAAATTGCCCCCGTCGCCGAAAGGGCCATGGCGCAATCGCCATCGTCTGGATACGTGCGGTATCCCACGTACTCATGCTCCATATAGTCATTCGCAATAGCCTGAGTGGACCAAGCGTGGCCATCCGCGCTGTTAGTGCCACTCACATAGCCATTGTCAAAAAGCGTGAAATCGCGAGCCAACTTGCGATGGTTCGGCATCACTTTCTCGCCCAAAACACAGAGCTTTGGATCACCATTGCCCTGCGGCATATCACCAAAGATCGAGTCGTATGTCTGGTTCTCTTTGATGATATAGAGCACGTGCTTGATCGCGCCATTGTAAACCGCCAGCTTCTTCGCTTCCGACGTAGTGTCCTGGTTCCAGTGGTTCAGCTCAGCCACTCGCGCCGTGGCTTTCTTCAGGTCGGCAGCAAGGTGAAGCACAGAGATAGTGCCCTGAAAATCGTGGGGGTTGCCCGGGTTGCCACGCAACGTATTGGCGACCGAGCCATTGCCCTTACTATTCAACACAAAAGCAGTTTTGCCATCGTGAGATAGCTGGATCGAGCAAGGGAAAAAGCCTGCCGGCCGGAGACCAAGCATCTTGCCCGTGGCAAGGTCGATCTCAGCAAGGGCGTTGTCACCGCCGTTGGCTACATAGAGACGGTTACCCTGCACGGCCACGGCATTCGACATACCCCCGGCGATCTTAATACCGAAAGGCGTCGTGCTAATAGTCCGGACGACTCTCTTCTTAGCGATGTCAATATCACTGACGGAATCACTCATGCCATTGGCCACGTAGGCATGGCCACGGGCAATCGCGATACCATTGGGATGGAGGCCAACAGGAAGGGTAGTCGTCTTACCGCTGGCCAAATCGATCAGGCTGACAGTTCCAGACGCGGGAGTCCCCCGCGAGTCAACGACAATCTCAAGCGAACCGGTCTTGCCGGTGCGGTCTCCCTTGCGCGGCACGCGGCCACCCCAGTTCGAAACCACCAGGGTCTTGCCATCTTCGCTGAGCTGGCAGCCAAACGGAAGCCGCTCAACCGGGAAGGACCGCACCTTCTTGTGCTCGGCGAGGTCGATCTCAGCAACTTCGCCGAGCTCCGCGATTGCGACGTAGAGCCGGTCGCCCTTCTTGCCCAGGCACATCGCGCCCGGCCACACTTGGCGCGGGTTCTTTTCGTCAACCAGCCAAATCTTCTCTTTCGGCATGACTTCGAGGTCTTCGTAGAGATATTCTTGCAAATAGCCCTGGTTGGTGCTGACCACGAAGCGCATGCCGTTCGGGGTCCAGTTGACACCTCGCCGGTCGCCGGTCCAGATGACACCCGCGAAACCAGCTTCAGAGTCGCGGGGGAGCGGGCTCCGGGTGCGCGCGAGAACGCCACGATCAGAAGTGATGAAGACCTCGCGATTGGTCATGACGGCAAGGAGGTCTTGCTCGGGATGGAGAGCAAAGTCAGCGGGTCGACCATCAAACGCTATAGTGCCGGGGTTGATCTCCTGCCCCGAACTGACAATGAAATTGCCGTTCGGCTGCTTGCCTATTTTGACAAACGCAAACTTTTGCCATCCCACCAATCCGGTCACTGCGATCCCAAGGACCACCAACCCAACGCCTAGCTTTCTTCCCGTCATTCCCATCATCCCTTGCATCAAGGCTTGCCCCTGCGGCCCCCTCTTTTGTTTCTGCTCGCCTCGAAATGTTCCTTGTTCCGAGCAAGCGCCGACCGCCCAGGTTAGAGGCTCATGATTAAGAGGTGGTTAAGACTTCGGGCCAACACATCATTCTTAACACGCGGTGGATGTTCCCAAATGATTCTGTCCAGCGCTTCCCGGGACCATTTGTGTTTGCAACATTCGCAAAGGAAACCGTGATACTCTGGACCGGGAAGCCATGAACGAGCCTGAAGCAGATGCAATTTTGACCCGGTTGCAGCGGATCGAGGAGGCATTGCGAGACGCGAATCGCCGGATTGCCGACTTGGAGCGATCGCGGGGTCCCAGCGCTGCCCCGTCTCCGCCTCCCATCCCTTTTGACATCAGCCCCAGCCCACCGCCGATCATCGTGCGGCCCGTCGCCGTGCCCAAAGAGGCCCCTCCGGTCGAGGTAAAGCCCTACGTTCCGCCCACTCAAACCAGTGAGCCCGCCCCCAAGAACAACCCTAAGAACACCCCCACAAAGGAAAAGGGCGCGATTGATGACGTCGAGTACGTCTTCGGCCTCCAAGGCCTTCTTCGCGGCGGGGCCGCTGTTGTTGTCATCGGCTTGATCTTCCTGGTTGGCCTCGCCATCTCGCGAAGATGGATCACGCCCCAAATGCAATTTGGCGGCGAGATCGCCCTCTGTCTAGCCTTTATCGGGTTAGGCTTTTGGAAGCGCAACGAAAAAGAGGATTTTGGGCAGATTCTGATCGGAATCGGCTCATGTGGCTTATATCTCAGTTTCGCTGCCGCCCACACCCTCAAGGCGATCATCACGGGCGAGGCGCTGATAGGCTTGTTTGTGGTTCTGAGTTTGTTGAACCTGGGCTACTCGCTCATCCGATCCTCGCGGTCATTTCTCCTGATTGGCCTTGCCGGTGGCCTGTGGGCATCGACACTACCGATGCGACAGGGCAACGTCCAACTAGACATCATACTTTGCGCCCTAATCCTCGCCCCCGCCACCCTGATCATTCGCAAAAACCGCTGGCAACTCCTATCCGTCGTGATGGCTCTAGCCGCCGCCATTTCCCTGGTGCCCGCGTTAGAGGCCCTGACCGATTGGCAACTTCGAATGGGGGCCCTCTATGCCCTAACCCTGCTATTCTGCTGGCTCTACGCCGAGACTTTTGAAGAGTCTGAGTACGATTCCCACTGCGCGCTTGTCCCAATCGCACTGATGGCGGGGGCGCTTTATGGGCTCAGAATCGGCCACTTGGTCGAGCCCATAGACCCGATTGCCCACAGTTCGCTGAACCTCCTTGTGCTCACGGCCGGTGCCTGGGCCTTGAGCTACCGCCGGGCCCTGGAGATTCCCAGAAACGCCTTACTCCTAGGTGGTTTGCTGGTGGCAATCGTCCTCGTGCCGGTACGGTTCTCGACTTTCGAATCGGGACTAATCTATTCCGGATTCGGAATAGCTCTTGCGCTAGCCTCCCTACGGATGCACGCCAAAGTCCTCGCGAATCTGGCGTGGATGGAGCTGGTTTTCAGCTTGGTCGTGTACTCATCCTTCTTGAGCGCCCTCGAGGTTCCGCCTGCGGGCCAAGAACTCACGTTGCTTGCCGCAGCCATGGCAACAACGGTGGCCGCAGCTTACGCCTCGTTCAAGGCGGGTCGTGTAGCCGAAAAGACCTTCCTCGTGGGTTCGCTGCTCTGCTCGCTGGCGATCGTCCGGACCGGAGTCGTGACCTTGGAACTGTGGCAGCCCGGCGGTCGCCCGGAAGTCGCGGTGCTCCTCACGACCCTAGCTCTATCGTGGTCCCTCCTGGCCGTGGGCGCAAGAACGCGTTGGTTTTCCACCCTGTTCACCGGGTGGACCGCCCTGCTCATTTCGCTGGCGGCGTACGCGCCATTGATCGCCGACAAAGCACTGGCCGTCCCGTTCGAGTTGATTCTCCTTCTCGCGTTCGTGCTCGGCATTCTTGGCTCCACGCGCGCCACCTGGAATCCCGAAAATCCCAGCGATGCCGAGGCCGTGCTCGGCGCGACCGGATTCCTCATCTCGGGCCTGCTGGTCCGGCTCACTGTCGTGCTCCTCAGCCCACCTTTAGGCCAGCTCCTGGTGATCGATTCCTCCAACATTGGGCTGCTGTTTGTGGCCGCCCTGGGAATGGGAATCACGCATTGGAAAGGCGTCAAAGCCCCCGTCGGCCTGGCGTGGGGAGCGTTCGTGCTGTCTTGCGTCATCACCTTCGGCCCTGCCATTCGCGGCGAGGAAGCCGCGCCGTACGAAATTGCGTTCCTGGTTGCATCCCTGGCCATGACGGTCACCCTTGGCCGCGTGACCGCTCGAGTCACGAATGAGTTTGCCGGCGTGGCCAGCGTATGCGTGATCGCGGGCTGGATCCTGCTGTCGCGCCTCGGCTGGATCGTGATTCCCTCGCTTCCGCTCGGAATTGAGGGCCAGGCGACCCTAACGACGACCTGGATAGCCTACGCGATTGGCCTCATCACCGTCGGGTTCCGGTTCAACTTGCGCCACCTACGCTATTGGAGCCTCGCCATCTTCGGCACCACCGTCATCAAAGTCTTCGCCATCGATGTCGCCGGCCTAGACCCCGCGATCCGAGTCCTCATGCTCCTCACACTCGGCATCGCCATGCTCGGCGGCGGCTTTGCCTACATCCGCCGGAAGTCTCTGCAAGAAGTTTCTTCAAAGGAAGACGCCGTTGTCCTCAATGGCGACGATGCCACCTAGCGATTGCCAAGCCTGAAAGGCTGACCCGAATCAGCGAAGGGTGAAACCCTGGAAACCGTGAAACGCGAAGAATCGCGCGCTGCAAGCGCGCCCCACTCGCATGGAAGACACCTCTATCGGAAAAGATCGCTCGCTGTACCATTGGTCGCAAATCAGACTCCCCGAACGGCATAGCCGTTCAACACGTAAAGCCTGGGGAGCCACCGCGGCTACCCCGCAATACATAATCTCCAACCCGTCCTGAACAGGCGCTTCCGGGATGGTTCCCCTCGCAGGGGGAACCGCGGGGGAGGGGGCCGCGTCGCGGAACGGCCGCGAATTCTAATCCGCTGGAAACTAAGCAGGACAGAATAGACCTCATCGGTTCCTCCGCAAACGGCGGAGCCGCTCAACACCCAAAAGCCCGGGGTAGCCCCCGGCTACCCTGCAATAGATAACCTCCTCCTGCATGCGCTTCCGTGATGGTTCCCCTCGCATTGGGAACCGCGGGGGAGGGGGCCGGCGGAACGATTCCGAATTCTAACCCGCGGGAGACAAAGCAGGTAAGAAAAGACCTTATCGGTTCCTCCGCAAACGGCGGAGCCGTTCAACACCCAAAAGCCCGGGGTATTCACCCCGGGAAGCCCGGCACCAAATATCCCCTCAACCCCGGATGGGGTTGAACAATCGCAACCAAAAAACGCCCTGGTTGCCAAATGCGCCCGCAACGTTCCATCAAC
>JBMOJD010000063.1:0-19880 GCA_049317025.1 Fimbriimonas sp. | reverse complement strand
CATCCCCACCCGTGGTCGGCCAGCCACTCGGGATTCAGAAGGTGATGGTCCCGCCCGTCGCAATTACCGAACGCCAATAGAAAACCCTCCCCGCCAATCTGGCGGGGAGGGTTTCATCCCGAGAGTTACTTGGCCGGGACCAAGCGAATGATCTTGTCCGGCTGGTTCAGAGCCACGTAGATGCTGCCATCCGGCGCGGTAGCGAGGTCGCGAACTCGGCCCATGCCTTGCAACAGCTCTTCTCGCTCCACCAGTGCGCCATTTGCGACCCGGATTCGGTCGATGTTGTTGCCCGCGAGACCGCCTGCAATCAGGTCACCATTCCACTTCGGAAATGCCGAACCGCGAGCGACATCAAGGCCGGATGCACCGATCGACGGCAGCCATCGGAACAGCGGCAGGGTGATGTTCTGACCCGGCTTGGGCCAAGGGGTCGAAAGGGGCGAGTCGTTGTAGTTGATGCTAAATGCAGCCGTGGGCCAGCCATAGTTCGCGCCCTTCGCGATCAGGTTCACCTCGTCACCACCACGCGGGCCGTGCTCGGTGTCATACAGCTTGCCATCCGGAGTGAACGTGAGGCCCTGCGGGTTGCGATGGCCCATGGACCAAATCGCCCCAATCCGCTTCTGGGCCTTATCGGCGGCGCTCGCAAATGGGTTGTCGCTGGGGATCGAACCGTCTTCGTTCACCCGATAGATCTTGCCGTTCGGCCGAGTCGGGTCCTGGGCAAACTCTGCGCTTCCCCGCTCGCCAATCGAGAAGAAAACGTGACCTGACTTGTTAAAAGCGATCTTGCCGCCAAAGTGGACACCAGAACCGTTGTAGAACGCCTGGTCTAGCTCAAAGATCGTCTCCTGGTTCGTCCAAGTAGCCTTTGCCCCCTCGAACTTGATCTTGCCCCGAACGATCTTGGTCATGGCTCCGCTCGCGCCCGGCTTAGCCGGGTCGGCCACGCTGAGGTAGATGAAGCCATTTCGGGGGTGCACCGCGACCTCCATGAGGCCGCCCTGTCCCTGTTCCACGCTTGCGGGCAGGCCCTCGACCTTCGCGAGCACGTTCCCGTCCTTCACCACCAAGAGCGAGCCGGGCCGGTTGGTGACAAGCATGCGACCATCGGGGAGCCAATCGATCGACCAAGGCGTGGCCAATCCCTTGCCCTGATCCACCACGGTCTCAACCTTGAAATTGTGATACTTCGAAGCAAAGACCCCGAGATCATTTGGCTTGGGCGATCCAAACTGTTGTCGCAGAGCCCTACCCTGCAGTTCCCGAATGTGGACCACAAGCGCCCAAATCTCTTCATCACTTTGGGTAGCGCCATAGGCATCCATTCCCGCCTGAGGGACACCATTCTTGATAGCGTCAAAGAACGGCTTGTCGTGCTTCTGGTCGAACAAATCCTTAGTCAGCAGGGTCTTCGTGCCGCCCCCGCCGCCCTGGCCCGCATCGCCATGGCATTTGCCGCAGGTGTCGATGTAGAGCTTGGTGATATTCACGGCCCGTCCACCTTGGGCCGGAGCCGGAGCTGAAGTCGCCGGTGCGGCGGACTCGGATCCGCTCGATTCCTTCATCGCGAACGAGCAAGACAAGGTCACGATGGCGGCAGCGATTCCCAGGGTTGGCCATTTGGTCATACGACCAATTTACCTAGCGACAAAGTCTTGCCGCGCTTCTCCGAATCTAATTTTTCAGAATCTAGCCTGGACGCCCAGAACCAGGTAATTCGCCCAGAAGAAATTGTAAACGCGTTCGTTGTCGGCGCCACCCTCCAGCAACCGATAACCGAAGGTAACCGATTGGCGAGGGCTGATCGCATACGCCAACCGCGCCGACCCATCAAAGGCCCTCCCCATCGGGCTGAACAGACCATCCAGCTCGAACTGAGCCGTCCAGCGCTCCCCAAGCTTCTCTTCACCCAGCAGAAACGCCAACGGCACTACGCCAAGGTCAGACTTCTTCGCCGTCAGACTTCCCTGCGTCAACCGGATCTCGGCATCCCGAACCTTCAACGTTCCGCCAAAACTCCATTTCGACTTCGGGCCCTGCTTCCAGCGATTGAAGTACGAGAGGCGATAGCTATTGAAACGGTACAGCCCCTCGGTCGCCGTATTAGCAGCAAAGTTCGCCCCCGCGAAGCTAGTGGGCTGTTCGAGCGAGCCCTGACTGGTGATCTCCAGCGGTGCCACCAAGAGTCGCCAACCAAAACCCCGCGGGTCATTGTAGTAGACGGTGACGCGATGATGGGCAAACGGCCCAGATCCCGTCAGCTGACGAAAGTTAAACTTTGTCCCCGTATCGCCGGGGATCCGGACGACATTGCGGGCAAGCCAAGTGCTCCCCGTTTCGTAGTCCACCGTCCACTTGGAATCCACCGCCTGCGCCCTAAGACAGGGCACCAGTGCGGCCAAACCAAGAACAGCGAACCCGAACCGCGACATCAGTGATTGATCTCTTTGGCTTTCTCAATGTCGATCTTGTTCGGAATTCGGAACTTGAACTGCGAACCAACGCCAACTTCGGACTCAACCCAAATGGACCCGAAGTGGACCTCATCGACCAAGTGCTGGACCAAATACAATCCCAAACCGGTGCCGTAGATGCGACGATTGTCTTCGTTGTTGACCCGGTGGAACTTCTCAAACACCTTCGAAAGGTGGTCCTTGGGAATGCCAATGCCCTGGTCTTGGATCGAGAAGAGACAAGTCTCGCCCTCGTTCCAAGCGTGAACCGTGACCTCGCCGCCACCCGGCGAATACTTGATCGCGTTGTTCAGCAGGTTTGTAAAGATCTGATCAAGCTTGTCTTCGTCGGCCACCATGCGGTCGGGCAGTTCATTGTGAATCTGCAACGTGACATTGTGCTTGGTCGAAGCCTGTCGCTGGATCATGACGACCTTCTCCAAGAGCGTCTTGATATCCACCGATGTGTAGTGCGGCTTCAGCGACTCGCCCGCTTCGATACGAGCCGTGTTCAGCAGGTCATCAATGAGCCGGCGCAACCGGTCGCACTCGTGATCGATAATGCCGTAGAACTCGGCGCGATCCTCCGGGCTGAACGTGTCGTCCATGATCAAGGTGCTGATGAAGCCCTTGATCGCCGTGAGCGGAGTTCGAAGCTCATGGGATGCCATCGCGACGAAGCCCGACTTCATCTTGTCGATGTTCTTCATCTCGGTGATATCGTTAAAGATCGCAACGACGCCAAGGTCCTTGCCATCTTCGCTGCGGACCACCGCCGCTTGGACCTCATAAACGCGCTCGTTGCCATGGATATCCACCGTGACTTCGCGCTTCAGGCCATCATCGCCCTTCTTGGCCGCCTCGAAGACCTCCATGATTCCCTCGTCCTTGATGGAGTCGCTCAGGGATTTGCCGATGGCCTCGGGCCCCAGCCCAAAGATCGCGCGGGCACTCGCGTTGATCTGGCTCAGGCGGCCCTCGGGCGAGACCAGCATCAGACCAGCAGTGAGCGATTCAAAGGTCTGCAAGAGCTCTTCGCGCTCTTCCACAACCTCGCGGTACATCTGGAGGTTGGCAATAATCGAACCAACGTTCCGCGCCATGCGCTCCAGCAAACGCACGTCCTCGTCGTTAAAATCTTCGCCGTGGCGCTTGTTGAAGGCGTGAAGCACGCCAATCGTATTGCGCTCCGTGACGCGGTTCTCTTCATCCCGCTTCTCGATAACGAGGGGGACGGTGATACCATTGGAGACATTCAGCAGGCCAAACGGGTCCTTCTGAGTGCGGACGTCCGTATTTGCATCGTGGAAAATCAACGGGGCCGAATCGCGGAATACAAGGCCAGAAACGCCCTGAGTCGCCCGGACCCGGAACACGCGGAGCTTCTCTTCCTCAACGCCATAGCTCGGCGGAATGCCCACAAGCTCGCCCTGCTCGGGATCGTAAAACATGATTACGATCTTTTCGGCTTGAAGGATCATCGCAATGCGCTGAACCAACCGGCGAAGCGTGACGTCCGCCTCGTTGATCGGGGCGACATCAAGGCTCGCCTCCGCCGCCGAACGGTTGGCGGTTTGGGCTTGCGTTGGCTGGCTTTCCAGCTCGCGAACGCGATTGAGAGCGCTATCGAGCTGCTCCCTTAGCGACTGAATCTCATTTGGCTCAAGTGGCTCACTCATTGAGGGCGTAGCTCCCGTGACACTCTGAAACTCTACCCCCGATTGGGGTCGGGGCGCGATGCTCCCAGGTGTTCCTTACGGACTTCAAAACCATTCCTTGAGTTCGGCGTTTGGCCCAAAACCCGCTATACTGAAGCTATTCCATGGCCCAAAGCCTCGAAGAGTTGGCGCTATTTCCTCTCAATACCGTGCTTTTCCCGCACGCCCACATGCGGTTGCATGTGTTCGAGGACCGCTACCGCGAGCTCGTACAGCACTGTTTACGCCATGAAGTGCCATTTGGAATTGTCCTTATCCGCAACGGCTCCGAAGTCGGCGGTGGCGCTGACCCGTACCTCGTGGGCACCCTCGCCCGGATCGTCGCTGTCGAAACCTACGACGATGGCCGCATGGACATCCAGATTCGCGGCGAAGAACGCTTCCGCATCCGCCGCATCGACGAAGACATCCGCCCCTATCCCGTCGGCTACGTCGAGCCCGTGCTGGAGCTAGAAATCGAGAACCCGAACCGGGCCGAGGAACTCCTGATCCAAGCCCGCGAACACTTCGAAATCTACATCCAGCAAAGCTTCGCCAACCGCGACCTCCGCGTCGAAGTCCGCTTCCCCACCGAGCCCGTGGCCCTCTCCTTCAACATCGCCAACCTACTGCCGATGGACAACCTCGAAAAGCAGAAGATGCTCGAGACCACCGATACTCTAGAGCGAATCGAAGACCTGCTACCCGTGATGCAGGCGCAACTCCTCGAGATTCGCGACCCGCGCGTTTTCAAGCTCCGCGCCGCCGATCTCTCCGATTGGGTCTCACCGAACTAAAGATTCCTCGCCCACTTTTGCGGACTTCATGTTACGATTGAGACATGAAGAGGGTCCTCTTTTTCCTTCTCGCCATGGTCTTTTTAATCTCAGGTTGCGGCGGCAGCGGTTCATCCACGCCAGACGGAACCGCGCGTCTCCGAATGAGCATCCAGTGGGCCGCTCGGGAGCGCTCGTTCAACGCCCCAACCTCAGCCGTGGTCGCCGTGCTCAGAGTGCAATCGGCCGACGGCAACCTCTTTGCGTCCCAGCGGATCTACCGACGAGCCGACATTGCCGCCTACACCGAGCAGATCGAGACCAGGATGAGCCTGGCACCAGGCAACTATCAAGTAGCCGTCTGGTTCTATCCAACTGTGGACTCGGACTTTTTTTGCTAGTGCGTACGCCACACTCGGCTGCAAAGTCAATGACCAAGGCGAAATGGTCACCAACGATGACAAGCCATTGGGAACAATCACAACTGTTGGCACCATCTTGCGGCTCGTTACTTACGACAACTTCTCCATTGCGATTGGGGCCGAATCGCCGTTTCCCATTCAAGCCTTGACCAAAGATCTCGACAATCTCGCTCTGACGCCTGGCGCCATCAAAGTGGTCCGAATCTTCGGTGATGATCTTGGGATCACGTTCAAACCAGATGGAGTAATGACCTGTACAAATGGTGGTCGAGCTCAGTACTATTTCGAAGTCGACGGAGTGAAGTCAGACACTGTTTATATCAATTCGTTTGCTGTTCGCAAGATCCCGCTCAAAACGCAAAGTTTGGCCAAATTCGGATCAAAGGTCCTCGCGACCGTAGCTCCTGCTGAGGGCGGCAGCCCCCGACTTGTGGAGGTTAACCCCGAAACGGGCGTTCTGGGCCGCTCCGTCACATTGCCTGCATGGGGCTTTGATACAACCGTCTCGTCCGAAGCCAGTATTGCCTACGTCGTCCACCGTGCGACCAAGCAGATCTCGAAAGTCGACCTTACGAACTTCACGGTCCTAAGCACGTTCGACATCACCACGACCGATGAATCAGGCACAGTCCAATCGCCCTGGCAAGTCGCCGTTAGCCCGAGTGACCCAGACGTAATTGCCGTCAGCTTCAAGACAGACTCCTCAGGCTACGTCACCATTTACGACAAGGGCGTTGCCCGGGAAAAGGTCCCGAATCCATACTGTGGAACCGCACTCACTTGGCTGGATGGCAGCACCGTCGTCGTGCAACCACTAGACGTCATTCCCCAGTCATTGACTCTGGCAACGGTTACCGATAAGGGAATTGAGCGAACCAAGCCCCTCGATGATTGGCCCGGGACGAACAGTGACGGCTATCTGTCTGTGGTAGGCGATTACATCTACCCATCAGATGGATCGGCCACAAGCAAAGACTTCGCCCAAGTCTTTAGCTCACTCGGGTCGAAGGACATTGCATTCAATCCCTCGCAGGACCGCTTGTTCCTTTTGGACTCTTCGTATATCCTTCGTACGGGAACAATATCCACACGTCAAATAGTCCGTGACGAGTTTCTATTGCCAAGAAACCCATTCTCGGCCGAGAATGACCGGAGCTACATGATGACCTTTGGCAACAAGAGCATCGCCTACCGAGTCGAGGACAGCATCAACATCGCTGGCCCCTTCCCTGGGCTCTGAGAGCCCAACCACCTTCCCTGGTTCGGGACAATCCCAAACCAGGGTCCTTTTGTTAGCGCCTCTCAGACTCGCGGTCGTATGTGTCGCGCTCAATCGTCGGCAACCGTCGTGCCAACACGTAGTTCGGATCCTTCTTATCCCGCGCCTTTGGCCAATCGAACAGCCGCTTGTCCACGTCCACCGCCGTATAGGGTGTGAAGTCGGGCTTAGCATTGAAGCAGTCCGAGAAGTCATTCGACAGGGCATCGAACAGATTCAAAGGCGGCAACCCGAAGATAGAATAGAGCGTGCGGTGCATGCTCGTGATCGTCGTGTGCCGATGCGATACGTACTTTCGCTTGATGTACGGACTGATCGCGAGCAGCACGCTTCGCTGGGCGTCCACGTGATCTGGCTCTCCTCCAGAGTCATCCTGGGTCACCAAGATCAGCATGTTCTTCCACTGCGGCGTGTGCGAAAGAAACTCCACGATCTTGCCGAGCGCCAGGTCATTGTCGGCCATCCAAGATGCCCGGTAGGGATAACCTTTCTTCGCATTAGCATCCGTACCATGGTCGTTGCAGATGCAGATATTGGTGAACGAGGGGAAGGGCTTCTTACCCGAGAGATACAAACTCTTGACTTCGTCTCGGTAATACTCATACCGGTAAACGTCCGGAATGTTCATATTGAAGATCGGAAAGTCTCGACTCGTGTTGTTGTAGAGCGAAGCGGGCATCGGCATATTGATAGTCTCGCGTGCTCCTGTCTTGCCCTCAAACTCACCTTCATCCACGCCGGCAAACTCAAATCCTTCGCCATAGTTGCGGAAACTAATCCCGTGCCGACTCAGGTTGTCCCACATCGCCCCCGCCTCCGGATAGTCCTCCGGAGCCATGCTGCCGTTGCTTCCAAAGGAGGCAAGACGACCAGTAGCCTTCGAGTTCAGCTTAAAGTTCCAACCCAGAGTGTAAAGCATCTGGCAGAAATTATTCGGCTGAATGCCAATCAACCACCGGTGGCCGACTCCCGAGGCTTCCGGCTCCATGTAGAAGTTATCCGATACCGTGTACTCCCGCGCCAGTTTGTTATGATTCCTCATAACTGAAACATGCTCCAGCGTCGGTTGGTCGGACTCTTTGATGACCTGGTCATTGCCCCAGAGAAGAAGCTTGGGATCGTTGTTCGATCCTGGAATCCGGTCGAAAATCGCATCAAACGTGTGATTTTCCTTAGTTATGAAGACCACATACTTGATCTGGTCCGACTTCTTGCCGAGAACGTTCGACCAAACCGGCGACTTCAGTGCCGCATAGTCCTTACTCGCGTCCACAATTCCATTGTTTGCCAGGACCTTCTGGGTTAGCCCCGGCAGCTGAGCATCCGTCGGGACCGGGATCGAGTGGAAGGCACCCTGCATCCCTGCAAAGGCATCTTTAGCTTGGTTCACGCCCGCGTTCGGGCCGTTGCCATAGCCCTTAAAGCTGATGCAAGCCAGGCTCTTGCCGTCGGGTGAAAGCGCCAGACGATAGGGGTACCAAGCCGTGGGAATCAATCCCCGCACCTTCTTGGTCTTGAGGTCAATCACCGCAATCGAGTTCAAACCCGACTCCGCCACATAGAGCCGACTCTGGTCCTTTGAGACCACCATTCCACTCGGCGAAACTCCTCGATACCCGCGCACCAACGGCGATGGCTCAAGCGAAATCTTGCTAATGACCTTGCCCGTGGAGGCCTGAATCTCTTCGACCGTGTCCTGGTTGGAGTTGGCAACAAAGACCGACTTGCCCGCCCCAAGCACGAAACTCGGACCACTTCCACCCACGACCCGGCCCCAAATGCTCACCGACCCAACCGCCGAACCAGTCTTCGTGACGGTCGCGATCTTGGGCTTGTCCGGGTTCGCAATGTCAAAGCCGTAAACCGAAAACGCCTCCGAAGCCAGAGGATCGCCCAGGCCCTTGATCGTCCGCCCCTCGAACTCAACGCCATTCACGGCCTCTTTGCTCGGGTAGGCAAACGGGGGGAAAGTAAGCCCCTTGTTGTCAAACTTCGGATCGCGCGACGGTCCGACCGGGGCGTACTCGAACTGGCCGATATTGGCTACAAACAGCCGAGTCCCCACAATTGCGAGCGCATAAGGATAGCGGCCCGTAGCCACCGAAGCCACCAATTTTTGCGCCGCCAAGTCAATCACACCAAGACGAAAATTGGTCACATCCGCGCAGTAGAGGTACTTGCCGTCCGCGCTAACAGCGATGCCATTCACATAGCTATCTTCAAATTCTTGCTTGCCCAAGGTCACATTGAGCGAGACCTCGCCGAGCGGCGCATGGGTAACCGCATCGTAGATGCCAACCGTTCCTTTCTCGCCGTGACTCCAATAGAACCGCGTGCCGTCGGGCGAGAATTTTGCCGCGCCCGTGCTCTCCTTCTGGTTCGGCTGGGCCGTCACGGTGGCCTTGTCTTGCCAGTTCGCCAGCCACTGCCCCACGCCCTCGCTCGCAACGAAAATCTGCGTCCCGTCCGGGCTGATGGCAAGCCCATGAGGGTTGCGGCCGACCGGGGTCGCCACTCCAAGCGGGGTCAGCAAGCGCCCTTCGGGCAATATTGTGGTTCCCGCCGGATCGTGCTTGGCGTAAGAATCGACCGAAGGCATGTGCAGATAGGGCCGAGCGGCGGCACCCGATCCACTCAAAATGGATGCAATAAGGACGGCAAGCATGCCGTCAGTCTAGCCGCGATAGGCTCAAATGCGCCGAGTCCTTAACACTCCGTTCGCATTCGGAAGGTTAAATCACTTCGGGCGAACCACCCGCGCAGGCCCCGTCCCAAACGGTTTGGCTTTGACCAACCGGGCGGAGAGGATGTACGGCATCTCCACCGGTCGGTCCTCCTTGCCCACCTTGACCGCCGCCAGCTTCAGGATCACATCCGCACCCCGAATGGCCTCGCCGAACGCGGCATATCGTCCATCCAAGTGCTTCGTCCCCTCCCGGCTGAGGGCAATGAAAATCTGCGAGCCATTGGTGTTTGGGTCAGTCGACCGCGCCATCGAGATCACCCCAAAGTCATGCTCCAGCGGGCTCTTCTCCAGCGCATAGGCGAACCCTGGGCCGCCGTTGCCGGTGCCCGTCGGGTCCCCGGCCTGGATCACAAACGGCTGGCCATTCGAGGGCCGAATCGCCACGATGCGGTGCCAGGGGATCTGGCGATAGAATCCACCCCGGACAAGCTCAAGGAAGTTCCAAGCCGTGTTCGGGGCCGCATCCGGACGCATACGAAGCTCAATTTCGCCAAACGTGGTGCGAAAAACGACGTTCTGATCCACCCAAACCCGGTAGCCCGCAAACGCCTGGTCTTCGTCCGGCACAAACTCCAGGGTCTTGCCGTCGGCGGCCAACCGCGAGATCGTGGGATTCGTCATCGGCTGCAAAATCAGTCCCGGCCCAACCCTCCGCGTCCCCTCCACAAGTTGGACAACCACCAACTTAGGCTGCTTCGTGGCCCAAAGATCGGGAAAAAGTCGGGCCAAATCCACTCGCCCCGATTCCACCGGTACCGAAGCAAGCACTTTGGCATCCGGTGCCGAGAGCAACTCAATCCTCGCCTCGCCCCGAGCCCGAACCTTCACCTCAAACGGAAGATTGATGCCGTTGTAGGTCCGAACCGGATCAATTTGGCCCCAAGCGTGACCCATCAAGCCAAAAGCAACCACCACTGCCAATCTTCGCATCCTACAGACAACTCTACCTTTGGCCCACAATGAGACGTGCGTTCAATCGTCATCGCCATCGACGGGCCCGCCGGGGCAGGCAAGAGCACTGTCGCCAAGGCCCTCGCCCAAGACCTCGGGCTCCGCTACCTCGACACCGGGGCGATGTACCGTTGCCTCGCCCTCCGCGCCCAACAAGCAGGCATCGAAGGCAGCCAAGGTGAGGCGGCCGCCGCCCTTTTGAACCAGATCGAGATCACCTTCGGCCCCGGTGACCCCCAAACTGTGTGGATCGATGGCGAAGAAGTCACCGCCAGCATCCGCCAACCCGAGATCGGCGAACTCGCGTCCCAGCTCAGCGCCCACGGCCCCGTGCGCCAAGAAATGGTCCGCCGCCAGCAAGCCATCGTCGCCGATGGCGGCGTCACCCTCGAAGGCCGCGACGCCACCACCGTGATCGCCCCCTACGCCGACGTCAAGGTCTACCTGACCGCCTCACTCGAGGAGCGCGCGCGACGCCGCACGGAAGAACTTCTCCAAAAGGGAATGGCCGTCGAATTCCAGTCCATCCGCCACGATGTCGAACTCCGCGACCATCGCGACATCACGCGAAGCGAGAGTCCCCTCACCGTCGCCCAAGGAGCCCACATCGTCGAGAGTGGCGGCTGGCCGATTGCTGAGGTCGTGGCCAGGATCAAAGCCCTGATTCCTCTGGATTAGCCAACGCAAGGGAACAACCCGACTCAAAGTATCATTATCGTAAGTGATGACCGCACGCATCCCGCGCTTTCTCCTGGTTTTGTGGCTGAGCTTGGTTGCCGTTTTGGCGACGGCCCAACCGCTCCAGCCGATCAAATTCTCTGGCTCCCTGGAGCCGGGAAAGGTAGCCCCAAACCAGGATGCGACGGTTATCCTCCGGGCCACCATCGAGCCCAAATGGCACCTCTACTCGCTCAAGACTGTGCCCGATGGTCCCCAACCGACCACCATCAGCATCCCCGCAGGCCAGCCATTCGTCCTCGCCGGTGAAGTCGAGCAGCAAGAGCCCGAAGTCAAGCTAGACCCGAATTTTGGCAAAGAAGTCGAGCTTTATTCCGACACCGCCGAGTTCCGGGTCCCCGTGCGCATCAGCAAAGATGCCAAGGGTTTGACCAAAGCAATCGTAAAGGTCCGGTTCCAAGGATGTGACGACCGCCGATGCCTCCCCCCCAAGACCATCGAGGTCCCAATTGAGTTCACCGTCGAAGGCGCGGCCGTCGTCAACAACAAAGCCCTCCCTACCGCTGGAACCGCTGACCCCGTCCGCGCCAACAGTGGAAGCCAAAAGAGCGGAATCCTCGCGTTCATCGGCCTCGCAATCTCGGCTGGCTTCCTGGCCCTCCTAACCCCCTGCGTCTTCCCCATGATCCCCATCACGGTCAGCGTCTTCTCCAAGCAGAAGAAAGAAGCGGGCTGGAAGGCAGGAATCGGCCAGGCCCTCGCCTTCTGCGCGGGCATCATCGGCACTTTCACAGTGGTCGGAATCGTGCTTGCCGTCGCCTTCGGCGCGAGCGGAGTCCAAAGGCTCGCAACCAGTCCATGGGTCAACATGGTCCTGGCCCTCGTATTCGTCGTCCTCGCCTTGAGCCTTTTCGGCGCGTTCGAGATCGGCCTGCCGCCCTCCTGGGCCGCAAAGCTGAACTCCAAGCGCGGCGCGGCCGGCTTCGCCGGCCCCATCCTCATGGGCCTGGTGTTCTCGCTGACCTCCTTCACCTGCACCATGCCTTTCGTCGGCACGCTCCTGGTCAGCGCCGCCTCCGGCAACATCCTCGATCCCATCATCGGGATGCTCGCCTTCAGCACGACCTTTGCCCTTCCCTTCTTCCTCCTTGCGCTCTTCCCCCAGGCCCTCTCGCGCATGCCCAAATCAGGCGGCTGGCTCGCCACCGTCAAGGCATTCCTCGGCTTCATTGAGCTCGCCGCCGCCGTAAAGTTCCTCTCCAACGTGGACCTCGTGTGGCAGCTCAACATGATCTCGCGCCCGACCTTCCTCGCCATCTGGGCCGCGATCATCGCGGTCGCTGGGTTCTATCTGATCGGCGCCCTACGACTGCCACACGACCACGACACCTCCAAACCCGGCCCCATCCGCTGGGGCTTCGGCCTCGCGTCCATCGCCTGTAGCATCTGGTTCCTGAGCGCCATCGACGGCAAAGCCATCGGCGAACTCGACGCATTCCTCCCGCCCGACAAGGCCGATAGCCGCTGGCTAAGCAGCTACGACAAGGCGCTCGCCCAAGCCAAGGAAACCGGCAAGCCCGTCCTCATCGACTTCACCGGCGTCTCCTGCACCAACTGCCGCCTGATGGAAAAAAACGTCTTCGTCAAACCGATCGTGGACACCAAATTTAACGAGTTCATCCTCGCCAAGCTCTACACCGACCGCGACACCCCCGAAGACGCCGCCAACCAAAAGCTACAGGAGAAGCTCGCAGGCACCGTCACCCTGCCGCTCTACGTGGTCGTCTCTCCGGACGGTACGCCCCTTAAAATCTTCGAAGGTGCCGAGCGCAACGAGGTCAAGTACGTCGAGTTCCTTCAATCCGGAATCGACGCTATGCGGGCAAAAGCCGTGGCTACCAACCCGTAGCGTGGGCCCAAAGTTGCCTTGACTTTTGGCCCGCCAAACACCCACACTCCATTGTTCGTGATGGCAAGGACGCCACTCTCAAACGCACGACGCCCCGAACCCCAAACCTAAGATTTATGGAAACCCACAAACGCTGAGCGCCGCCTGAATCGTAGGTAATCGATCTCGAGCGGCACCCGACGAACCTCCGCCCCGGCGGAAAGGACGACGAACCGCCATGAGAACCGACGAAAAGGTATTTGTAGACCGCTTGCGCTCGCTTGCCCGCATCGAGAATCCCGATGTGGTCCGCCAGGAATTGGAGGGAGCCTACGCCGAAGACCTCGCCGAGGGCATCCAACGCCTCGAGGTCGAAGAAGGCCTCGCCATCATCCGCCAGCTCGACCCCGAGACGGCCGCCTACGTGCTCATCGAGCTCCCCACCGAATCGGCGCGCGCGCTGATCAATGAGCTACCCGACGCCACCGTCGCCCACTACCTCGACATCCTGCCGATGGACGATGCCATCGAGCTCCGCGAAGAGCTCGACCCCGAGCGCTTCGAGGCCCTGCTCCACGCCATCCCCAGCGAAGACGCCCAAGAAATTCGCCGCCTCCTGAGCTACCCCGAAGACTCCGCCGGTCAGCTGATGACCGAAGACTTCTTCGAGGTCGGTCCCGATGCCACGATGAACGACGTCCTCGCCATCATCCGCGAGACCCCGGACGAGGAGTACGAAACTGTCAACGACATCTATGTCGTCGATTCCCACCGCCACCTGCTCGGCGTCTTCAGCTTGAAGCAGGCGATCCGATCAAACCCGAGCCTCAAAGCCTCCGACATCATGGAGACCGACATCATCACGGTCTCGCCCGAGGCGGATGGCGAAGAGGTCTCCCGCCAAATCGCCCGTTACGGCTTCTACGCGATGCCCGTCCTTGACGAGCGCGGGCGAATGCTCGGCATCGTCACCGTCGACGACGCCCAATCCGTCCTAACCGACGCTGAAACCGAAGACGCCCTCATGATGGGTGGTGTCACCGGTGATGCCGAGGCGTACCTTTCCCAATCCCCACTAGAGCTCTTCCGACGAAGAATTGGCTGGCTCATGGCCCTCTTTCTCGCCGAAACCCTCACCGGCAACGTCATGCGTCACTACGGCCAAGGGTCCTCGAATGAGCTGAACCTGAGTCCGCTGACCTTCTTCATCCCCCTCCTCATCGGCGCGGGCGGCAATAGCGGTTCCCAGGTCACGACCACGATCACGCGTGCCCTCGCCCTCGGCGAGGTCCGCACCTCAGACGTCTTTACCGTCATGAAGCGCGAGTTTGTGACCGCGCTCATGGTGGGAACCGTGCTCGGCGTCATCGGCTTCCTGCGCGCCTACTTGCCGTATGTCGGCTGGGGCACCAGCCTCGATCTGAGCATCGTCGTTGGCTTGGCCCTCCCCACCATCGTACTGTGGTCAACCGCCATCGGCAGCATGCTCCCGCTCGCCGCCAAGCGCATGGGCGCCGATCCGGCCCTCATGAGCGCGCCATTCATTGCCACGTTCGTAGACGCCACCGGACTGGTGATCTACTTCGAGATCGCCCGCGCGATCATTCACAAATGAAAAAAGCCCTCCGAGAATCTCGGAGGGCTTAATCCCACGCCGCGTCAGAGCGGCGAGCGCGTGAGACGGACCTTATGGACGCCGCTCAATGAGCGAGCCTCCACACTATCCGGAATCTCCGAGATTCGCACGATCGCCGAGCCACCCTCGGGCAAAGTGAGGAAGTTATCCTCAAACACGGCTGGCGAGCCGTCCCAAGTGAGCATGAGGTCCACGACCGGGCTGGAGACCTGAACCTCCAAAACGCCCTCGTGAGCAGTCGAGATCACAATCGGCTCCGCCGGGGCGAACTGGGCATCCTTCGGCTCACCCAGAAGCTGCCAGGTCGAATCCCGCTTGTCCTCGGCGACCAGGATGATCTCCGGCACGGAGAGTCCGCTGACCAAAGCCTCCAGAACCACCTTGCGCTCGCCTGCCGCCAGCGCATAGTTGCCTTCGGTCTCCAGCAAGGTCTCACCGGTCTTCAGGTCATGCCCCCGCAACGTCACCCACGATTCGATGGCTTCCTGAGTGTCGTTCACGGCGTAGACGCGCACGGTAGCCTCATCCCGCTCAATCGAGAGCAAGTTCGCCGCGTAGATCCGTCGCATCTCGTAGGCCGCCGCCTTGTAGTTCGCCGAGCTGTCCAGCACGGCCCAGCTCTGGGTCGGCCAGCAGTCGTTCAACTGCCAAATGATGGTTCCCTTACAGAACGTCGACCGGCGATAAAACTCGATGCCGTAGCGAAGAGCGTCGCGCTGGTTCAACTGGCTGTAATACGTCCAGTCTTCCAAAGTCACCGGGTCCGGATAGTGAAGCTTGACGAACCCGATAAAGGTCTCCGTCCCCTTCAAAGTCTTATCGTGCCAGCGCACCACCGGCGAGCGCGGATCCCAATCCTCTTCGGCCAAAATGTCGTCCCAGACCGAAAGCGCAGGCGAAGCGGCAAAGCCAAACTCGCTGCAGAATCGCGCCGTGGACTCGCTGTAGTAGCGCCAGTCACCGCGACCGTGCCACACATCCCAGTTGTGCTGGTCGCCAATTCCACCCTGGTTGGGGCTGTCGCCACCCCAAGCTGAACCGGGCCAATACGGTCGCTCATGATCAAGTGCCCCGACCAGTTCAGGCAGCAGGTTGAAGTAAAGAACCTCTCCGTAGAACCGACCCGGCATCTTGTCACCGCCCCATCGGTCGTACCAAAGCTGGCAGTTCTCGTTGTTGCCGCACCAAATCGCAAGGCTCGTTCGGTTGCGCAAACGGCGAATGTTCGCCGTGGCCTCAACCCGGATCGCCTCGTAATACTCGTCCGTATCCGCCGCCAGCGAGCAGGCAAACAGGAAGTCTTGCCACACCAACATGCCGACTTCGTCGCAAACGTCGTAGAACGCATCCTGCTCATACAGGCCGCCGCCCCAAATGCGGAGCATGTTCATGTTCATGTCCGCCGCTCGCAGAATCTGCTCGCGGTATCGGGCTGGCGTGATGCTGGCCGGGAAAGAATGGTCCGGAATCCAGTTGGCACCACGAATGTAGATGCGCCGTCCATTGACCTCAAACTCGAACGAAGAACCCATTTCGTCGGGTTCTTGAATCAGTTTGATCGTGCGCAGGCCAATGGTCTGCACCACATCATCGCCATTCAGACTTGTCACCAAAGTGTAAAGAGGCTGATCGCCCTCACCGCGAGGCCACCAAAGCACAGGATCGGCAACTTCGATCGTGCCGTTCCCGGCCACGTAGCCAACTTCATCGCCATAGGGGTCGACGAAGGTCGTCACCGGGACGCCCTCACCCTCGGTCTCCACCGCGATCTCGAGGGTCACCTTGCCGTCGGCATGGTGTTGCTTCACCCAAGTATCCGTCACTCGGCTGGCAAACTCCAACAGGCAAACCGGTCGCCAAATGCCACAAGAAGCCAGACGGGGACCCCAGTCCCAACCGTACATGCACTGCATCTTGCGGACGAACGAGCGATCCAAGAAGGACGTCGCGTCGGCCGCAATTCCTTCGCGCTGGAAGTAGTCATCCCGTCGATCTTCGGCAGTTCGGACCGGACTTTCGAAGTTGATCAGAAGCTCGTTTTCGCCTTCCTTCAGCTTCGTCGTCACATCCACTTCCAGGGCAACGTGCATATTGTCGTGCTGAGCAATAACCTCGCCGTTCAGTAGCACTTCGCAAACCGTATCCAGGCCCTCGAACCGGAGAACGCGGGTCGGCAATTCGTCGTCTGCCTCCCACGCGAAAGTCGTCCGGTACGACCAAGCCTTCTGGTCAACCCACTGGGCGCCGAGTTCCTTCATGCGGTCGAACGGATCGGAAATCACTCCGTGCCGAATCAGGTCGAGGTGGACATGCCCCGGGACTTCGGCTTCGAGCCATTCAAGTCGGGAATAACCATATTGGGCACCCTTGGTTTGCCAAGAGCGTTCGGCGAATTGCCAGTTGGCGTGAAGAAAGGTCGTTTGGACCATGGATACCGGTGAGAATACCGCGTCCATTGTCTGCCCAAAGCGGATGAGCGCACACTGAAACAATCGGTCTTGCTTCCAACGTCTATGTCTTGGTGGAGCAAGATAAGTTCGCCCTGGTGCAAAAAGCCCTCTCCGAACCCAAGCGCCTCGAGATCGTCGAGGTGATTCGGCGATTAGATTCTGGCGAAGGCGTCGCCTGCTCTGCCGTACTTGCCGAAATCAACGTGGCCCAGTCCACGTTCTCGCACCACGTGTCCGAATTGGCCGACTCGGGGGTCATCACGGGGAACAAGTCTGGCCGGTTTTTCCTTCTTTCCCTCAACGAACCGGTCGTCAAAGCCTACATTGAGACCTTGACCGCGAAAATTCTCCAGCAAAAGTGAACGACTAGATATATCGACGCGTATCGATATATTGTCATGTCCACATTCGAAGGAAAAGTTTCCATCGTCACCGGCGCAACCTCTGGAATCGGTCGCGCCACTGCCATTTTGCTTGCCCAACGAGGTTCGAGGTTGTCGTCTCTGGTCGCCGAGAATCTGAGGGCGAGTCCGTCGTCGCCGATATCAAAGCCGCTGGGGGAGAGGCCATTTTTGTCCGCACCGATGTCCGTATCGAGTCGGAAGTCGAGAACTTGGTCGCCGAGACCGTGCGCCAATTCGGCCGAGTTGATGTCGCATTCCTGAACTCCGGCGTCTTCCGCTTCTCTCCGATCTCTGACCAAACCGCCGACGATCTCGCCAGCCAGATTGACGTCAATGTAAAAGGAGCCTACTACGGCGTCAAGCACGTTTCAAAGGCCTTTGGACCGGACGGTGGCGCAATCGTGATCAACTCCAGCGTGGTGGCCGAGGTTGGTTTCCCTGGCGCATCGGCATACTCCCTGACGAAGGGTGCCGTCAACGCCCTCGTGCGAGCCGCTGCCGTCGAGTTGGCCGGGAATAAGGTCCGTGTCAATGCCGTGGCCCCTGGGCCGGTCTGGACCGAGGGCGCCGAGACCATGGCCGGTAACCGTGAGAACTTCGAAGGCATGATGGCCGGTGGAGTTGCCCTTGGCCGGGTGGGCGAAGCCATCGAGATCGCCGAAGCCGTTGCCTTCCTCGCCAGCGACGCCGCATCGTTCATCACGGGCCAAGTGCTCACCGTAGACGGTGGCCTCGGCATCCGCTAAGACGCATATTCATGGAGAGGGCCCCAAGCCCTCTCCTGGTAGCTGCGGCTCTTTGCCGCGCCTAAGCTCCAGACCTCGCCGTAACGAGCTAGAACCACGGAGTG
Organism: Fimbriimonas sp.; assembly: GCA_049317025.1. GTDB lineage: Bacteria > Armatimonadota > Fimbriimonadia > Fimbriimonadales > Fimbriimonadaceae > Fimbriimonas. The sequence continues at coordinate 1,644 of JBMOJD010000063.1, read as the reverse complement.
GTTCCAAACCCCAAAGCCCTGGGTAACCACCCAGGGTACAAGCAATCGCCCAACCCAACCCAACCCGGAGGGGTTGTATATCCCCACAAGCACCATCCCGCCAAAATAGAATCTTCAATTCGGGCTCATCGATCGGCAACCACATCGCAATCGGCGAGACCTACGCGCCCACGACCGCCGAAACCTCCCAGAACCACGGAGTGGTTCCAAACCCAAAAGCCCTGGGTAACCACCCAGAGTACAAGCAACCGCCCGAACCCAACCCTGGAGGGGTTGTATATCCCCACGAGCTCCATCCTGCCAAAGATTGAATCATCAGTTCGTGCTCATCGATCGGAAACCACATCGCAATCAGGGACACCTACGCGCACCGCCGAAACCTCCAAGAACCACGGAGTGGTTCTAAACCCAAAAGCCCTGGGTAACCACCCAGGGTACAAGCAACCGCCCGAACCCAACCCCGGAGGGGTTGCATATCCCCATAGACTGCATCCGGCACAAATCAACGAATTCGGCTCAGCTACGCACTGCGTTGCCGCAGGCCAATAACGCGGCCCAGTACAATGGGGGAGTGAGAGTAGCCAGCGTTCAGGCGCCCGTTGTCTTCGGCGACCCTTTGGCAAACGCGGACTACGCCGTTGCCCAACTCCGCGAACTCGCCGCCGATGGCGTAAACCTCGCCGTGTTCCCCGAGGCGTTCCTCACCGGCTACTGCGTGAAGACGCGGATGGACGCGAGCGCAATCGCCATTCCATCCAATCACGAAGCCCTCACCACGCTCCAGAGCGCCGTCGACGAACTCGGCATGGGTGTGGTCGTCGGGTTCGCCGAGAACCGCCTCCACAACTTCTTCAACACCGCCGCCCTTCTCCTCCCCGGAGCAAAGCCCCAGTACTATCGCAAAACCCACCTGCCCGAGCTCGGCCTCGACCGGTTCGTCATGCGCGGCGATAGCCTTCCGGTGTTCACCACTCCCTGGGGCCAAGTAGGCATCCTCATCTGCTTCGACCTACGCCCGCCCGAAGCCGCCCGAGTGCTCGCCTTGAACGGGGCCGAAGTCATCTTGGTGCCTACGAACTGGCCTAACGGGGCGACGATGGCGGCGGATACACTTTCGGTCGCCCGCGCCGCCGAGAACCGCGTTTACCTGGTTTCTTGCAACCGGGTCGGCGAAGAGAACGGATTTGGATTTATTGGACGTAGCAAGATCGTTGACCCATTGGGTCGAATTCTTGCCGCTGCCGAAGGTGACGAGCAAGTGCTCGTGCACGATCTCGACCTTGCGGTGGCTCGCGAGAAGCGCACCGTAACGATCCCGGGCGAATATGAAACCACCGTGTTCCAATCGCGGCGACCAGAATTGTACGGAGACCTGACAACCGTCCACCTCTGACCATCAGAACCAAGTCCGGACCGAGGACGTCCGAATCTACAGAACAACATGAAGGGCACAACGATTCGAAAAGCATTGAGGGAAAACTTGTTCGTCATCGCATTCGCGGTGGCCGGAGGCGTACTCATCGGCTGCGGTGGCGGCGGAGCCTCGGACTTCGGTGGTGGCACCGCGACTTCGTCGGGAACCGGCACCACTTCCACGACCTCAACGACTTCGACCACCTCCACAACCGGCGGAACAACGTCGAC
>JBMOJD010000062.1:0-20295 GCA_049317025.1 Fimbriimonas sp. | reverse complement strand
CGCAGCCGGGAGGACGACCTTCTTGGCGGCGTCTTCATTCTTTGCGGATTCTTCGGCGGATTTTTCGGGTTGCTGTGGTTTCTTTGGAGTGTGGGGACCTATGCGGTTTGCCCGCAGATTGCCGTACTCGAGGGCGCGAATGTTCGCCAGACGCTGAAGCGCAGTCGGGAGCTTTTGCAGATGCAGGTGCCGCATCAGTCGGGCCAGGGGGCGATCTGGGCGGTCTACGGCGTCCTGTTCCTGCTCACCGTCGCCATGTGGTTGGGGACCGCGGCCGCATTTGAGGTTCTGCACGTTCATGCGATGGTTGAGGAGGCCCTGCGCGGCAGTGGGGTCGAAGTGATTGCGTCCACGGCTCTCGATCTCTTGCCTCCATTCTTCGCCATCTGGACGCTGGTGCCTTTGGGCGCATTGGCGATCACGATGGTCTACTTTGACCGACGGATTCGGCTGGAGGGCCTTGATATCGAACTATTGGCGCGGAACGCAACCAAGCGCAACCGGGATGTGCGATTTGAGGTCTAAGTTCGGGCTGGTTGTGTTGGTCTTTGCGCTCGCCGTCCTGGGCTGGGGGCAGACCGCGGATGAGCTTTCGAAGCGGGCGGAGAAGCTCGAACATCGGGAAGGCATGCGCGTCGTGCGCGGCACCGAGGTCGCTACGAATGACTCGGAGATTCCCGGCTTCATCAAGGATTACGACAACGCGAAGACGGAGCCTCAGAGGGAGAAGGCCTGGAATCAGATCCGGGAGGACCTTCGGTTGTTGGCTGCTTGTGATCGGGTTTCGGATGGCTACGTCCGCACGGATTCGACTCTGGCCGCCAACATCTTACGGCAAGATCGGTACCGCGAGGCACCACGAGCGGAGCATGAAAGCTGGATAGCAATTGCGCTCCAGCGATTGCAGAAGCTGTTTCAGCCCAGGGAGCAGACGCAGGCACCGGTGGTGTCGCCGTTTCTTGGCCCTTGGGTCTCGACCATCGTCTGGGGTCTGCTTGCGCTTTTCGTCTTAGTCTTGCTCGGGTATGCGCTGCGTCATTGGGCATGGGTGAGGTCGTTGCGGCGTCGGGCAAAGGCGCTGGTGGATGACGATGAGCCGGAGCGGACCCTGGACGAGTGGCTGGCGAATGCGGACGAGCTTGCGGCTCGGGGTCGGTATCGCGAAGCCGTTCGCGCCCTATATGTTGCTTGCTTACTGAAATTTGATGAGGCGAAGGTGGCGCGATTCGATCGGGGTGAAACCAACTGGGAGCATCTCGCCCGCATTCAGGCGAGCGCGACGCGGCCGCCCGAACTCGATTTTCGTCCGGCGACGCATGCGTTTGACCGGATTTGGTACGGGATGCGGGTGCGCGACGGAGCCGATTACCAAGACTTTCGGGCCTGGTATGCCGAGGTGGCGGCCCTGGTGGCGAGGACTCCGGAGCCGTGAACCGCTGGTTCCTCACGTTTGTGATCGGCCTTCTCGGTCTGATCGGAATGAGTGCCTTGCTTAGCCAGGCGGGAAAGCGGGACGACGAGACTTGGCCTTCAGCGGATCATGACGGGCCGAGCGGAGCTTCGGCCCTGCGGACCATGCTCGTTCAGCGCGGCTTCCGGGTCCGGGTGGATCGAGCTTCTAGCCCGTTGATCGGTCCGAAAGACCTCGCCATCGTCTTTACGAATCGCCAGAGCTTCGGTGTCGATGAAGCCCAGGTGGGCAAGGATGAGAAGCTCCAAGCCTATCTGCGCCGGAAAGCAGAGGCAGGAGGAACCATCCTCGTTCTGCCGCTGCTGCAGAACTTCAACGGGGCGAGGCCGGAGGCGACCACTGTCACCGATGGCATCGACCGAGACCCGGTGCGGGTTTCGATGTCGCCCGCTCTTTTTGAGTCCTCCGAGACCTGGATGCCGGGGGACGCGCGAACGATCAACCTTTGGTACGAAGACACCGAGGGTGACCCGGATGAGGCGGAGTGGTTCGCCACCGTTGGAGTCTGGGGCAAGGGCCAGATTGCGGAGTTGCGAGATGGGATTGGGGCAACGAATCGGCATCTGGCGAAGCTGGACAATGCCTCGGTGGTGCTAAGTGTTGTACGGGGCTTGTCGCGGCCGCAAGGCGAGATTGTCTTTGTGGAAGCGAGCTTCGGTGGTGCCAATACTTCCCTGCTTGCGCTGATTGGCCCGTGGGCTCAGGCAGCTTGGTGGCAGGTGCTGTTCGTTTTTGCATTGCTGGTGTACACGCTTGGCCAGCGATTTGGATTGCCGGACGAGGTCCGGGCCAAACAGGTGGCGACGCGAGAGTTCATTGATGCCGTTGCCGATACGATGTTGCGGGCCCGCGCAGGGAGCATGGTTTTGCGGCTGGCCCTTAGACGGGCGGACCACGATCTCCGTGGGGCCTTGCGTCTAGGCGTGAGTGCCGAACGCGGGCGTCGGGATGAACAACTGCCCGAGAGCTTGGCCTCCATCCTTCAACGGGCCGAGGCAGCCCTTTCTATGCCCGATCTGCCATGGGCTAGGGCGGTTGAGTTGGCACGTCAGGTCGACAGGGCCACGTCGGATTTTCTGCGCAATAGCGCCAAACGACCTTGAATTTTTCAAGCCATTCGGCCTATCTCCTTCAATTTTTTGAAGAAACGCGGACAAGCTATAAGGAACGATGCAAACCAAACCTCTGCACAAGGTTCCGACGACCGACCCCGTCAGCGGAAGCGAGTTTTACATTGCCGAGCTTAGGAACGACGAAAGCGGTGTGTCGCTACGGGGTCGTTTCCACATTCCGCGGTATGCGCGCCTCGATGAAGAACAGCTCAAGTTCCTGGAGACGTTTTTGCGATGCCGGGGCATGCTCAATGGCGTCGAGCGGGAACTTGGAATCAGTTACCCGACGGTGAAGAATCGCCTCGATCAGTTGCTTACGGCCCTCGAACTGCAGTCGGCGCGCGAAACGGCCGAAGCGGCAGAAGCAGCCCCGAAGACGCCCGCCGAGACTCGGGCCGACATTTTGAAGCAACTGGAAGACGGCGTTATCGACGCGAAGCAAGCCAGAGAAATGCTGGGAAACCTGCGATGAAAGAAGAAATCAAGAGAATCACTCAGATGGTGTCCGACGGCAAGTTGAGCCCGGAGGACGCCGCCGAACTCATTCAGGCGTTCTACGCCAACGACCCCCAGCCCAAGGCCGAGGAACGTGACCCCAATGGCCCGCCACCGCCCCCTCCGGGCGCGGTCAAAGACCCATTTCGGTCGATCCTCGACACCATCGAGCGCATTGGACGGGAAGCGACCAGTTCGGTCAATTGGGAGGACGTCTCCAAGACCGCAAAAGAAGGGGCCAAGAAGGGCGCCGAGGCGGTCAAGACGGCCATCGACGAGATCGGCAAAGGGCGGATCAACCTGGGCTGGTTGCTGAACACGGAGACTCGCGAGGTCACTCTGCCCCTCAGTGTGGGCACGGGCAAGACTCTGCGCATTGAGAATCCGAATGGCGACGTCCGCGTGGTCGGGGGCAACGATATCGGCTCAGTGCGAGCGGTTGCCACTTTCAAGGGTGCGACGGCCGAGGAAGCGCGAAATCGCGCTGATTCTTACACTTTGATTTTGGAGGAGAGTGACCATGCGGTTACGGTCCGCCAGCCGGAAATTGCGGGCCTTTCTGCGACTCTGGAAGTGCTCGTGGCTACTGGGACGCCGGTCGATATCCGCACGGAATCCGGGAACTTGGATGTCATTGCCACCGGGGCCGGGCTTCGCATCCATGGTCGAAGCGGCAACATTCGGGCCCAGGGGCTCAATGGCTTGGTGGAGATTGATGCCGTCTCGGGCAACGTCCTTCTGGAAGATTGCCAGAGCCCTTCGCTTTCGGTTGAGAGCAAATCGGGCAATCTGAACGTGGAGCGATTCCAGGGGAACCTGAATGGACGGATTGCCAGCGGTAGCGTACGGTTGAATGCGATCAGCGGGAAGACGGTCTCGGTGGAGGCGGTCTCGGGCGATATCGAAGTGGTGATGGCCGAGGCGTTCTCGGGAAGCCTGAACTTGCGAACGGTCAGTGGACATGCTTCGGTGACGGTGCCCACGGGTGGCGATTACCGGGTGTCTCTAAGTACTCTTCGCGGTCTGGTGCAGTGCAACCTCGAATTGGACGACGAGATTCGCAGTGAGCAAAGGGTGACCGGTCGGGTCGGCGATGGCGTCGGGACATTGGATGTCAGTGCTGTGACGGGTGATGTATCCGTCGTCCACAGCGATGGGGCCGAGGCCTAAGTCTTCGGGACTTTTGGCGAGAGGCAAGGAACCAGAAGGCAGGCAAAGGGGTCTATCCCCATGTGAGGTCGAAAGGCTTCATAAGCAAACCATCCTCCCTCCCCAAAGACCCTCCGCAAGGGGGGTCTCCCCATTTATGACCCACGAAAAAGCCCCTCGCGATTTCTCGCGAGGGGCTTTTTGTTGCTGGGCGACCTTACAGGCGGACGCCGACGAACAGGCCGATACCGGCGAGTTCCTTCTTCTGAGCGCCGAAGTACTTAGCTTCGACGAAGACCGGGGTGCTGCCCTTGGCGAAGTCATAGCCAACGCCAACCTGGTAGGCGAATCGGGTCTTGTCGACCGAGCCGGTTCCCGAAGGAAGTCGGCTGAATCCAACGCCCGCGCCAGCGGTGTAGTAGAACTGGTTCTTGCGTCCGGTGTAGTTGAGCAAGAGAGGAACGTTGCGGAAGTCGCCGCGACCGTAGTAGTCGAGCGAGACCGAAAGGGAGGCCTTGTAGTCCTCGCTCATGGTTCCAATGTTGAGGTCCTTGAGCTTGAACTCTGCGCCAGCGGCGAGCCAAGACTTGCCCTCGTCCTTCGCAGCCTTCTCCGAAGGCATGAACGCACCGAGGCGAACCGAGAGACCGGTGGTGGTGGAAGTCTGTGCGAACACGCTTCCCGACACTGCGGCAACGACGATAACCATCAAAATCGCTTTCTTCATTTTGGATAATCCTCCGTGACTGAACGTGCGGATACTTCCGTCGTTCTCGTCCTTCATGATAGCAAGACGATCCAACATCTTGCTAGGCACTTTGCTTTATCGATTGTCGAACAATTTCGAGGGCTAGCTCGGCGGTTTTCACCAAATCTGCCCGAGAAATCTGCTCATCATGGGTATGGATGTGGTCCATTCCCGTCCCCAGCACCAGGCTTGGAACATGTTTCGCGTTGTAAATATTGGCATCGCTGCCACCTAAGGTCGTTCGGAGTCGGGGGTTTAAACCGAGGGCTTCACTAGCTCGCCAAGCGACCTGGACGACCGGCGAATCAGGTTGGATCTGGAAGCTGGAGTAGTGCCGATGGTGTTCAATTTGGAGCTTGGCGCCGAATTCGGTGGCGGCGGCCTCGAATCGGCTCACCATGTGGTCGATTTGGTCATTCAACTCTTGCTCGCTGGTGCTTCGAGCCTCGGCGAAGATGGAGACCTTGGCGGGGACCACGTTGGTGGCGGTTCCACCTTGGATCATTCCAAGGTTGGCAGTGGTCTCGGGGCCGATGCGGCCCAAGCGCATTCCGTGGATAGCGGCGGCGGCTACCTGGATCGCACTGACGCCGCGCTCGGGGTCTTTGCCTGCATGGGCGGGGACGCCTTGTATGACTATGTCGAGGCGGTCGTGCGTCGCGGTGCGGTTTACCATCGAACCCACAGGGGGTCCGGTGTCGAGGACAAAGCCGTAGTCAAGGTTCAGTTCGCCAATCTTTAGCGCATCGGCACCGAGAAGGCCGATTTCTTCGGCGCAGGTGAAGAGAAGGAAGACATCGCCGTGGTGTTCGCCCGAGTCGATGAGCGCATGGACCGCCTCGATGGCGGGAGCGAGGCCACCGCGGTCGTCAGCGCCCAAGATTGTGTCGGAGGCCGACAAGAAGACGCCGTCCCTTTCCTCGATCACAAGGCCCTCCGTGGGCTCCACGGTGTCGAAGTGGGCGGAAAAGAAGATGCGAGGGGCACCGTCGATGTTGGCGGGGAGACGGGCGATTAGGTTGTTGGCGTTTCCGCCGATTTGTTCGGCGGCGTCGTCTTCCCAGACCTCAAGCCCTAGTTGAAGGAGATGGTTCTTGGTCCAGGCGACGATCTCGGCTTCGGCTTTGCTGGGGGCGTTGAAGGCGCAGAGGTCGAGAAACAACTGGACAAGTCGCTCTTCTTGAATCACGAGAACGATTCTAGCCGGTAACATTCGCGAAGATGAAGTACACCGTCAAAGCAGAGGGGTTTGCCCCCTTCGAAGTAGAAGAAGGAACGAAACTGGCCCTAGCCTTGGAACAAAACGGGGTCGACGTCAGCCACCGCTGTGGCGGCCAGGCGAAGTGCACGACCTGTCGCGTGGGCATCCTGAATGAGGCCCCGCCCATGGGTGATGCCGAGAAAGAGTGCCACATCGAAGACGGCACCCTTGGTTCATTCCGACTGAGCTGCCAGGTTCGCGTGGATCGCGACTTGGATATTCGCGTTTTGATGCGCGCTAGCGACAAGGGCTGGGATCCCGGCGTCGAACTCGAGCCCTGAGGCACTATGATCCAATTTGCACTCGTCCTTGTGGCGGCCATTGTGGTTGGCCTGATCGTTCTTTACAACCGGCTCATCTCGATGCGCCGGTTGATGGAGAATGCCTGGGCCGACATGGATGTCTTCTTGAAGCGCCGTGCGGACCTGATTCCCAACCTGGTCGCGGCCGTAAAGGGAGCTTCTGATTTCGAGCAATCGACCTTAGCTCGCTTGGTTGAGGCTCGTCAGGGGATCTCCCAGGCGAGTGGCGCTACGCCCGAGCGCCAACAAACGGAAGCCAGCATCACCAGTGGTCTCTCACGCGTGACGATGATAGCCGAGAGCTATCCGGACCTCAAAGCGAGTGCGAACTTCCTGGACCTCCAGCGGCAGCTCAGCGAAACGGAGAAGCTGATCGCAAGCTCCCGACAGTATTACAACGCCTGTGTGCGGGATTACAACGTTCTGATCGAGTCGTTCCCATCCAACCTGGTCGCGTCATTTGCAAAGCTCACGCCGCGGGACTTCTTCGAGATCGACACGCCTTCAGAACGAAGTGCCCCGACCGTGGGTCTATAGTCGATATGAAGCGCAATGGATTCACTTTGATTGAGCTGCTGGTGGTGATCGCCATTATCGCGATCCTCGCCGCCATCCTCTTCCCCGTCTTTGCGCAAGCCAAGGAAGCGGCCAAAAAGACCGCCTGCCTTAGCAATCTGCGCCAGATCGGCACCGCGTTCTTCATGTACAAGGCTGATTTCGACGATCTGAACCCGGATCGGCGCGACCTGAAGACAGACCTCCCGGGCGGCTACAAGCCATGGAACAGTTGGCCGACCTCGGACCCGCGCGCCGGTTGGGCCTTTGTGGTGCTGGAGCCGTACATCAAGAACGGGCAGATTTGGTCGTGCCCGAGCGTGGCTGGTTCCAGCATGGGCCTGGTAGATCAAGTCGCGCAGACGATTTACTCCGGACGCGAGGGGCCAACCACGAGGTATTGGCTCTGGCGCTTCGACCGACCCACTAATCCAGTGCCGCTCGACAACCTTTGGGGCAAGAGCGACGACCAATCAGTGACGGACCTACAGGCGGCCCGGAACCCTCAGGCGGGCTATCCAGAAGGCGTGGCCGACGTCGAACTTGCCGTCGACCCGTACTTCCCGAAGACCATCCCCTCGGTTCCCGCTGCCCTCAAGGGAGTTTCGGTGCACAGCGGGGGCCGCAACCGCTTGTTCCTTGATGGCCACGCCAAGTGGTTGCGGGATATCCGCACCAACCCTTAGACCTACTTGCGCTTGATCGTCAGATACTCGACCTGGGTGAGTTCTTTCTCGCCCAGTTTGATGGTGAATGAGAGCGGGAACGTGCCTTCGAGGCCGACGGGGACATCTAGTTCGATGATCTTGCGGGTCGAGGCGCGCGAGTTGTAGATCACGAACCGATCTTCCATGTCGCCAACCAGTTTGAGCGGTGCGGGCACCTTGATCGTGGTGATGCCATCCACTCGGCTCCCGACGTTTGAGCGGACGTAGTAGCTGAATCGCTGGTAGGTCGTGGGGTTCTTGCCTGAGACCGGCCTTTGGACGAGCTCAATTTCGACGGTGGGCGCGATTCGAAAGCTTGCTTGGACGGTCGCGGGGCCGTCGGCTAGCTTTAGCTGAGCCTGGGCGATGCGGTAACCGGGTTCGGTTTCAGTGCGAATCGGGGTGGAATAATCGACGAATGCCCGGCCCTTGCGGTCGAAGTTCGGGAATGGCTGGGTGATCTGGGTGGTTGCGTCGCGGACCTTGCCCTCGGATCGGAGGGTGACGCTGACGGGCTGGACCTTGGCATCGCCAGAGAAGGCGAATCGGATGTTGGCCGATTCGCCGCCCGACGCGACGCGGCCAGTGCGCTCGACTTTCCACTTGAGTGCCACGGGGAGGGCGGTTGCCCGGTCAAACCCGAGGGTGACGGCGGCAAGGGCTCGGGGCAAAAAGGGCTCGGGGGCCGCTTCTGCTTCCGGGACGACATCGATGCGGACGCCGACTTTCGCGCCGGCATCGATCGGGAAGATTTTGAGGCCCGGATCGATCAGGGTCAACTCGGTGGCGGTGCCTGCGGCGGCTTTCGAGGAGAGCTCTAGTTCAGCGAACGGCACCCAGCGCGGACCCTCGCTGCGGGTTGCGTCCAGCTTGCGTGCATGAATCTTGCCGTCAGCACCGACTCGGACTTCGATGTTGTCGTTGCCGATGAGCCAGCCATCGCTGTTCAGATCGATGCTGGCGACGAGTTCGGAACCCGAGGGGACAGCGGCGCCGAAGTGCAAGCGGTTGGGCTCCCACTGGAAGAAGGTTTTGGGCGAGAAGGGGTCCCACTCTTCGGGCGAGGCGATGCCGTCCAGGGAGGGCGTGGCCGCCAGACGGATGGTTTCGGCAACTGCAGGTGCAGTGGCAAATGGCGTCGCGACGATCGGAGATTGGGCCGTCGCGGGCGCGAAGAAGGCAAAGACGAGAGGAAGTACACCCATTGCGAATGAAAGACGTCTGATGAGTCACTCCCGATGCACGTAAACTCAACCCGTGCGGGACCTTTCGACTTTAGTCTCATCCTTTGCCGCGTCCCATGGCGTTGGCGAGGACCAGTTGGCGGTTTCCTTGGTTGATTTTCGTTCTCCCAATGCGGTGCGGCACTTCCGTGGCGATGAGCTGTTCTATCCGGCCAGTGTGGTCAAGCTCTACTTTCTCGCGTACTTGGCGTTTTGTTTGGACGAAGATCGGGTTCAGTTGTCCCCCGAGCTTGACCGGGCGGCAAGAGACATGATTGTGGATTCTTCTAATGACGCCACCGCCCTTGTGGTTGATGCCATCACGCAGACGACGGGCGGACCGGAGCTTGAACCACCTGAACTGGCGCGGTGGATGGAGCAAAGGCAGCAAGTAAACAAGTGGCTTCGGACCCAGGGATTCAGTGCGAATGCCAGCCAAAAGACGTGGAATGAGGGCTCTTACGGTCGCGAGCGGCAGGGCGCGGGGCCGAATCTGGAGCACCGCAATTCATGCACAGCCAACGATACACTGAAGCTCCAAGTGGCGATCCATCGGGACCAGATCTTGAGTCCAGAGCGGTGTGCGTGGATGCGTGGACTTCTCTCTCGCTCGATTCCGGCGGATGATCCGCTCGCGGGCTTGCAGGCCCGGGAGTTCATTGGGGCGGCTCTGCCGGCGGGGAGCAAACTGTGGTCGAAGGCAGGCTATATGAGCGAGGTGCGGAATGATGTCGCCGTGTTCGAGCTTCCGAATGGCGAAACCTTTGGCCTGGCGATTTTCACTCGGGGTCTCAGCGACCGTCTCGACTTGATCCCGCAACTCGCAGAAGTGCTTGTCGAAAGCCTCTGGTAAATTGCCGCTTGGATGGAAGAGGAACTGATCGAGCGGATCCGGCAGATTTGCCTTGCCCAGGAAGGTGCGAGCGAGAAGCTGAGCCACGGCGAGCCCGCTTGGTTTGCCCGCAACAAGCGCCAGTTCGCGATGCTGGACAACCATCACCATGGCGCGCCGAACCTCAGCGTGTGGCTGGCGGCAGAACCAGGAGCCCAGGCGGTCTTGGTGGGCGACGCTCCGGATCAGTACTTTGTCCCGCCTTACGTCGGGCACCGGGGCTGGGTCGGGGCCCGGCTGGACGTCCCGACGACCGACTGGGAGGAGATCGCCGAATTGATCTCCACCGCATGTTCGGTCGTTGGTCAGAAGCGCCGCTAGTGACTGTTGGCCAAGTCGAACCGATCATGGATCAGACGAACCGCTCGGTTGGTGTCGCTTTCCGGCACGAGGACGCTGAGGCTGAAGTCGCTGTCTGAGGTCTGTAGCACGGGAATTTGGGCATCGGCAAGAGTCTTGAGCACCTTGAAGAAGAGCCCCGGCTGGCGCATGAACTCGTGGCCGACTAGGGAGACCATCGAACAGGCCTCGGTGAGGTCGGCGCGGACGCGCCCGACTTTGCCCAAGACTTCGAGCAGCTTGGCTTGGGTCTCGACTTCCTTGCTCGCATCCCCGATCTGGAAGAAGTAGACCGCGACGTCGTTGGCGGCTGGCTCGGCGGGGCGTTGCATGGGCACGACCAGGCCGTCGAGGAGGTCTTGCACCACCGGATATTGGCCCCGAGGCACGGCGAACCCGGTGCTCGTGGGCGAGAGGTTGAGCATGAAGAGGCTGATGTTGTAGCGAGCCAGCATCTCGTATAGCCTGCCCTCTAGGAGCGTTCGGTGGGATTCCGAGGCTTCGGAGAGGTCGAACTGCATGTAGACCAGCTTGCCCGTGTGGGTGACGCCAGTGGGGCGGCTGTCGGTGAGGACATCGCTGCGCACGATTTCGGTGCCGACGTCGTCGCTCATGGTGTTCTTCACCCAGAGCGGGATGTCGTTGTTCATCGCAATCTCGGCCGCGCGGGGATGGACGACTTTTGCGCCAAGGTGAGCGATTTCGGCGACCTCGTTGTAGCTGACCTTTCGTAGGGTTGCGGCGTTCTTCACCGAGTCGGGGTCGGCAGTTTTGATGCCGTCGACGTCGGTGAAGATCTCCACCGCCACGGCATGCAGGGCGGCCCCGAGGGCGGCGCCGGTCGTGTCCGAGCCACCGCGGCCAAGCGTGGTGATCTCACCACCGGGAATTTCGTTGTCTCGCGCCGTCCCCTGGAATCCACAAACGACGGGGATCTTCCCTTGGTCCAGCGAAGCGATGAGGTTGGCCGGGTTGATGCTGAGAATCCGGGCGTTGCCGGGGACTCCGTCGGTGCGAATTCCGGCTTGGCCACCGAGAAAGGCCTTGGCGGGCTGGCCGAGGGTCTTTAGCAAATGGGCAAACGTGACTGCCGACAAAATCTCGCCGCACGCCATGATCAGGTCTTGCTCGCGGAGTTCGGGGCGGGTGTCGGGATCAATCGTGGTGAGGAGCTGGATCAGGGTGTCGGTGGCGTAGGGATCGCCACGGCGGCCCATTGCGCTCACGACAACGACGGGCCGGTAGCCCTGCTCGCGTGCGGAAATCACGCGCATGGCCGAGGCATGTCGCGCTTCGTGGGTGGCGACGGACGTGCCGCCAAATTTCATGACCTTGATTCCCTTCATCAGTTTTGCGCCCCCACGCGAGCGCTGGAAAGGGCGGATTCGAGGTGGGCTTTCAGGGGGGCCGATTGGGTCGCGTCCACGACCATAAGCATGCGGTCGTGCATATCGCCAATGTGCTCAACCTTCACGCGGCTGGCGATTGCCTCGTTCACAACGCGGGCGATCAGACCTTCTTCGTCGCGCATGTTCACGGCGTGAACCAATAGGATGTGCTGGCCGGGCTTCACCGAGTGCTGAACGCCGATGGCATTGAGGGTCTGGGCCAGGAGGTTGGAGTGCTCTTCACGGACCAAGAACGAGAGGCCATCTTGGGTCAGCTTGAGGAAGTCAATGCTGATTTCGGCTTTGGCGATGGCATCCAAGACGGCGATTCGGCTGGTGACGATCGGATCGCTCAGGTCGAAAATGTGAGCCTGGGCGTATCCATCGCGGACCTCGACCTTGCTGATTCCGCGCCGGAGGTCGAAGACGGTCTCCTGGACCGCCGCCGGGGCACTGGGTTCGCTCGGGTCGCACCCCAGCGTCTCGGTCATAAAACCGGATTTGCGAATATTCATTGGACCCCAATAGGTTACCGCTAGCGAGAACCTATTGGCTGGAAGGTGACTTCTAGGTCTTCTAGGTCTTTCAAAGGCCGCCGGATTAGTCTAGGGAGAGGGTCGTGGAGACCTCGATCTTGGCTCCGGCAGCGATTTTCTTGATCATTCCGTTGAGTTCGAGTTCCATGTAGAGGTTCTCCCCAGGGTTGCTGTAGACCTGACGAGGGCGGTTCTTGTCGGGATACATGCCGCCCTGGTCGGCATCAATGTGCACGGTCAGGCGAGCGGTGCCGAACCACGCCTGGATCGTTCCGTTCCCGAAATCGGTCCCCAACTTGTAGGCCTGGGTGGGATGACGTTTCGCGATCAGGAGCGGCTTGCCGTTGCGCGTGGTCTCTGTAACCCAACCAGGGAAGTCGGCTGGATCATAAAAGCTCCAGAGCTTGCCGTTCGGATCCTTCTTGCCCGAAAGTTCCAACTCGACTCGGTCGGGAATGTTGATCTGAGTCACCTGCCAAATCGCCCACTCAACCGGCGCGGTCCCTGCGTTCACCAAGGTGTTCTTGATACGCAATTTTGAGCCTTGGAGGGTGATTTCGCGCTCGAAACGAATGCCGTACTTCTTGCTAACGGGCGATTTGAGTGATATCTGGTTGCCGTGAACGACGACGTCGTGAGGGCTGGATTCGAAGCTCGCATCGGGCGGCCAGCCCCAGACGGCTTGGGGGGCGTTCCAGAGCTTGTCCCCGCCAAAGTTCGGCCAATCGGGGCTGCTGGTTGGCAACGTTCCCTTGAGGTTCGGGTTCACCCAAATCAAGTTCGGCTTGCCGACGTAGCCGAAGCGCATGATGCGCCCGATCTGGGGCACAACGATGGCGTCCACGACTCCGTCCGAGAGTCGCAGGCAATTTTGCCAGCCTTCAAAAGCAACTGTCTCCACCTTTACGTTTCCGGGGGATGCCAAACCAAGCGTCAATGCAAGAACACCCAACATCACCCAATCATACGCCAACTGCTAAAAGAGTTGTTCTTGCAGGCCGACGGTGCTCGCATAGAGCCTTTGGTAGGCGATCTCGGCGAGGCGCTCTAGGTTCACGCAGTCGGCTTGGTTGTAGTTGAGGAGAATGCGCAGGGCGTCGTCCTCGCCGAGGGCAATGTAGCGCCGCCACAGCTTGACGGCATCGTAGCCGGTCAGGTTCGCGATCTCTTCGGGGCGAATGATGCCCATCTCGCGCTCGATCTTCTTGAGTCCGCCCCGGACATTGACTTGGCGCAGGGCGGGGCAAAGGTCGAAGTGGATCTGGTCAAGCGCAGCATCCTTGAATCGCTTTTGCAGAACGGGAACGTCGAAGCCTGCCCCATGGAACGTGACGATCATCGAGACTTCGGAGATCAGGTTTCGGAAATTCTCGAGGCTCTCGCCTTTGACAAGGCCGTAGAATGTCTGGCCGTTGTACAGGCCGATGATCGTGACGGCGTTGGCGGAGTTGCCCCCGTCGGTCTCGATATCGAGATAGAAACAGCGGTCGCGGAAGTGGGGGAAAGCCCGCCAGGCGTGCTTGATGCCAAGACGGGCGGCGAAATACTGGTGCTCTCCGCTAGCGAGCGATTCGACACTGCGTTCGAGGACGCGCTTGACGGTCTCCCGCGAGGCGGAACCGACCGAGAAGCTGCGGGGGCTGGCAAGGTATTCAGACCAAGACGAGCAGCCCTGAGCCCAAAGTGCCCTCTCAGCGGTGATGCCTATGCCGGGAACGTGGCAGAACGTGCGTTCGAGCAACGCTTAGCCAGCGCTCTTGACTTTGACTTTGGGAACCACTCGGCGAAGGTTTTCGGGCATCGGAACGCCCTTTTGGGTGCCGCCCGTGCCCATTGGGTCGCGGGGCATGCCTTCGTACCAGATCTCGCCGGTGTTTAGGTTGCGATCAAATTCGCCGTAGAAACGCCAGATGCCGAAGCCGTTGTGGGTGCCTTTGATCTCGCGACCGAAAATCTGGACGCCGCCAAACTTGCCTTCGATCACGGCTCGACCACTGCCGAAGTACAGAACGCGCTTGCGCTTCGTGTTCTCGTACTCTTTGCGGAGGTTGCCGAACAGAGTAACTTTCCCTTCCAGGCCGTTGACCAGCAGGGTCCC
This sequence comes from Fimbriimonas sp., assembly GCA_049317025.1. Lineage (GTDB taxonomy): Bacteria > Armatimonadota > Fimbriimonadia > Fimbriimonadales > Fimbriimonadaceae > Fimbriimonas. The sequence goes on along the minus strand of JBMOJD010000062.1, from coordinate 6,019 downwards.
GTTGAACGACACATCAATTTTGCCTTCAGCTCTAAGCTCGCCGACGGGAAGGCACTTCATGCTTCCGACCGCCGTCTGGAAGTTGATAATGCCATACTCCTGCTTGCCAACCTTGTTGGCCTCGGTTCGCATGGCAACCTGGGCGTGGGCGAATCCCGCGCCAAGGGCAAGAGTCAGCGGCACAAGAAAGAAGCGAGACGACATTAAGCGCAGTTTATCCGATTGTTCACTTCGAACAACAGCACGAACGAAATCGGAGGTTGGGACTACACTGGAATGATGACGGACAGGGCGATCCACCTGGAGAACTTGGAGTTTCGGTGGTCGCCGAGCGCGCCACCGATCCTGGCGATCGAGAGCCTTTCCGTGGACAAGGGCGAGCGAGTTTTCCTCCAGGGGCCGAGCGGGGGCGGCAAGAGCACCCTCCTGAGTTTGATCACTGGCGTGCTCACTCCCAACTCGGGCCGGGTAGAGGTACTCGGCGAAGATATCGCCCGAATGCGCCCATCGGGGCGGGACCGCTTTCGCGCGGATCACATCGGCCTGATCTTCCAGATGTTCAACCTGGTGCCGTACCTTTCGGTGGTCGAGAACGTGATGCTTCCCTGCCGTTTTTCTTCGTTGCGCCGTGGACGCGCCACGGAATCTGACGCGGTCAGGTTGCTGGCCCATTTAGGGCTCTCGGACCCGGTCCTGTTGCGCCGCCAAGTTTCAGATCTGAGCGTGGGCGAGCAGCAACGCACTGCCGCCGCCCGGGCACTTTTGGGCTCACCCGAGATCATCATTGCCGACGAGCCGACTTCGGCCCTTGATGCGGATTCCCGCGATGCCTTCATCCAGACTTTGCTCGCCGAGTGCGATGCCCAGGGGACAACGGTGCTTTTCGTGAGTCATGATGCCCAGCTTGCCCGTCATTTCGACCGCGCGGTCTCGCTTCGCGAGATCAATGGAGCTCGCAAGTGAACATGCTTCGGCTGTCGATTCAGAGCCTTTGGCATCGGCGCGCGACGGCGTTGCTCACGGTCATCTCGATTGCGCTGAGCGTCGCAATGGTGCTCGGGGTCGAGCGGGCGCGGACCCAGGCGCGGGAGAGTTTTTCGAGCACAGTTTCGGGCACCGACCTCATCGTTAGCGCGCGTGGGAATCCGGTCCAGATTCTCCTTTCCTCGGTTTTTCACCTTGGCTATCCAACGAATAACCTTTCGTGGACGAGTTATCAGACCATCGCGAAGAACCCGGCGGTCGCGTGGACGATTCCACTCGTCATCGGCGATTCACACAAGGGGTTTCGGGCGATCGGAACGACACCGGACCTGTTTGAGCACTTTCAGTACGGCCGTCGCCAGGGATTGAGCTTTGCCGAGGGGAAGGCCTTTGCTGACAAGCTCGATACGGTCATTGGGGCCGAAGTGGCGGACCGTTTGAACTACAAGCTGGGTCAGAAGTTGGTCGTGGCCCACGGGGCGGGCGAGATCAGCTTTGTAGAGCACAAAACTTCCCCATTCACTGTGGTTGGAATCCTTGCCCGGACGGGGACGCCGGTGGACCGCGCCATCTATATCACGCTCGAAGGGTACGAGGGGATGCACGAAGGTTTTGGCGGCGGTTTTGGCGGCGATCAGCGGTCGGACGATCCGCTTATGAGCCAGGACACTCAGCACGAGGATCGGACGATCTCGGCCTTCCTTGTTGGTCTTCGCTCGCGACAAGACGCTCTCGGGATGGAACGGCTGGTGAACGAGTTTCCGGGCGAACCGCTGACGGCGATCTTGCCAGCACCGACATTGCTCGACCTTTGGGAAGTGACCGCAGTGGCGGAAACCGCCCTCCTCGTGGTCAGTAGCTTTGTGGTGGTGGTGGGTCTCTTCGGGATGCTCACCAATTTGCTCGCCAGCCTCAACGAACGCCGACGCGAGATGGCGGTTTTGCGCTCGGTGGGAGCACGTCCCTCGCAGATTCTCGCACTGATTGTTGGCGAGGCCAGTGTCCTGACCCTCGCAGGGATTCTCGTCGGAATTGGGTTGCTTTCCGCCATCATCTTGGTCGTGCAGCCTATTGCCGCCGCAAAATACGGCTTTTCTATCTCGCTGAGTGCATTTTCAGCGGGAGAATGGATGCGAGTCGGCGCGGTTTGGCTGGCGGGGACGTTGGTAGGATTGGTTCCAGCGATTCGTTCGTACCAGTCATCGCTCGCCGATGGGCTTTCGATTCGCCTTTGATTGATCGACTATGAAACTGCTCGCCCTTGTCCTTGTCGTGGTTTCCCTGCCCGCCCTGGCGGGCCAGAACGTTCGGAAGATCGATTGGCCCGACCTTGTCCCGCCGATGCCGGAGTTCAAGAATCCATTCGACAAGCTTCCAACCGACCAAGTTGCCGACCTCATTCTCATTGCCAGGGTGCGGGACATTCAGCGCGAGAAGCGCAAGCCTGCGGCGGATCAGGTTCGACAGGCGACCGAGGCGCGGCAGCGGCTCAAAAAGAAGAATGTGGACTCGGAGAAGCTCCTGGCCGAGCGCGAACGAATCATGCAGATACGCGCGGCGAACGCCACGAGTATGGTGAATAGCCTTGACGGCGAGACGATCCAGATGGGTGGCTACCTTCTGCCCCTTGAATTCGATGGCACAAATGTCACCGAGTTCTTGCTCGTCCCGTGGGTCGGTGCGTGTATCCACACGCCTCCGCCCAATCCGAATCAGATTCTTTATGTTAAGACGGCGAAGCCTTTCGAGGCAAAGGATCGGTATGAGCCGGTGCGAATCACGGGCAAGCTGACCGTTAAGAGTTTGCAGAAAAAGCTGTACTTAGTCGATGGTTCGAGTGCGATTAGCATGGGCTATTCGTTGGCAGCAACCGATGTTGTCGCGATTAACCCGCAGTAGCTGTGCGACAATCACGGAATGCGGTTTGCTTCCTCCTTTGCCCTCGTTGCCCTTGCGGTGGTTTCCTTTGCCCAAGAGACTCCCAGCACCCTGACCCGGCCCGATATCCACGGTGACTTGGTGGTCTTTACCGCCGAGGGCGACCTGTGGCTGGGTGATCTGAAGACCAACGACGCCAAGCGGCTGACCAACCACGAAGGCAACGAATCGTTCGCCAAGTTCTCGCCGGATGGCGGCCAGATCGCGTTCACGGCCAGCTACGACGGTAGCCCCGAGGTTTACGTGATGCCCACGGGGGGCGGAGCGCCTAAGCGACTGACATATGAGCGAGCCGCACCGGTGGTGCAGGATTGGAGCCCGGATGGAAAGTCGATTCTCTACCGAGTCGCCTCTCGCGATGGCCGCCCCGTCCATTCTTTGTATTCAGTACCTGCCGGAGGTGGCCTTAGCCAGCAGTTCCCCATTCCTCAGGGCGAGTTTGGTTCGCTTGCCCCCGACGGTCGCCTGGCCTACGTGCCCCAGAGCAACGAGTGGGCCAACTGGTTCCGCTACAAGGCAGGATCGGCGGATGATGTCTGGCTCTACACGCCTTCGACCAAGGCGTTCGAACGGCTGACCGATTGGGAGGGTGTGGACACGAGCCCGGTGTGGGCCAACAACCAGATTTACTTTGTTTCGGAGCGTTCGGGTAACGCCAACCTCTGGAGCCTGGATCCAAAGAGTAAGAAGGTCGCCCAGATCAGCAAGAACACGGCGTTCCAGGTGCGGTACCCCGGGTCTGATGGCAAGAGCGTGGTCTTCCAAGCGGGGCCGACCTTGGCGGTTCTGAATGCGGCGACGGGCGAGATCCGGACTTTGAAGTTTCGCCTCGATTCGGACCGCATCCACGAGCGCGAGCAGCGGATTCCGATTACGCCGAACATCAAGGAGTTCGCCATCGGCCCGACCGGAAAGCGCGGTTTGATCCAAGTTCGCGGCCAGATTCTCAGCGTAGCGACCGAAGAGGGCGACGTCCGGGTCTTGGAGAATCAGCCGGGCACCCGGGCAGTCCTTCCCGCTTGGTCAGCGGATGGCAAGCGCATTGCCTTCATCTCCGACCGGACCGGTGAGAATGAAATCTGGACGACGGACGGGACCGGAGGTGCCAAACCCAAGCAGCTGACGACTGGGTTTCAGGGCAACGCTTTGGTCCTGAAGTGGTCTCCGGACGGAAAGTGGATTGCCGTTCAAGACCGGGCCGGACGGACCCTCCTGATCGACGCCACGAACTGCACTCAGACAGTGGTCGACAAGGCCACCTTTGTCGGCTCGTACGACACGTTTGTTCCGCGATTGGTCTTCAGCCCAGATTCACGCCTCTTGGCGTTTGCTCGACCGGAAGAAGCTTATCTCTTCAGCACGAACCTTTACGAACTGGAGACCAAGAAGCTACTTGCGCTCGGTCACCCCGGTATCACCGCGCTGTCGCCAGCGTTTAGCCCGGACGGCAAGTTCCTCGCATATTTGACGGTGCGTGCGCTAAACCCGGCCTGGAGCACCCCGGATGGCGCAATTTTCTACGACAACAACATGGCTGTGAATGTGGTCGCACTGACTGCCGACGCAACTTCACCGTTCTTGGCCAAGAACGAAGAGGAAGGCGAAGCCGAGGTCAAGAAAGAAGACCCACCCAAAGAGGCACCGAAGACGGAGTACCTGCTCAGCGACTTCGAATCCAGGACGATTGCGGCCCCAGTTCCTGCAGGCCGGTACAGCCAAATCGAGTGGACGCCGGGTCGTTTCCTCCTGCTCAGCACGGGGGTCCAGGGTCTAGAGGCCACGGATCCGGGCGATCTCCAGAGCTACAACATCGAGAAGAAGAGCCTCACGACGCTAGCTTCAGGCGTGACGTCGCTTGATGTCGCCGCCGATCGCAAACACATTGCCTTTAACACCCCGGATGGCGTGCAACTGGCCGACTCGGACTCTGGGTCGGGCGAAGCGAAGCCGCTGAAGCTGGGGGCCGCAAGCATCACCTATCTTCCTCGCGAAGAATGGCGTCAGATCTTCAACGAGAGTTGGCGACTTACACGAGACCTCTTTTACGACCCAGGAATGCACGGGGTGGACTGGGCCGCGATCCGGACCAAGTATGCGGCCATGCTGCCCTCGGTCGGAGACCGAACGGACCTGCATCTGCTCCTGAGAAACATGTTGAGCGAGCTGAACTCGGGTCATGCTTATGCGGGCAACCCCGCCCCGTATGGCACGCAGCCCGTGCCCAAGGGCTACCTCGGGGCTGACTATGAGCCTGCGGCCACGGGTGTGCGCATCACGAAGCTCTATCGGGGCGACTTCTACGGCGTCACGCTTCGGTCGCCATTGCTTGAGCCCGGTCTCAAGGTCAAGGAAGGCGATTACATCCTTGCGGTCGATGGTGCGGCGGTGCGCCCAGATCAGGACATCCAGGCCCTCTTGGTCGGCAAAGTCGGTCAGGTGACTGCGATCCTCGTCAACGATAAGCCGACCACGGAGGGTGCGCGAATTGTGCGGGTCAAGCCTTTGGCCAGCGAAGCCAAACTTCGATACCAAGAGTGGGTGCTGGGACGCGCCGCCTACGTGGCGAAAAACGGCGGGCCAAACTTTGGCTATGCCCATGTGATCGACATGGGGGCCGAGGGCTACATCGGCTTCAGCAAGTCGCAGCAGGCCAATGCGTTCAAGGATGCAGTGGTTTATGACTTCCGCTACAACGGCGGCGGAAACATCTCCAGCGTCATCCTCAACACGATCCGGCCACGACCGACTTACTACTTCAACTCGCGCAACAGCGAGAAGTTCTGGACCCGGGAAGGATGGAACCCGAGTGGCTACGTGGCCGCCCTTTGCAACGAGGACAACTTCAGCGATGGTGAACTCGTTATCGAGGGCTGGAAGAAGCTTGGTCTCGGTCCCGTTGTCGGCAAGCGAACCGGTGGTGGTGAAGTCGGAAGTGGCGGCGGTTACCGCCTCATCGACGACGGAACTATCTTTGTCCCCAACTATGGCGCGTTTGACCATGAGACCGGCGAGTGGGTCATCGAGGGTGTCGGAGCAAAGCCCGACTACGAGGTGAACCAAGACCCAGCGGCCGTCATGGCCGGGCGCGATCCGCAGT
>JBMOJD010000061.1:0-20395 GCA_049317025.1 Fimbriimonas sp. | reverse complement strand
CTCCTAAGGAGTAGCGCGATACGTCGCGGGCGCAAACTCTGGCGTCGCGCAGAACCGAGCGCGACCGTTGCGATAGACCGCCACGCAGGTCACCCACTCCGGAACCCCCGGCGGCAGGGCCCGAAAGTTCACCGAATTCCGCGGCTCCACCGTCAAGTTCGGCGTCACGCGGTGATAAACATGCCCGTGCAAGAGGATCAAGGTCCCGGCCCGCGGCGTCAAAACCAACTCGCCCGGCAGCGACTCCTGATGCTCCCCTGGCGGGATCGGGCCCTGAAGGTGCGAACCTGGCACGATCACAATTGCCCCGCGTTCCAGCGAAGCATCGTGGGGGTAGAGCAATCGATTCAGGTTGAAGAGCCCGACCTCGTCCGGTGGGCAATCCTGGTGCCACGCCTGCCCACGACCACCGGGAATGCTGAACATGATCAGCGACGACTGCGTCCCGAACCCCTCGCCAAGAACTTCCTCGGTTATCTGCGCAAGTCGCTCGCTGGCGGCAACCTCACAAAACACCGGGTGCCCCTCCAAAACCGGGTCCCAAGCCAGGACGTCGCAAGCGAAAGCATCCCCGAGGTCATGCACTTTCCGCGCCTCGGCCTGCCACTGCGCATACTTCGTGTCCAGAGCCTCGTTGAGCATGGCGCACTCAGCCTCACTCAAGAAGTCCTCAACGACCACATAGCCAAGGCTGGCAAAGGACTCCCGCATATTCATGTGCGGAGCGTATCACGGCTCAAGCCCAGGAGTCAAAGATGCGACAATGGCAGAGGCATGAAGAACCACAGGGAGAGAAGCCGCCTCTGCCTCGCGAGGACCCTCGCCCTCGCGGGCATCCTCCTGAGCGCGTGCCAGCCCGCACGCCTTCCCGAACCCGAAATCGGGATGTGGTACTGGCACACGCCGTTCCGAATCACCGCCCCAGAAGCCAAACTGCTCGACAAAATCGGGGTCAGCACCCTCTACGTCCGCGCCGGAACTTTTGCCACCGACGGCTCCAACGTGCGCCTGATCCTGCCGCAAACCTGGCAAAGGTCAGAAGGCCCTCAAAGCATCGTTCTCGTCACCAACTTCGACGCGGGCCTCGTCCGCCATCTCGAAACCTTCAATATCGAGAGTGCCTCCAGCCAAATCGCCAAGGAACTAAAGAACGCCAAGAGCGAAGCCACCAAGGCTGGACTCCGGGTCACCGGCTTCCAAATTGACGTCGATTGCCCCACCCGGCTCCTGCCGAAGTATGCCGAATGGCTCCATGCCATCCGCCGAGAGTTGAACCAGCTCAAGGACGAGACCTTCTCGATCACCGCCCTCCCCACGTGGCTCACGTCCGGAAATATCCAGCTCCTCGCCAAAGAGGTCGACTTCCTGGTGCCCCAATTCTATGAGGGCCGTACCGGCAAGACTGCGGAAACGGTCTATCCTGTCAGCGATCCCGAGGGGCTTAAGCGCGGCCTCGACCGTCTTGGCCGGCTCGGCATCCCTGCCCAAGTCGGCCTCGCCACCTACGGCCATGCCTTGATGTTCGACGAAACCGGTGCGCTCGTCGGCATGTACCGGGGCCTGAGCGCCGAGGACGCCCTACGTCATCCTACGTTCGCCTTCGAGTCATCCACCTCGATCGACTCTTCGGGCCAGCCCGCCACCGACGAAACCGCCGTCGGCGAAGATCGCCTTGTCGTCCGCGCGACAAGACCCGACCGAGCCGGGCAAGGCAGGGGCTTCCGCATCGCCTACACCCTGCCCACCCCCGAGATGGTCGTGCGCCAGATCAACGTCTTCCGCCAGACTCGCCCGGCCAATGTGCGCGGCTATATCCTCTACCGATTTCCCGAATCTGGTGAGAGTATGACCCTGCCGTTGGCTTCAGTTGCGGCAGCATTACGAGGCGAGAAGCCGACTCTCGACTTCGTCGCCAGCGCTCGCGCCGAGGCGATCCCTTGGGATCTGATTGATCGCCCCAAATCGACTCGCCCACCCATGGCTTTGCGCTTCACGGTCCGTTCCACTGGCACCAATCCAACCATGGCCGGGCCAGATGCCCTCATTCTTCGAGCCGAACTCAACCACCCCGGAATCGAGGGAATCGCAGCGGGCGACTTCGACGAAATCACCATCGGAACCCGTGGCACCAAGGGCCAAATCGTGCCTTCGCCCCGATTTCTTGCCGATACAATCGAGTTGCGACGCTTCCACACCCTCCCGGGCGAAGTTCTCCGCTCGGGAGCTATCCAAATTCCATCTGATGGGGCCACGAAAGTTGTATATTCGTGGAAGGCATTGGGACCCGGGGGCCGCACCTCCAAAACTGGCGAGCCCGCGACGGTCTCACTCCTGGAACTCAAGTGAAAGTCCGTCTGGCCCGCCTTGCCGTCATCCCCTTGCTCTTTGTGGGGCAGACCGTTCTGTCCCACGTCGTATTCGTCGCCCGAGGGGTGCACTTCAAGGGACTCTCCGTCGATTTTGGTCTCCCGCCTCATCGTCAGAGCCAAAGCTACTCGGAGCTGAGCATGGACGCGGATCTCGGTGCTTACCGCCCTGGAACTCGCTACATGGACACTTGGGCCGCAACAGATTGGAGAGAGCGAGAGGAACGTGATCAGAAGCGAGAGAAGCTCAACATTCGGCTCCATAGCGATGCCAAGAAAGCCGAGCGCACGGCCCAGTACGCCCGGGCCAGGGCGGACTATGTCCGCCTTTTGCATGAGGGGCTCGGCGATGTCGCATTCCTTCGCGAGCGGATCGCGATCCTCGATGCCGTGAGCCTCCGCCCCGCCAGGGGCCTCAGCGAGTGGCTTCGCGCCCGCCCTATCAACGCCAAAGACCGCTTTGGCTCGATTCCCAAGACATACGATCCGCGCCTTGCCAATTTCGTTGCTTACGTCAACGCCGAAGCGGTGGCGGACGACGCCAAAGCTGCAGACGGCCTGATGCGGGCCGCCTTTCAAAATCCACGACAAGCCTGGGCCGATACCTGCCTCATAACTGCTTCTCGCCGACTCCTTCGATCCCAAAGGACACCAACCGAACAGGATCAAGTGAACGCCTCTCGAGCCCTCAAACGCCTGATCCAAACCTATCCAAACTCGCGATTCGTCCCCGCCGCCATGTCCTGGCTTGGCCGAATCGACGTCCTCCAGGGGCTAACATCGGCGGCCCAACGGCGATACCTAACCGTTGTCGCTATCGCTCCGAGGCCAGAGCGGCTGCGCGCCCTGGAGAGCCTGGCCTGGATTTCCGCGCGTGAGCACGACTGGGCCCGCAACGCCATCTGGCTTCTCCGACGCCACCGCGCCAATGACCAAGGACCGGGCGAATCCAGATGGGAGACGCTTAACGACTTTCGTCACGCCGCCCAGCGTTTCGACGGAAAAGCCGCCCGCACCTTCTGGCGGATTCTCGCCACCAATGTCGATGACCTCAACACCTTCCTCGACTACCGACTCGACTTCACCGAAACTACGCCTGACCTTGTCGCGAACACTCGCCGTGCCGCCATTGGGTTGAAGGGCAATGGCCTCGCCCACACCTACGCCGCCCTCGCCGAAGCCAGCCTCCGCCTCAAACGCCCCAAAGACGCCGAGACCTTTGCCAACCAAGCCCTCCGCCGGAACGGGAAGGATGAGGACAAGGCGCTCGCGACCTACTGCCTCGCCACTGTCGCCAAGAATCGTGGCCGGTCTGCCGAAGCCACCGCAAGCTATCGTGCCGTCCTCCGACGCTATCCCAAGACCTACCTCGTGGGCGCCGCGAGGGAGAATCTGGCCCTCCTCGCCGAGCGCAGGGGCGACCTCCTCGAAGCCCTCGACCACTACCAGGCCCTGGATTACGACCAGGACTTCGCCTACATGGTCGATGCCCGCCTCTCGATTGCCCAGCTAGAAACCGCCAGCCGATCCACCCGTCCGCGTTGCGACGAGATCACCTACGCCCTTGGCATGCGCTATCTGCGCCGGGCCAACCTTGAAGAAGCCGAACGGACCTTTCGCCGCCTGCCCAAAGCCCGTCGCCTTTCCCTCAGTCGGTTTGAAAAGGATCGAAGCTGGTGGACCGATAACGATACGCCCCCGCAAGACCCGATGATCACCATCCGCGCCTTGCGCAAATTGGAACGCGCCGTCGCCAGGGCGAAGGGAAGTGAAGCCAAAGCCACGGCCAAACTCCGGCTCGCCGAATACCCGTACCGCAAGGAGTTGCTCTTCTACTGTCCCTCCCTCTGGGATGGCCGACGCGCTTACGACATAAGCTTCTCCTGGAATTCGAAGACGGCATCGTCCGCCGACGAGCAAGCCCTGCGCCAGCACCACATCGAGCACGATACATACAACTGGACCCTCAAGGGTTGCGAAGAAATCGTCCGCGACTACCCAAAGACCCGGGCCGCCAAGCACGCCGCCTACCGGGCCGCAACCGCCGCGCGAAGGCTGTCGAACATGAACCCGTACTGGCGCTGGCAAGACGAACGACGCGACCTCATGAGCAAGTCGATCCGATACCTGCGCCTCGCCTCCACCTCGCGCGAGCCCGCGCTCGCCGCCCGCGCCAAGAAGTATCTCCCCGTCTTCACCGAAGAGCGAGCCGACAAGCGAAAAGCGTTCCGCGAATACAACCCACCCAGCCGAAAATGGGTGCCCTAGGCCGGAAGAAGAAACAACGCTGAATCGTTTCAGCACCATCGAAGTACAATCGAAACGCAATGGCGCACTTGGAAAATCGGCGTTATGTCGTCGGCGGAAAGCCCGTTCTCGTCCTCGCGGGCGAGGTCCACTACTTTCGTCTCAAGCGGTCGGAATGGCTCGACCGCATCACGAAGGCCCGCGAAGGAGGCTGCAACGCCATCGCCTCCTACATCCCGTGGCTATTCCACGAAGAGCAAGAAGGGAAGATCCATCTTGGCCAAAGCCCGACCCCGGAGCACGAGCTCGCCGCCTTCATCGACCTCTGCCGCGAGCAGGGTCTCTGGTTCCTCGCCCGGCCTGGCCCCTTCATGATGGGCGAAGTCAAGAACGAGGGCATCCCCGACTGGATCTACACCAAGTGCCCCGACGCCGTCCCGACCACTTGGGGCGGCAAGAAGGCCACGAGCAAGAACCTGAACTACCTCAACCCCGGTTTCCTGCGATATGTCGAGCGCTGGTACCAGGCCGTCATGCCCATCATCGCCGAGCGGCTCGACAGCAAAGGCGGCAATATCATCGCCGTCCAACTCGACAACGAAATCGGCATGCTCCAATGCTGGACCGAAGAAGCCGACCTCAGCGAAGACACCCTCTGCGACTTCACCGAATGGGTGCAAAAACACCATTCAAGCAAGGAACTCAAGCAGCGCTACCCGTTCGACTTCGGCGACCCCGCGAGCCGGGCCAAGCACCTCTGGGACGGAACCTTTGCCAGCGCCCGCTACTTCCATGCCGATTACACCGAGTTCACCCGTGACCGATTCGCCCGCTACGCGGCAACTCTGCGCAAGTTCGCCGAGGCCAGCGGCGTCACCGATGTCCCCTTCGTCATCAACCTCCACGGCAGCGGCGGCGGCCGCGCGACCACATTCCCGATCGGGATCAGTCAGTGCTTCCGCGCCTACACCCAGGCGCCCGGATTCTGGGCCTCCTCCGACCACTATCTCGGCGAACTCACCCGCAGCAACGCGGGCGACCTCTACTTCCTCAACGCCTTCATGGCGTGCATGAACCGCCCCGAGGCGCCCCTGTCAAGCATCGAATTCGAAGCAGGCACCGGCGACTACGGCGAAACCGGTGCCGTACGCCAAACCGGTGCCGCGACAGATTTCAAGGCCCGCCTCAGCGTGGTGCAGGGCAACCGCATGCTGAACCATTACCTCCTCGCTGGCGGCACCAATCCGTACCTCGCCCAAGCCAAGCAAGATGGCAACAGCCGAGTCGGAACCACCGGCGAACACCACGGCTTTGCCGCGCCAATCGGCCCCACCGGTCGCCTCGACGCCACGTATTTCGCGCTGAAGGACACCAACGAGACCCTAAGCGCCGTCGGCCATCTGCTCGCCAATATGGACGAAGAGCACGACTCGATTTCACTCGGCTTCGTCCCCGACTATTACTCCACCGACGTCAAGCGACCCGGCCCGATCCAGCAGATGGTGAGCCAAGTCGAGCGCGCCCGTGGCCCACTCGAAGGCATGGTCCGCGCCATGCTCTTCTCGGGTCTCAGTTTTCCCGCCGTCAATCTGCAAGCCGAAATCCCCAAATCAACCCGTTCCATCGCCCTCGCGTCCGCCTCATGCCTCCACGCCAGTGTCCAACGCCGTCTCGTCGAGTTTGTGCGTAGCGGCGGCAACTTACTCCTCTATGGCCGCATGCCGATAGAGGACCTCGAAGGCCGACCGTGCCGAATCCTCGCCGATGCCCTCGACGTCACTCTCCAGCCGATCCGCAACGGTAGCAGCCACTATTTCCCCTCCACCATCGCCGAGGGCTGGGCCGCCGCCGAGCCGGAGGTGCGCATGTGGGAGGTCCAACCATTCACCGCCCGCCACGGCCAGCGGTTCCTTCGCCTCGCCCAGACCGAATTCTCCGTCGCCAGCGTCATCCCGCTTGGCAAAGGAAAAGTCGTGTTTGCGAGTTCGGAGCTGCCGTTCCATCCCCCACTCTGGCGCGGCCTCTTCGATCAGCTCGGCGTCGCCCCCGCGGTGCGCCACGACTGGCCCGATGGCGGTGTGCTCCTCAATCGAATCCGAGATAACCAAGGCCAAAGGTTCATCAGCCTGATCAACCTGGACAGCGAAGCCAAGACCCTCAACATCACCGAGAGCGGCCAAAACCTCCTCGGAATCGCCGTCAACCTGCCAGGCCGCCGCGCCAAGTTGCTCCCGCTCGGGGTCACCATTGGCGGGCTCAAAATCAAACACGCCACCGCCGAGATCACCCGAGTAACCAGCGAGGGAGTGATCTTCCGTAGCGGACAAACCGAAGAATCGGTCGTCATTAGCGGGGAAGTCCAAACCGAACTGCCGACCCGATTCGCCAACGGCGAATCCACTGTCCAAATCCCTCCCAACGTGAAGGCATCACTTATAAGGAGGTAACGATGGATCTCGTCAGAGAAGCCGCCCGCAACAACGCCCTCTGGTGCGACGCCGTCTGCCGCGCCCACGGCCAGATTACTGAGTTCACCGAAGACCTGTGGATTTGCCTTGGCACCCCGCCTCGTTTCCACTCAAATGCAACAACCCTCCACCAAGGAGCTCAGTTCGCCATCGAAAGCCTGCGTCCGAAGGGATTCAAAGACGGCTTCTTCGATATCGACGGCACCCAGCTGGGCTACCGCGAACTGTTCCGAGCCCACTGGATCGCGCTCCGCGACCCAGAGCCAGCCCCCCTGTCCCTAACCTGGCGAAGAGTCTCAACCGATGAGGAGCTACAAACCTGGGAAGCAGGCTGGGCCGCCGGCGACCCCGAAGCTGCCCAACACCCCCGGCAGTTCCCCCCGTCGCTCCTGAAAACACCCGACCACGCATTCCTCGGCGGCTACCGAGACGACCAACTCGTCGCAGGCTGCATCCTGAACCAAACCGTACCTGTCGTTGGCCTCTCCAACGTTTTCAGCCTCAGCGAGCAAAACCCGTGGCCCGACCTCGCCCAACTAGGCCAAGGGTATTTTCCCGGCCTGCCAATCGTGGGTTACGAGCGGGGTGAAGACCTGGAGCAGGCAACCGAAGCGGGATTCGCCCGAATCGGTGAACTCCGAGTTTGGGTCTGAGCTAGGCGAGAATGTGGGCGTTGCTTGCTTCGTCCCACTCCACGCGGCCGTGGCACAAGATGTGGTGTTTGACCTCACCCGTCGAGATTGACTCCGTGATGGTCTCAGTCGGAGTGTCGATCATCACCTTGTGCGCCAAAGTCTCGACCCCATCCACGAGCACTCGCCAAGTGCGCCCCTCCGGATCTTCGGTGAACTTGGTATTGAATCGAACAAGGATGCGAGAACTCATCGTCCATAACTGTACCGCTCTCCACCTTGTAATATAGGGGTCACCCATGAACCTCGCCATCCTCGCATCCCTCATGCTCCTCGGTCCGTCCAAAGTGACCCTCACCCAGGAGAACAGTGCCTGGAAGCTCCGCGTCGATGGCAAGCCGTTCGTGGTTCGTGGGGTCGGTGGCGATGCGCCCAGGCCCACGCTCGTTGCAATCGGGGGTAACTCCGTGCGCACCTGGGGAGCCGACAACCTCGGAGCCCAGCTCGATGAGGCCCAGAAACTCGGCCTGAAGGTCACCATCGGCATCTGGCTCGGCCACAAGGAGCACGGGTTCAAGTGGGACGACCCCGACCAAGTGACCAAGCAGTTCGAGACCGCCAAAGCCGCCGTCCTGCGCTACAAGGACCACCCCGCCCTCCTCATGTGGGCCATGGGCAACGAAATGGAGGGCTACGGCGATGGCAACGACCCCAACATCTGGCTCGCTGTCGAGGATCTCGCCCATATGGCCAAGAAGCTCGACCCGAACCATCCGGTGATGACCGTGGTCGCCGAGATCGGCGGCAAGAAGATCGAAGCCATTCACAAGATGTGCCCCAGCATCGACGTCGTCGGCATCAATACCTACGCCGGGGCCTCCACCATCCACGAGCGCTACACCAAGCAAGGTGGCACCAAGCCCTACATCCTCACCGAGTTCGGCCCCCCCGGCCCCTGGGAATCCGAATCCACCTCCTGGCAGCGTCCTATCGAACTGAGTAGCACGGACAAAGAAGGCTGGTACGAAAAGGCCTACCGCCTCAACGTCACCGACCACCCCAATCTTTGCCTTGGCGCATACGCTTTCATCTGGGGCAACAAACAAGAATCCACCGCCACCTGGTTCGGAATGTTCCTCCACGATGGCTCACGCCTTGGCCCCGTGGACGTTATGCAGAAGCTCTGGACCGGCAAATCCCCCGCCAATGCCTGCCCCCGCATTGAGCAAATGAAGGTCACCGGCGATACTCAGGCCGACCCCGGCGATAGCATCAACGTGAGCCTGAAAGCCACCGATCCCGAAGGCGATCCCCTGAAAGTCACGTGGACTCTGAGCGCCGACAGCGGCACCATTGGTCTGAATGGCGACAAGGAAGACGTCCCCGATGTCGTCGAAGGTGCGATCTCCGCCGCGACCCCCACCAGCGCCAAGGTCACCATGCCCAAGGTCCCCGGCCCCTATCGCCTGTTCGCGGTCGTACGTGATTCCAAAGGCGGAGCCGCCGTCGCGAATGTGCCCCTCCGCGTGCGCGGAGCCATCCCAATTGCGCTGGGAGCAAAGGCCAAACTGCCGCTCTCGCTCTACACCGACGCTGGCGAGGCCATGCCGTACACGCCCGCGGGCTGGATGGGCAACGCCGGGGCTATGAAACTCGACCCCGCCAACAAGACCGCCCCCCACGGCGGCAAGACGTGCATCCGCTGGGACTACACCGCGAACGACAGCTGGGGCGGCATCGCCTGGCAAAGCCCCGACGGCGACTGGGGCGACAAACCCGGCGGCTACGACCTCACCGGGGCCAAGAAACTCACCGTCTGGG
This sequence comes from Fimbriimonas sp., assembly GCA_049317025.1. Lineage (GTDB taxonomy): Bacteria > Armatimonadota > Fimbriimonadia > Fimbriimonadales > Fimbriimonadaceae > Fimbriimonas. Next base: position 10,861 of record JBMOJD010000061.1, on the reverse strand, counting down.
CACGCGGTACGACCGGCGGTGAAGTCGTCTCCCTCGGCCTCGGGCTCATCAAGAACGACAAGAAGTACTTCGACACCGCCATCGTCGAACCTGTCCGCTGCACCCTGACCACGGCCTGGCAGAAGTTCGAAGTTCCCCTCGCCAGCAAAGACCTCCGCCGGGTGAAGATGGGCCTCGTGATGACCACCGCCAGCACCGGCAAACCCATCACCGTCTACTTAGACGACATCACCATCGATTAACGGCGGGAGCGCAGATGCCCCGTCCGCTTCATCTGAAGACAGAAGCGGAAGCTAGGAGTCCTTTTGACGACTGACTTTCCGCACGATGTTCCTCCAAACTCGGCCCAAGATATACTCAAAATCTTTACCCTCATGGGATTCTGCCCACTCCGGAGGAAGCGATTCTTTCCTCTCCTGCACTTCCATTTCAGCCAGATAGCTCCTAGCGCTAACCTTTACAGCCGGATGAACTGCACAACTTGCCAGTATAGCGTTCATTCTGTGTCGGGCGAACGTGAAATCACGTAGATTCCAGAGATCGACCGCACTCTTGAGTACACGACCAGCATCCTCGCGAAAAAGTGCTTGCTTGTCCCGTAGTACACCATTCCATGCCATTTGCTTCGGATGAAGACCATCCATCAACTCACACAACTCACTAAGCTGAAAAAAGGCGATAGGGACCAATACAGCCCTATGGCTGTCGGAATAGCACAATGCTGATTTGTCGTCTGCAACCTCTTGAGCGAGACGATCTCCGAGCAATCCAAACGGGCCGTACCCGAGCTCCTCAAGTTCGTTCTGCTGCGGACACATGTCCAGAGCCGAGAGGATGGCTGCACAGTTTTCGATGTCATCTTGTTGGTAGAAAGTGAAGGCAATGTTGATGGCAAAATCCAGAATGCTCTTTGTCGCAGTCCCAATCCCTTCAGTGATTCTGGACTCAACCTCTGCCTGGTCGAGGCAAACTTGCATTGCGATGTGCTCGCATAATTCAGACCTTAATCCCTTATCACACTGCACAGTGTTCCAGCACGACATCGCCCCTCTTAGAGCAGAATGGGTTGGATTCTGGGTGAATGACTTCCAATACTTCAAGAATCGCATCTGTGCAAGTACACCACCAACTGACCGCTCGGACACCGTGTAGCAACGAGAAGGCACGACATATTCAGCGTCACAAGTCTTGGCGAGTATGTCGCTGCCACGCGCTGCTGGCCAATAGAGGCAATAGGCTATCCACTTGCTCGGGTCGCGACGCATGGAAGCAATTGCTTCCACAAGCTCACTGATGCTCGAAGAACCAAACTCACGCGCGTGCGTGGCCTCTAAAAGACCCTGTTCTTGCGCCAGTGCCACAGCACGTTCAAGGTCCATCAACGACGCCCGCGATCCAATCCCCAAAATGCGGAAAGGGTTATCTGAGATTCCTTTGAACTCTCTTGGTTCCGGCTTAGCCATGACTACCGCAGAATACTCTCGATTCACCTGCCTCTGAAAGCAATCCGGCCGACGATACCCAGTCTCCAGTTGGACATATCGTGGACGCCTCGTCCGGCTCCGAGCCCATTAGAAGCTAGAATCCCCTTGAACCACCATGTGCGCCCGATTCAGCCTGATCGCTCCCCACGAACTCTTGGCGGAGATTTTCGACGTCGAGATCGACTTCGAGCTGCTCCCTCGGGCCAACATCGCCCCGACCCAGCCCGTCGTCATCATCCGCGAACAAGAAGGGAAGCGCGAATCCGCCCAGGCCACTTGGGGCCTCATCCCCTTCTGGGCCGATAGCCCGTCCGTCGCCACCCGAATGATCAACGCCCGGTCCGAAAGCGCCCTCGAGAAGGGCGCTTTCAAGCACGCCATGGCCAAGCGCCGCTGCCTCATCCCCACCAGCGGCTTCTTCGAATGGGACACCGAGTACCCCGAGAGCCCCGCCCTGAGCCTGTTCGACGACGCGCCCGCCCCCAAAGGCAAACCCATCAAACAGCCCTACCTCTTCCGATCCCCCGACCGCCGCCCCTTCGCCATGGCCGGCCTCTGGGAGCGCTGGAAATCGCCCGAAGGCACCACCCGCGAAACCTGCACCATCCTAACCACCACCCCCAACCGCCTCCTCGCCCAAATCCACGACCGAATGCCCTGCCTCCTCACGCCGGATCTGTTCGAAGACTGGCTCTCCCCCGAAACCCCCAAAGAAGCCGCCCACCAAATGCTAACCCCCGCCCCCGAAGACGCCATGATCCAACTCAAAGTCAGCCGAGAAATGAACAGCGCCCTCGTCGACAACCTCGACCTACTGAAAAACCTAGATCAGCCGACCTAATCCGGCCAGCCCGCGACGAGCAGTTTTGCTTGTTCCAGAACCGTCTCCGTTGCCTTGGCTTGCTTATGCGGCGGGTGCCCGTACTTCCGCAGCATTCGCTTGATCAAAACGCGAAGCCACGCACGAACGTCCGTGAGAGATTGAGTAACCGCGAATTGCCTTGCCGTGTTCGAGGCTTATCGATTCACCCCACGTTGTGTCACGCCACTCAGTTGCCATTTTCGACACTCCGGACTGACAGTACGGTCGCGTAGACACGCGGGACTTTTGGCACTCTTTGCGTTCGACTGCTAAAGCTGGCGGTGCGAGTCGTCAATACGGCCCGTCTCAGTATATAGGTAGACAAGTTGTGGTCGATAAACGATGTGTATGCTGAAGTCTGCCCCTAAAATCGATAGGAGAATCCCCCATAAAAAACGCTAAGGAAACAGGCGCTAAGGCTGCTTCGTCTGCCAGCAGGACTCTGAAGGGCAACGGCACCAAGAAGGATGCTAAGTCTGCAGCTGGATCGGCTTTGAGCCAGACGCCTTCTAAGAAGACCAAGTAGGTCCCCATCGGTGCCAGGACGGTACCGTGAGGAATCGGAACTGGTAATGGGATGATCGGAAGTAGCCCAGAGTCAGCGCGGACTCGGCGGCTTACAGCCAAGAGGTGCTGTCGGCACGAGCAGTCGGCGACATCTAGAATTCCATCTCCAGGTTCGATATTGCACCGTCTAGGTCACTGGATTGCGTTTCGACCTCTTCCACGACGTCTTCCAGTCGGTGGTGCGATCCGAGAAATTGTCAATTGCCAGGCTCAAGGTGTCGAACTCGGCCCTCACTGTTTCGGTCGCCGCCTGGGCTTCGCCGAGCTTATCCTCCAACCTCTGCACCTCGCTCTCCAAGGCGGCAATCTTCTTCTCGCTTGGGTCGCTGCATCCCGTCAGCCCAGCGATAACTGCCACCCACAGGCACATGATCACAGGCCCCGGCCATCCGACCTTTGACCCAAACCTCCAATCGACAAGACGCACCAGTTGCCTTTTCGGCCTAGATCGCCTATACTTGTTGTAATGCACGACTGTGCAGGGGGACGGCCCGCATGGGCCGGCGAGGGGCGAATCCGAAAGGAGTCGTCCCTTTATTTTTTCAGAGCAGCTTCCAGCCATATCCCTCCACTTGACCTGTGTCATGCCGGACATTGAACTTGGTGCGAGCGACCTCGGCCAATTCGCGGCCATATCCCTTTGGCTCTGGAATCACTCCCTTTTGCCAAAGGATCCACTGCTTCACAGGATGCGCCAAAATATCGGCGAGTTGAAGCCCGGCAATGTCTGCCGCTTTGCTGCGAAGTTTCAGTGACTTTGAGGTCAAAACGCGTTGGACGGTGGCCGCGTCAAGGTACAGCGTTCCGCTGGCATACAAATTTGCATATGCGTTCTCAAGTTGCTGGTCTTCCTTCTTGCCTCGCGCCTCCGCCAGGACGTCGCCCACCGCATTCTTATAGTTCAGCCAGCCCCCGTATCGCTGCATGAGGGCAGTGAGGCAGTAATGGTAGGGGTGCATCGGGCTCGAATACTTGTCATGATGTTGCTGCTTATCAATGACAATGCAGACTATCTGGTACTCCGGCTTCCTAACCCAGTCAAGAAGTGCCTGATCGAACGCCGCTCTTCTGGCGTCGTCCTGAAGCACATAAAAGTCCCCTCGGCGATTCAGGATATCTTCACGGTGGAGAATCACCGGATCATCCAGCCTCGGCCCAAAGAATTTCCGTCGCATCGCATCAAGGCCGTCATGCAGTTCGATGTAGTGGTCCTGCTGGCGGCACCAGAGGCCCAAGAGAGCCAGGTAGCGATGGCTCACTTCGTCGAGCCTATTGAACGCATGGTCGCCCGACTCATCCACGTATAGCCTATACCGATCCGGCTTTCGATCAGGTGCAGTGCTCAAATTGGGTACCCCAAGCTGGCGAGGCTGGTCTTAATCGCTTCGTCCAGCTTCTTGCCCGCTTCCATCTGCTCCGCGAGTTGAGCCACAAGGCGTGCCATCTTCTCTTCGAACGGCTCGCCGTGCTCTTCGGCTTCCTCAGCCCCGACATAGCGCCACGGCGTTTGCACGCAGCCCGTGCCCCTCCATCTCTTTGCGCTTGGCTGCATTGCCGAAACCGGGCACTTCCTCGTAGGCGAACCCGACCTCCTCGCAACGCCTCGAATCATAGTGTCGGCGATCGCCCGCTGCTCTTCGAAGGAGTCGGAGATGTATTTCAAGAAGCGGAGGCCAAGCGCGACGTGCTTGTACTTGGCAGAGTCAATGCTCCCCCACAACTGGCCGGCGGCGTTCCGGAGTTCCGCCTCAAATCCAATATTCGCCCCAGCTGATTGTCCTGCCACGTGAAACGGTTTTCCCCTACATCATTTTGACGAAACGCCGCATGTGAAGGACGCAAAAACTTGGCCTATGCCTCTACATCCGCTCGCAGCGCCTCGGATGTCTTGGTTGACACCAACGCCCTCTCAAGACCAAAGAACTGCCAGAAGCCAAAGAACCTGCCCAGCCAACTTAACTAATCTAACGCCCCCCGGAGCGCACCAAATTTAAGTCATAAATTAAGTCAATTCCAGACGCCCAGATCCCCTTCAACGAGTCAGCCGAGCAATCCGGATCACCGTGTTCGTCCCATACGGATAGCCGGTCGCCTGCAACGTCAGGCTCTTGTCATCCGCCCCAAACTTCAAAGACTCCCCGTTGTCCAGCCAACGAGCTTCCTTGAACCGACCGGACACATTCATGAACTTCCGCGGACCCGGGCCGCGCTTCTTCACGCCATGCACTTGCGTGTTGCTCGTGGCAGTCAAGTCGGTGATGAAGAGGTAGAGGTCGTCGCCCATCTGGAGCGCAAAATCCTCGCCCTCCCCGGTGACTCCGCACGGCCGACCGCGATACATCACGCCCTCGGCGCCGCCGTGAAGCTGCAGCCATTCACCGACCTTGGCCAGGGCCGCCGTTTCGTACTCCGGCAGCTTCCCTTGGGCCTCAGGGCCGACATTCATCAGCAGGTTCGCCCCCGCTCGCCGCGCAAAGCAAAGCTCCTCGATCACATGAGCAGGAGACAAGAAGTTGAAATCGCGGTTCCCAATGCCCCAGTGAAAGTTCATGGTGTGGCACATCTCGCTGGTGAGGTACTTGGGAGCGTTCTTGCGGTCAAGAGGCGTCGGGCGACCTCGCTCGAACGTCACGCTGTCGACTTCCGGATTCCCCGCCCGACCCATCGCGTCGATGCCCGTGTTGTTGATGATCATGGCCTCGGGCTGAAGTCGACGGATGACCGCATACAACTGCGACTCCTTCCAGTCAGCGTTCGGCTTGCTCCAGTTGCCATCGAACCAAAAGCCACCAATCTTTCCGTAATGGGTGCAAAGCAGCTCGACGCTGTCGCGAAGGTACTTCAGGTATCCGTCCCAGTCGCTGTTAAAGCGAGGATCGTTCCAGTCCAGCGTGGTGCAGTAGAGCATCGGGACGATTCCCTCTTTGCGGCAGGCGTCTGTGAACTCGCGGATGAGGTCGCGCTTGCAGGGCGTGTGGGTCACATCAAGCTTCGAAAGCCCACGCGTGTCGTAGAGGCTGAAGCCCTCATGGTGTCGGCTGGTCAGGGTGATGTACTTCATGCCCGCCCGCTTTGCCGCCCGGGCAAACTTCCGGGCGTCAAAGTCCTTCGCCGTGAAGGTCTTCATGAGCTTCAGATACTCCTCGCCCTTGATGCCCTCCATGTTCTGGACCCATTCGCCCCGGCCCTTCTGCGAATACAAGCCCCAGTGGCAAAACATGCCGAATGCCATCGATTCGAAATCGCTGACCCGTTTGCTCGCCTGCGGAAGTTGTGACATCGGTGCCTCCATGATCCATCGTCCGACCGGATGCGATGCGACCACTCCCGCGGCCGTAAGGGATAGGAATTCTCTGCGCGTGGTTTCCATGAATCTGTAATCTAGCTTTGCACGCGGAGTGCACATATTTCTATCTCGGGCATCGCGATTGAGCCCCGTGTCGACAAACGGGTAGGAAGAAAGGATATCCAGCGTCATCGTCACCGAGATATGGAATCCTCGTCGGGACTCATCAGCGATGCCGCCCTCCCTTCCCGAAATGAACTCAGAGTAGATTTGTCGACGAAAAGCCGCAAGCCGCTTACTTGTGATCAGTGATTGGATTCCAGCGCATCCTCGTGCGACTCTCGCACGTATACAGATTGAGTCCAATGCTAACCGCATACATTGTCTGCACCGCCCTCGGGGCTGCTCTGGTGGTCCTGTCCCTTCTGGGTGGGCACCACCACACGGACGCGGACGCCGGGCACGAAGTGAGCCACGGGGCAGACTCCGACCACGGGAGGGAGGCCGCCAGCCACGGTGGGGACTTCTCCGCGAAGGAATTCCTTTCGCCACTAATCAGCATCCGGTTCTGGACCTATTCACTACTCGCCTTCGGCGTCTCCGGCCTCCTGCTCGAAGCCATCGTCAAGAGTCCGTCGCTCTCGCTCGGGCTCGCCATTGGCACCGGGCTGGTAGCCGGTATCTTGGCGGTCGGGGTCTATGGCGCCATGCGAAATTCGGCGTCGAACTCCGCCAGCGACCTCCGCGACCTAACCGGGCGCGAGGTAGAGGTGCTAGTACCCATTCGTCCTGGCGGCATGGGCCGAGTCCGTTGCACCGCGAAAGGCGAGACCCTCGATTTCATCGCCATCACCGAAGGATCAGTCACCATTGAGCCGGGCACCTCGGCCGTGATTGTCGGCACCGATGGAGACCGCGTCGTTGTCCTTTCTCTAGCCGTCGCCCTCGAAGAGAAGGGCCCTCAGACACTCCAAAGCAACTCATGAAAGCGATCGAAGACATCATCACGCAGTTAGGCAGCCTCGGCATCGCCGGTGGCTCGGTCATCCTGCTGTTGCTCCTGCTAACCATCATGAAGAGCCTGCGCCACACGTGCGGGCCAAACGAGGTGCTCATCTTCTCGGGCCGAAGGCGCAAACTCGCCGATGGCTCCATCCGAGGCTTCCGAGTGGAACAGGGCGGTGGCTGGCGCAACCCGATCTTCGAGAAAGTCGACCGGATGAACCTGAACCTTATGGAGGTTCCCATCGCGATTCGCGGCGCGTTCTCCAAAGGCGGCATTCCTCTCAATGTCGATGCAATCGCGAACGTCAAGATCAGCAGCGACACCATCATCGTGAACAACGCGATTGAGCGGTTCTTGGGCCGTGACCCGAACGAGATTCGACGAGTGGCCAAGGAAACCCTAGAGGGTCACCTGCGCGGAGTTCTGGCCCGACTGACGCCCGAAGAAGTGAACGAGGATCGCCTGAAGTTCGCAGAGGAGCTGAGCACGGAGTCCGAGCACGACCTCAAGAAACTGGGCATCCACCTCGACACTTTCAAGATCCAACACGTCAGCGACGACCGCCACTACCTCGACTCGATTGGCCGCGAGATGATCGCAAACATCATCCGAGACGCGCAAATGTCGGAATCCGACGCCGAGCGTGTCGCCGAGCTGGCGGAAGCGAGTAATCAAGCGCGCGGCAAAGTGCGAGTGAGCGAAGTCGAGTCCAGCATCGCGGCGATGAAAAACGATCTCCGCCGAGTGAAGGCCGAGGTCGAGCAAGAAATCGCATCCGAAGAAGAGCGAACCAAGGCGGCGGCCCGCGAAGCTCGCGCCGTCGCGGAGCAGGAACTCCAGAGGGTTCGTGCCCAAGTCGAAGCCCTTCGCCTCCAATGCGACCAAGTACTCCCCGCCGAGGCGGCCCAGCGGGCACAGGAATTCCGCGCAAGAGGTGACGCCGCGATCCTGCGGGAGCGTGGTTTGGCATCCAGCCAAGCCTTGGAGGAGATGAGCCGCGCCTGGCAAGAAGCGGGCCAAGAAGCCCTCACGATCTTCCTCATTGAGGACATCGAGAAGCTTCTCACCGCCGCCGCCGAAGGCGTGAAGAAGGTCAAGATCGACGAGATTCAACTTATCGACTCGGGCGACGGCTCCACCCTGTCCGGCTACATTTCGGCGTATCCGAAGATGCTCAGCGAAGTGCTCGGCGCGGTGACGAGCGCGACGGGCATCAACATCAGCCAGGTTATCGGGACCCAAGCGGCCTTGCCCGCGAAGGTCGACGGCGAGGTGAAAGCGTAATGGAACAGTTGATTCAGGCTATCGTGGTCATCGGCGTCATCTTGGTCGCAGTCCTCGCGCTCGTGCTGGTCGGCGCTCGTGGCCTCATGTACACCTGCGCGCCGAACGAGGCGCTCATCTTCTCGGGCATGCGACGTCGCAACGGCGACAAAGTCTACGGCTTTCGGGTCATCAAGGGCGGCACCGGATTCCGAATCCCCCTCATCGAGCGGGTGGACCGCCTGGACCTCACCAACATCGTGATCGATATGACCGCGACCAACGCTTACTCCAAGGGCGGTATTCCCTTGAGCGTGCAAGGCGTCGCCAACGTGAAGATCGCCGGGCACGAGCCTCTCATCAACCACGCGATCGAGCGGTTCTTGGGCAAAACCCGAGCGGAGATCACGGCGGTAGCGAAGGCAACTCTCGAAGGTTCGCTTCGCGGCATCCTCGCCACCATGACGCCGGAACAGGTGAACGAGGACAAGATTCTCTTTGCCGAGCGGCTGGTCTCCGAAGTCGAGCAGGACATGACGGCCTTGGGTCTGGTGGTTGACACCATGAAGATCCAAAACGTCCAGGACGAGGTCAAGTACCTCGAATCCATGGGTCGAAAGCGCGGCGCTGAGGTGATCTCGAAGGCACGAGTGGCCGAATCGAGCGCGAAGGCCGACTCCGACGTCCGCTCCGCCGAGAACCTGGAGCGCGAGCAAAAGGCAGCCATCGAGGCCCAGATCCAGATTCTGAAGGCGGACGGTTCTAAGCGTCTGACCGACGCCCAGACCCGCCGAGCCGCGCTCGTCGCGGAGCAGAATTCCGAGGTCTCGACCCTGGTGGCTCAGGCCAAAGCCGAACTCTTGGTCCAGAAGGCGAGAGTGGAACAGACCAAGCAGCGACTAGAAGCCGACGTCATCGCCCCCGCGACCGCCTACGCCCTCACCATGGAAGCGAACGCAAAACGCGACACTTCGTCGATCATCGAAGAAGGTAAAGCCCGTGCTCAGGCGCTTCGCTCACTTTCGGAAACGTACAAGGCCGCCGGTCCAAACGCCCGCCAAATCTTGCTCTCCCAGAAGCTGGAAGGCCTGATCCGCGTCATTTCGGGCATGGTGCCCGAGACTCACGTCGAGAAACTGACGATGATCGACGGCAACTCCGGCGGGTCCGGCGGACTCTCCGGCACGAAGCTGTTCTCGACCCTGGAGCAAGTGAAACAGATCTACGGCATCGACCTCGTCGAGAAGCTGAAGCAACTGGGCACTCCAGAGTTGAAAGCGCCTCCTGCGAAGGTCGCGTTCCAAGAGCCGTTAGCACCCGTTGCTCGACCCACCAAAGAGAGCACGCCCGAGGTCGAGTTCAAGTTCGACAATCAGTAACGACTTGTCAGCGGCTTGGGAGTCAATGCCGCTCTACCGACGCGACTTGGCGACAGGGGCCGATTATCGGACCGGCTCCTTTTTGCTTGCAGCTTTAACGCGCTCCTTGGCGACTAGGTACCTCTGAGCCAAGGTGTACGGTTGCTTGTCGATCGGCAACTTTTTGAGGTCCGTCTCCTGGTTCTGGCTGAGAATTGTCGCCGCCGCTGAGTCAAAGTACTTCTTTGAATGGTTGTACGTGCTTCGGAGCAAAGGAATGAGTTCGAAGTCGGCTTCCACGCCATCGAACACGAGCTTTGAAGGATAGTCCGTCGGCTGCCAGAAGGACCGGTATAGAGCCGACTGATTCTGGTGGAGCAAGAAGTCGCACGCGCTTACCGCCTCAAATTGCCTCTGCAACTCGGGGTCAGAGGGTAGCAGCTTCCGGTCCAGTGCGGCAAAGTTCACCGGCTTATCGCCCATCAAATAGGGCCACAGTTCTTTCCGATTGCGCATCCGTACATCAAAGGCGCTCATGGACTCTAGCTGGAATGAGTAGACCTGTAAGTCCTTCTGAGTCAACGAGATGTCGGTTTGGGTCCTCACTGCCTGGAGTGACTGGTCTACCTGTTTAAGCGCGTAGAATGTGAACCCAGTCGTCGCCACAGTTAGGATCGCGATTAAGTAGTCGAGCCAATGCTTTTGTTCCTTGCACATCGCGCACATTCTATCGGCATTGTTCTCAATTTTGCGACCCACAAGCCGGTTGCTCAGAAAAATCAGCTAAATGTAGACGCACCCTAGCCAAAACATTATAATGATGGAACTTTCGGCGGGAGTCCAACGGAACAACCAAGAGAGGTGCTCGAAATCTGCTTCCTATTCGACATAGCCGAGTCGTGATATCCTATTCGTATGCGTCCCGGCCAACTCGTCGCAATCTGCCTACTAGGATCAACGCTTGGTTCCGTGTCCTCGGTTCAGGCTCAGCCGGCACCTTACGTGGCGGAAGCCAAGGTCGCGGTCAAGCGGGCG
>JBMOJD010000060.1:0-20431 GCA_049317025.1 Fimbriimonas sp. | reverse complement strand
CGTAGATCGCGGAGCACAACCTCGGCGGTGACAATTCCTGCCTCGGCCGGGTCGTTCGGGTCGGGGTACCGCCCAGTTTGGCAGCCCCCAATCGAGAGCAATACAATGACGCCAAACGCGAGAAGGGTACAGGTTTTAGCCACGAAGATGGTACCGACTGTCGGAGAATCGCGAGTCGCGATAGATTTCGTTGCCGCTGAAAGTGAGCATGGCCTTCCCGCGGAAAGTCATGCCGTGGAAGGGCGTATTTTTGCTCTTGCTGAACGTGCGGTGGCGGTCGAAGGTCCACTCCACGTTGGGGTCGATGACGGTGACCTGGGCCACCGGTGTCTCGCCCGGGCGCAAAGTTCCCGCGTCGAGTCGCAAGATATCCGCCGGTTTGGTGCTGAGCTTTCGGATGGTTTCCAGCGGGCTGAGGACGCCTCGGTGGGTCAGGTAAGTCAGGGTCACGGCAAGCGTCGTTTCCAGGCCCGCGCTGCCGAAGGGGGCTTCGTCGAACGGCACATCTACCTCGTGCGAAGCGTGTGGAGAGTGGTCGCTAGCGATGCAGTCCACCGTGCCATCGGCGAGCGCCTGTTGTAGAAGGTCGATATCCACTTGGGTCCGCAAGGGCGGCAGAACTTTGAACCTGGTGTCAAACTCGCCGACGGATTCGTCGGTGAAGACGAAGTGGAGCGGGCAAATCTCAGCCGTGACGGGCGCACCGAGGAACTTCGCCTGGCGCACCATCTCGACCGCTCCCCACGTGCTCACGCGCATGATGTGGAGTTGGCAGCCAGTGTGCAGGCTCAGGAGGCAGTTGCGCATCGTCGCGATCTCTTCGGCGCTGCGGGGGATGCCCTTCAGGCCGAGCATCGCGCTGACGGCACCCTCGTTCATGCTGCCGCCTCGGGTGAGGTCGGCATCTTCGCAGTGGGCCATGATGGGCAGGTCGAGCTGCACACAGAACTCCATCGCGCGGGTCATGAGCAGGGCGTTTTGAATTGGAAAGCCTTCGTCGCTGGCCGCGACGATCCCAGCATGCTTCAGGGCGGCGAGGTCGGCCAATTCCATGCCCTCAAGGCCACGGGTCAGAGCCCCGACGGGGGCCACGAAGACGCCGCCAGCTCCGGGCGAGGACGCTTTGTCGATGAGAAAATCCACCAGCGAGGGCGTGTCGAGCGGTGGGCGGGTATTGGGCATGCAGCAGATGGTCGTGTAGCCACCGGCGGCGGCCGCTTGGGTGCCCGTTTCGATCGTCTCTTTGTGCTCGTCCCCCGGCTCGCGGAGGTGTGTGTGAAGGTCGACCAGCCCCGGAGCGATCCAAAAGCCCGTGCAATCGTATATCTCGTCGATATCTTCGGGGTCTTCGGTCAGGCCCACTGCCGAAATCTGGTCATCCTCGATCAGGACACTACCGATCATGTCGAGATCCTGAGAAGGATCGAGGATTCGGCCGTTCTTCAGAAGTGTTCTCATGCTTGTGTTCCTGTTTCGGATTCGTCACCGATTGACTGGGCGTCCGAGGGCTTGTTATCGGCTTGGAAGACCCAGTGCAGGGCGGCCATGCGGACGAAGATGCCATTCTCGATCTGGGCGGTGATTGCAGAGGCATCACCGTCGGCGGCGACGTCATCCACCTCGATGCCGCGATTGATGGGCCCGGGGTGCATGACGAGGCAGTTCGGGGCGGCGGCCCGGAGGGCTTCCTTGCTCACTTGGTACATGGCCGAGTACTGGCGCACTGAGCTGAGCTGGCCGCCTTCCATGCGCTCCTTCTGGAGGCGCAGGCACATGACCACGTCGGCTTGATCGATGCCGGTTTCGAGGTCGTAATACACCTTGCCCGGGATGAGGGCAGTCTGGGCGGGAATGAGCGTGCGCGGGCCAACGAATCGGACCTCGGCGCCGAGTTTGTGGAGCAACCAGGCGTTCGAACGCGCCACCCGGGAGTGGGCGACGTCTCCGACGATGGCGACGGTGAGGCCGTTGAGGCTTCCCTTCCGCTCAATGATCGTAAGGGCGTCGCCGAGGGCTTGGGTTGGGTGTTCGTGCTGGCCGTCGCCCGCGTTCAGCACGGGAGAGCCAAAGAATCGTGAGGCCAGCGCGGGCGCGCCCGAGAGCTTGTGACGCATGACAAGCGCGTTCAGGCGCTCGTAGCGGAGCGTCAGGATCGTGTCCTTCAGAGTCTCGCCCTTGTTCATCGAGGAGCTGGCGCTGGCGAAATTCACCGACTTCATGCCCAAGTAATTGGCGGCAACTTCGAACGACACCCTTGTTCGGGTGGAGTTTTCGAAGAAGAGCATTCCCACCATTTGGTGGGACATCTTGGGGACGGGTTTTCCTTCGAGAATCCTTAGCTTGAAATCCGCTGCGGTCTCAATGAGATCCTCGATGTCGCGCCGATCCAGAGTCCGAATGTTGAGCAGGTGTCGCGCCATATCGCCGCCTTCAGGGTCGCGGTTTCGCCGACTGGCGTCACCACTGGCATGATTATGACGTCATCGCGCGAATGACCTAACGATCCACGGCGAAATAGGTGGCATTCCATTTGCCATCGGCATCCTGGAAGAGCGGGTAGCGCTCGGGATTGCGCGAGACGAACTTGGCATGGCCATCGCAAAAGGCAATGTTTTGGCCGTCGAAGTGCGATCCAACCCCGGTGCAACCGAACGAGATGATCGCCCAGCCGTGGGCGCTGCGGGCGGTGATGCCTTCGGTGATCAAGGCCGTTTCGGCGGGCCGGACGACCTGGGTGGTGGTGTAGTGGCTCCACTGCTGGGTTTCGAGGTCAAGACCATTGCCGGCATAGGCACGGCGGGGGTCGGCTTGGGTCCCGGCTCCTTGGGTCCCCGATGCGACGGCGTAGTGGGCGCCATCGCGGGTGTAATCGTAAGGCGACCATGGTGCGCGGTGGTTGGCTTCAGATTCAGCGCCATTGCAGAGAGGATCAAGCTCGGCCGTGAACGCGCGCTGCTCCTCGAAGGTGGGGCAGAAGAAGATGGCTTTGGACTTGATGTAGGGCTGGAGCAGGGTCGTCCACAGGCTCTGGTTGTCGGCAGGTCGCGGCTTAGTCGGGTCCCAATCGCCATTGAGCCAGGGCAACAGCTGGTCGTCGTAGTCCGAGCTGTATTGGTACGAGCCCACGGCAAGCTGGCGGACGTTGCTCAAGCAACTGGATTTCTTGGCCGAGCCCTTGGCTGAGGCGAAAACGGGAAACAGAATCGCGGCCAAGATCGCGATGATCGCGATGACGACGAGCAACTCAATAAGCGTGAAGGCCTTGGCCATAATCGTCGAATTTCCACGGCCAAAGGTTTAACTCCTGCAAGTTATTCGCCGTCGCGTTTGTGACTGTTGCGGGCGAAGATTCGGATCGGGGTCCCGGGAAGCGGATAGCTGGCGCGGAGGCGGTTCATTAGGTACCTCTCGTAGCTAAAGTGCAAAATCTCGGGGTCGTTGCAGAACAGGGCGAAGCTCGGGGGCCGGGTCGCGACCTGAGTTGAGTAGTAAATCTTCAGCGCCTTGCCCTTCGAGGTGTATGGCTTCTCGAAGACCGCATCACCGATGAGTCGGTTCAGGGCTCCGGTGGAGATGCGGAAACTGTAGTTCTCGACCGCCATCAGGACGGCATCGAGGGCAGGCTCCAGACCCGCGCTTTCGGTTGCGGAAGTGAACACGATGGGGGCGTAGGCAAGCTCGGGAATCTCGTCGCGGATGATGCGCTCGAAGTCCTTTTTGAGCGGGGTTTTGCGTCTGGGTTCGCCGTCCGGCGGTTCCTTTTGGTCCCACTTGTTCACCGCGATCACGCACGCGCGGTTTGCGTCGTGCGCCAGCTTCATGATGCGCTTGTCGCCATCGGTCAGGCCTTCGTTGCCATCCACGACCACGAGGGCGCAGTCGGCGCGCTCCAGAGCGCGCTCGGCCCGATTGACCATGTAGTACTCGATGGTGCCTTGGATCTTGCCCCGGCGGCGAATTCCCGCGGTGTCGATGAGGCGGAATCGCTCGTCGCGATAGTTCAGTTCGGTATCGATGGCGTCTCGCGTGGTGCCCGCAATGTCGGAGACGATCATCCGCTGCTCGCCGGTGAAGGCGTTGGTCAGCGAAGACTTGCCGACATTGGGCCGGCCGACAATCGCAAGCCGGACTTCATCGCGAATCTCGGGAAGTTCATCGAGCGGGGGGAGAAGGTCAACGACCACATCCAGAACATCGGCGACGCCGCGACCGTGGAGGCTGGAAACTGGGTAGACCTCACCGAGGCCGAGCTCATAAAATTCGTTCGCGAACGCTTCGCGGCCGGGGTTGTCGCTCTTGTTCGCAACGACCAGCAGGGGAGTTTTCACGCCGCGCAGGCTCTGGGCGAGGTCGCGGTCATCGGGATGGACGCCGGCGGTGATCTCGGTGAGGAAGAGAATCACGCTCGCTTCGGAAAGAGCGATGTTGGCTTGGACGCGAATCTGCTCGGTAAACGGATCGGTGTCTTCGAACACGATTCCGCCAGTATCGACGACTTGGAATTTGCGTCCGTTCCATTCGGCCTCGGCATAGAGGCGGTCGCGGGTGACTCCTGGTGTATCCTCTACAACAGCAATGCGCTTTCCAACAATGCGGTTGAAGAAAGTGCTTTTACCAACGTTGGGACGGCCAACGATCACGACCACGGGAAGTTTCGTACTCATGGACTTACCCGGGATACCGGACCTTAATGTCAATGTACCTGATTCGAACCTATCGACCAATCGGAACTGCGGTGGCCCTTGCCCTGTTTGGGGCTGCCTTTGCGAGGTCTGACCGCTCAATTGGCGTTTTCGTGGGCCAAGGTCTCCAGGTTTTGGGCAGCGAAGACCCCCGTAGCGGTGGTGGAATTTTTCTTCAATGGAGTGCGCCGGACCGGCGATTGAGCTGGCGCGGGCGGACGGGCAAGTTTGTTCGCGAACTGTATATCGATGGCACACGTAGCCGGGGTGCCAGCGGGCAGCCCGCAAACTCCACCTGGGCCATCGGGGCCATTGGCTATGCGCGATACGAGTTTGGCAACCGATACTATGTCGATCTCGGCCTCGGTGTGCAATACGCCAACCGCCGCACCGTGGACCTTGACAGCCTTTTCAACACGACCCCGTGCTTGGCCGTCGGATGGATTTTGCCCGGACAGGAGGCTTGGAACGTCGGGTTCCGGTTCCTCCACGTTTCCAATGGCGGCTCGAGCGGCAAGAATCAGGGGCAGAACTTCCTCGCACTCACAGCGATGCGGCGGTTCTAGGTAACTATGCGCAAGCGTCCAAGCAGCATCGACGTGGCCCGACTGGCCGAGGTATCTCAGGCGACGGTTTCGTACGTCCTGAGCAACCGGACCGACAAGTCGATCACCGACGCCACCCGGGCGCGAGTGATCGCGGCGGCCGATCAGCTCGGCTACACCCCGAACCGTCTTGCCGACGGAATCCTGCGCGGAAAGAGCTCCACCATCGGCGTCCTGCTCGGATACTTCGATCACTCGTTCTACTCCCAGCTTCTCATGGGCCTGGAAGAGGGCTTCACGGAGCAGAACTACCAAATCTTGATCGCGCACACGCGCAGTAACGTGGACTTTGGCCGCCAACAGGTCCGCATGCTGATGGAACACCGGGTGGATGGCATCATCGCCATTGCCGACGAATCCACCGTCGCCGAACTGCCGGGGTGGGCGGAAGACGCCATGCGCCACGGCGTGCACCTCGGGATCATTGATGACCTCCGGATGGCGGGCAAAGTTGATACCGTGCTTTCGGACGACTTTGAGGGCGGAAGGATTGCCGTCGATCACCTCGTTGCCGCTGGACACCAGCGCATCGCCTTCTTGGGTGGTGCGGGCGAGACGTCTTCGGCGAAGGAACGCTATCGCGGCTATTGCGCTTCTCTGACCGCGCATGGGATCGAGCCGGACCCGGACTACACCATTCCTTCGACGTTTTTGGGTTCAAAACCCGATATTGAGAAGCTGCTCGCCCTGCGGCCCGCGCCTACGGCGGTCTTTGCCATGAGTGACTCGCTCGCGTGTCGGGTGATCATCGCAACCAGGGAGCACGGGCTCCGGGTACCCGAGGACCTGGCCGTCGTCGGCTACGGCAACCCCGAATGGGCCGACTACATGGGCCTCACCAGCCTGGACCAGCACCCGCACCGCATGGGCCAGGCGGCGGCGACTCGATTGGTCGCGCGGATTCAGGGCGATGAGAGCGAGCCCCAGACGGAAGTGCTTGCCCCCGTCCTGATCGCGCGCAATTCGACGCGAGCGTAAAAAATGCTTGATTTTCTTTGCTAGGATGCTGAAATTCGTTGTATCATACGTCAGTTATAGTTATAAGTCGATTGGATACTGATCGACTTGGATCAAGGAATTGGTGACCTATGCAACGAAGCAACAGAGCCTTCACGCTCATTGAACTCCTCGTCGTCATTGCAATCATCGCCATTTTGGCGGCGATTCTCTTCCCTGTTTTTGCCCAAGCCAAGATGGCGGCAAAGAAGACCACTTGTCTCAGCAACGTCAAGCAGATCGGCCTCGGCGTTGTGATGTATGCCACCGACAACGACGATGTGTTCCCGTTGGCGAGCACGATCGACATCACCGGCCAGTGGACGCCTTGGCAGTACAAGGTCAATCCCTACGTCAAATCCGGCGCCCAGCCATCGGTTCCGGGTGACTTCATCACCGGTACCAGCGGCGGCAAGCGGTTCTCGCTCGGCATCTGGCGCAGCCCTCTTGGTCGCGAGACGGACGGCACTTTCGGTCCCAGCTACGGTGCAAATGCGCTCGTAATGGGCGAGGACCAGAGCGATGCGCCCTGGGTCCAGGATGGCCGCCGAATCCCCAGCTTGAGCGGATCGGCAGCGGCACGACCGGCCGAGATGCTGATGGCGGGCTTGACCGAGAACTTCACCTGGAGCGGCGGCGCCCAGTGGGCCTTCGAAATTCCTGTTGAGTGGACTCGACCTGAGCAGGTTCCTGGTGTCACCAGCTTCCCTGCCTCGGGCAATGACATTGTGCTCGCCGCCCAGTGGTACCGAGACAACTGGGTCAAAGCTGACCTCTCCTGGGAGAATCAGTCCGGTCCTGGCGCACTCGGAACTTGGTTCTGCACTTGGGGACCGTTCATGTGCAAGGGTCTCCGCTATCCCTACAGCCAGGGCACGACCGTCAACTATGTCGATGGCCATGCCAAGGTTATCAAGCTCGGCAGTCTGAAGGTGGAGAACATCTTCCCGCAGGAGTCGATCCAGGGCGTCTATTGACGATGCTTCGGACGAAGACATTCCTGTGCATGTTGTGCTTGGGGTCTCTCTTTCTCGCCGGATGTGGCGAGAATGAGGACCCAAACTTGGCGAAAAACCCCGCCAAGAGCGAGGTAGATGCGGCCCTTGCGCGTCGATCTGAATTGGTGGAAATCTATAAGCGCGCTGGGGGCCAATGGGAAAACCTGACGCCCGATGACAAGAAGCGCGTGCTTGAGCTCTCGAATGGGAACGAAGCCATGGCGCAGCAGGGCTGGCCGACCCTGGCCGCTCAGGTCAAGTAGAGGAGGAGGAGTTGGGAGCTTGGGGTTAGGAGCGAGGAGGTTCGGTTACGCTGCTCGGGCGAAGACCTCATTCTCCCAACTCCCAACTCCTAGCTCCTAGCTCCCTAGGCCTTTGCGCCGCTCCTCGTTCCGCTCGATCCTTTCGCGGATCTCCTGGGCCGCATTTCGGTCTCGCTCGATGACCTCGGGTTTGGCGCGCTCGATGAACTGCGGGTTGCTCAGCCTGCCTTCGAGGCCCTTTAGCTCCGCTTGATCCTTTTCGATTGCTCGCACTAGGCGCGCGAGCTCCTTTTCGGTGTCGATGAGCCCCTCAGTCGGGAGATGGAGATCGACGCCAGCTACCGTCGCCGACACGAATTTGCCCTCTGGCTTCCCGGGTTTGAGTTCTGTGACCCACGACTGGGAGGCAATGAGGTCCTCCATTCCGCCCAGATCGCCTTCAAACGAGGCAACAGGAATGGTCCGCATCGCGGGTAACCCAATCTCCGCCCGCAGAGACCGAAGGGCCCGCGTGACCTCAAAGGCGCGCTCGATCTGGCTCTCAGCGGCATCATCGGCAAATTCGACAGGCAGTTTTGGCCAATGACCCGACATCAGGAATGGACTCTTGTCGGGCAAGGGCAGATACTGATATAGCTCCTCCGTGATGTGGGGCATGATCGGGCTCAGCATCGTGAGGAAGGCCTCTAGCGCGGTGAGAAGCACCCATTGGGGGGTCTCGCGTCGCTCGGGGTCGTTCAGGCGCGGCTTGGCGACCTCGATGTACCAATCACAAAGTTCCGACCAGAAGAAGCGGTAGAGGTGCTGGCAGGCAAGCTGCAGGTCATAGCCATCGTAGGCTTCCTTTACGGCCTTTTCTGTCTTAGCGAGGCGACTGAGGAGCCAACGATCGACTGTCTCCAGCGAATCCGGCTTCGACGGCGTCTTGGTCACGTTCAGTAGGACAAAGCGAGTCGCGTTCCATATCTTGTTGCAAAGATTCCGAGCTTCTTCGGTCTTGGTTTCGCTATATCGTAGGTCCTGGTTTGCCCCAGTCTGCGACAGCAAGGTGTACCGCAATGCATCGGCCCCGATCTTCTCGATGACCTCGACGGGATCAATACCGGTCCCAAGGCTCTTGCTCATGCGGCGGCCATCCTCGCGGAGGACCGTGGCATAGATCATGACGTCCTGGAACGGCATGGGACCAATCAGGTCGCTGCTCATCATCATCATGCGGGCGACCCAAAGGTTGATGATGTTGCGGTCTGTGATCAGGGTCTGGGTCGGGAAGAAGTCCTTCAGGTCCTGGGTGTCATCCGGCCAGCCGAGCGTGGCAAATGGCCAGAGGCCGGAGCTGAACCAGGTATCGAGAACGTCCTCTTCCTGACGTACCAGGGGTCGACCCGCCTTCACCTCGGCGTCGGCCTGGGTGATACCCGCGAAAGAATTTCCCTCGGCATCGTAGTAGACCGGGATGCGGTGCCCCCACCAAAGCTGGCGGCTCACGCACCACTCACGGATGTTCTCCATCCAATCCAGGAAGATTCGCTCGTAGCGCGGGGGGTGAAACTTGACCTGTCCCTGCTTGACCGCCTCGATCACTGGCCCGGCGAGTTTCTCCTGGTCGGCAAACCACTGCTCCGAGAGGAGGGGCTCGATCACTTCGCCGCTTCGCTCGCTGATGATGATCGGGATATCGTGGTCCTTGATCGACTCCAGGAAGCCTTGCTCTTCGAGGTCGGCCACGATGCGCTTGCGCGCCTCCAGGCGGTCCAGACCAGCATAGACGCCGCCCTCGGCCGTGATTCGGGCCTTTTCATCGAGCAAGACCGGCATCGCAAGGCCATGACGCACGCCCACTTGGTAGTCATTAGGGTCATGCGCGGGCGTGATTTTCACCGCGCCGCTGCCGAATTCAGGATCAGGGTACTGATCAGCGATCAGGGGAATCTCACGGCCCACCAGCGGCAGTCGGAGCGTTTTGCCAATCTGGCCCTTGTAGCGATCATCACTCGGATGAACCGCCACGGCCACGTCGGCGAGCATCGTCTCCGGCCTGGTGGTGGCAATGATCACCTCACCGGAGCCATCGGCGAAGGGGTATCGAATGTAGTACAGCTTGCCGCGCACCGTCTTACGCTCCGTTTCGATATCCGAAACGCTGGTCTGAAGCACGGGGTCCCAGTTGACCACCCGCTTGCCCCGAAAGATGATGCCCCGGTCGAACCAATCGACAAACACCCGCAGGACCGCTTCGGCGTACTTCTCGTCCAGCGTGAACCTTGTTCTCGACCAATCGAACGCGCAGCCCAGCATCCGGAACTGCTTCAGAATCGTGTCGCCGCTCTCCTTGCGCCATTCCCAGACCTTCTCTAGGAACGCCTCGCGGCCAATGGCGGTCGCGCTGAGGCCCTGCTTGCGCAGTTGCTTATCCACCACAGACTGGGTGGCTATACCAGCATGGTCCTGGCCGGGAAGGATAAGGACGCTCTTGCCAAGCAGGCGCTGGTAGCGGCCAAGGAAGTCCTGGAGCGGGTAGCACAGGGCATGGCCCATGTGGAGGGACCCTGTGATATTGGGCGGCGGGATCGTGATGCAGTACCGCTCCCCTTCGGCGCTCGGCTGGAAGAGGCCAGCCGCTTCCCAGGCCAGATACCACTTCGATTCGGTGATGGATGCGTCGTAACGCGTGGGCATTTCTTGATGGTTCATAGAGTCACTTTCCTGTCGTGAAAGTCCTCTAAGGGTACCGCCGCACAAGGGTCAATTGTTTCACGTGAAACATTTGGTTGAGCCTATCGGCTAGCCAAATAGAGCAGAAGCGAGACCGCTGGAGCGGTAAACAGCAGCGAATCGACGCGATCAAGCAAGCCACCGTGACCAGGCAAGAGGTCGCCACTGTCCTTCATGCCGA
Source organism: Fimbriimonas sp. (assembly GCA_049317025.1). Taxonomy (GTDB): domain Bacteria; phylum Armatimonadota; class Fimbriimonadia; order Fimbriimonadales; family Fimbriimonadaceae; genus Fimbriimonas. The sequence continues at coordinate 9,991 of JBMOJD010000060.1, read as the reverse complement.
CAGTGCGCTTGACCCAGCTTTCGAACAAATCGCCACCCTGGCCGATCGTCCCGGCGATGGCTCCGCAAGCCAGCCCAAGGTTCGTTCCGACGCCGATCCAGCCGCCCACCAACGAGCCCATCGCCAACGCCGCAAGGAGATTGCCGGCCGCGCCTTCGAAGGTCTTCTTCGGGGAAATCTCTGGCCAAAGGGGATGCCGACCAAACGCTTTGCCCACAAAGATCGCAAGCGAATCTCCCGCCCAGACCGGGAAGAGCACGAGCAGAATTGGATTGCGGACATCCACCGGGATCGCGCCTGAGACTCGTTGATGGAGGTCGAACAGGCACAAGAGGGGGCCTGCAAGCCATAGCCCGGCAAGGTCGGCGCGGACTGTGGCCATGAACCCCCAATTGATCTCATGCTTCAAGCTGAAATGGACCAGACTCCAGCTTCCGACGAGCAAACCAGCAAGACCGCCAAGAAGAGCCACGATCTCGTATCGGGCACCCTTTGGAGCAAGCTCTACCCAAAGACCGACGAAGATAAGGATGGTGCCGAGGATCGGAGGTCGGCTCGGCGCGCCAACCATTCGGTTGATCTCCCGAAATCCAAGGAAAAGCACCGCCAAGGCCGTCGCAAAGACCGGCCAGGGGGAAGTGAACGAAAGTACCCCCACGACCAGAGGGACCAGCCACAGAACCGTGATGATGCGACTCCTCACGACACGCCTTGATTGACCTCGGGCCGTTCCGCCAGTTTGATCGCGACCTGAACCCGGTTGGCGCAGCCCAGCTTCTTCATGATCACGCTGACGAGGTTTTTGACGCTCTGCTCTTGGAGGCCCGTGGCTTCGGCAATCTTCCGGTTCGAAAGACCCTCACCAACAAAGTGAGCGACATCGATCTCGCGGCTGCTGAGTGCGGTGTTACTCCCGTACTCTGACCGGTGCTCGCGCACGACCGACTCGCGCACCATGGGCCGGCGAAGATTGACGCGGACCCCGGCCTCCCCGAGCGCAGCAAAGAGGTCCTTGCCGGTGTTCTGGCGTGAGACCAAGCCATCGGCAGTGAACTCAGCAAAGCCTTCTCGTTCCGACTCCTGGATAACGAAAACAATCCGGAAGTCGCCAAACGCACGGGCCCCCATCAAGAATTGAACTTCGCGCGGATCGAGAAGCGTGGAATCCACCACCAACACTTGGCAACGTCGCGCCTTCGCCGCCTCGACCAAATTCTTCGGCGACCTCTCGTTCGCGACCACTTGAAAGCTACCGTGCTGGTTCAACAGCGCCGCCAAGGCATCACAAAAAAGAGGCTCTTTAGAAAGTAACGCAATCCGCACAAATCACCTGGCCCGAACTCAGGACCAGACTTCATTATAGGGTCATAGGTACTGCCTTACGCAAGGAAAAGTTCTAATCCCGCATCAAATGCGAGATCTTGCGCTTCACACGCTGGAGAGCGTTGTCGATTGACTTCGTATGGCAGTCCAGCGACCCGCTCATTTCCCGGTACGAAAGTCCGTCGAGGTAGCACCGGAGTACTTTTCGCTCCAGGTCGCTAAGCACGTGCTTCACCAACTCTTCCAAGTTGGGCGGCAGCTTATCTTCAAAAACCGACTGCTCGGGTGATTCTGAGGTCTCGTCTGGCAACACGTCCAGCAGCGAGCCATCCTGCGCTTCGCCAGTCAGCGACCGGTGAAGGGAAACATAGCCATTTAGCGGCACGTGCTTCTGGCGAGTGGCCGTCTTCACTGCAGTGATGATCTGCCGGGTCACGCAGAGCTCGGCAAAGGGGCGAAACTTGCTCAGTCGGTCGTTGCGAAAGTCTCGGATCGCCTTGTAGAGGCCGATCATGCCTTCTTGGATGACGTCTTCGCGGTCCGCTCCCACGACGAAATAGGCTTTGGCTTTGTTCTCGACCAAGGGGCGGTAGCGGCTAATGAGGAATTCGGTGGCACCGAGGTGCCCAGACTTGGCGAGGTTCACAACCTCTTCGTCTTGCATCGTGCCGAACGCAGAGGGGTTATCGATCATAACCAGCCCCCTGGATTCTCTCTCCCAAACACGCGCAACGACGGACCCACCCCATCATGGTTACTCTAGTGTATGCGATTCAGAAGATTAAATGAGGAAAATTCTTCGCCGTTTGGCGGATTCCTTCTTTTCACGCAAAAATGGCCGCCGAGCCCTCAATCGAGCGCGGCGGCCATTTCCACGAGTCGTTCCCCTTACGGGTTAACTTTGACCTTGATCGTGGTGCTGTAGGGTGCCTTCAGGCCGTGCTCGTCTTGCACCGTGAGGGTGATGACGTAGCTGCCCGCCTTGCGGAACTTTCGCTTGATCAACTGGCCTTCGGCATCCACCTGGATACCATCGGCACTGTCGAAGTCCCAGGTGTACTTGAGGACGCTCGAACCACCGGTTCCCGAAGCCGTGAAGGTCACTTCTTGGCCGAGGGCGAGGTTGATGTCCTTGTAGTTTGCTTCGCCCCGAATCGGGGTCGTGTCGTTGATCACGCGGATATCACCAACAAAGAACGACGTGGTCGTGTCGCCCGCCAGCGCGATCTCCTTGATCACGCGGTTCGTTCGATCAAATCCCGAGATTGCCTGAAGGGGCACGGCAACGCTCTTCCAGCCCTTGTCTCCCGCGCTCGAAGTCGTCACGGGCACATAGGCTTCGCTCTTCTTGTTGTCTGTGGTCGTGATGATGAATCGCAGAGTCTTGAGACCGGTTGGCTGAGCATTGCCCGCCATACCTGCACCTCGACCCAGACCACCCGGAAGTCCGCCACCGGGGAAGCCCTGGCCACCACGCAGACCGCTCGGAATACCGCCGATGCCGTTTAGCCCACCGGGAGGAAGTCCCTGGCCACCGGCTGCACCACCGCGACCTCCAGGTACGCCACCGGGGATACCACCGGGAGCACCGCCACCACGTCCGCCAGGAACACCACCGGGAATGCCGCCGCCACCGCGTCCACCCGGAGCCGCACCGGGGCCACCACGTCCGCCAGGAGCACCCTCGGCATCACCACCGCCACGACCACCGAGGCCCGGGGCGCCGCCGCCGGTGCCGCCGAAGGTCGTGTTCGAGTCAATCGGTCGGTAGATCAACCGAAGGAGGTTGTTCTTGTCCGCGTACGCAGCATTGAGATCGGTGCCGCTGCCAAAAACGATCGAGCCGCCCTGGAAAAAGTTCCGCGAGCTGATGCGAATGGAATTCGTTCCTTCATAAGCGGCTTCGTCGGTCTCCGAGATCGTGCCGCTTCCCCATGATCGCAGGGAAATGTTTTGATCCTTGATGAGCCGAACCGGCGCGTAGAGGACCGTGCTAGTTTGAGCCATGACAACGGCTCCCATAGCAAAGGCAAAAATCGATGTCCAAATCTTCATAGCGTGGATTCCTCCGGGTTAAACGTCACCAAACCGAATGCGCTCAATGTCGATGGCGCGGCCTGTTTCTCTTTTGACGCGCAATACCACCCCACAGATTACACCCGGTTGCTCCGCAACCTCAAATCGTTCAGGAAGCCCCGTTCGGAACCTCCGCAAAATGATCTCGCGGTCCATTCCGAGCACACTTCGTACTGGCCCGCACATTCCTACGTCGGTGATGTAGGCAGTTCCCCAGTCCAAGACCTGGTTGTCGGCGGTTTGGACGTGCGTATGCGTACCAACCATCGCGGAGATCCGGCCATCGCAGTGGTAGCCCATCGCGACCTTCTCGCTCGTTGCCTCGGCGTGGAAGTCCAAGAATACATGCGGGGTCTCTAGGTCGGCTAAGATGCGATCGACCGCCGCGAAGGGGTCATCGTAGCCATCCATGAACACCCGACCGCAAAGATTTAGGACGGCCAATTGGATGCCGTCACGCTCGATCACATGCACGCCCCGGCCGGGAACCCCCGCCGCCATGTTCGCGGGGCGAACAATCGGCGGCTTGGTTTCCATATAGCTGCCAATTTCCCGCTTGTTGAAGGCATGGTTGCCGAGCGTGATCACGTCGGCCCCGTAGGAGAAAAGCTCTTCGGCAATGGTCGGGGTGATTCCAACTCCGGCCGCCGCGTTTTCGCCATTGACGATGGTGAAAAGCGGTTTATGGGTCTCGATCAAGCTCGGCAAGCCCGCCTTGACCGCCAAGCGTCCGGGCTTGCCGACGACGTCACCGAGGAACAGGATTGTGTAGCTCACTGGTCGGTATTCCAGACCTTCAGGATGTTCGAGAAGTCATCGGTCCAAGGCTGGAACTTGTCCGAAACCTCGATCTCTTCCCAGTTTCGCGTGGCCCGGAAGAGATCCTGCGATGCCTTGTCGCGACCAACCAGAATCCAGCGCGAAGCGTTCTTGCCCTCCGCCCGCTCGTCATCAGTCGCACCATCGGTGAATTCAAGCGCCCAGAGGCCCAGTTCACGCGCATTCGCTGCTACCACCGGGGCCAAGTTCAGGTAGCGGTTCGAGATGTGCACCGCCAGCAAGCCATTTACGCGCAACTTTCGCCCGTAGAGCTCGAAGGCCTCCTTGGTCAGAAGGTGAACGGGAATCGCGTCGGAACTGAAGGCATCCAGGGCGATCAGCCCGTAGCCGCCATCGGCGGCGTCCTCAAGCATCAGCCGCGCATCGCCAAGCACCACCTTCACATTGCCCTTGCTGTTCGAGAGGTAGGTGAACAGATTTGGATTCCGCGCCATTCGCTCGACGGTTGGGTCGATTTCGTAGAACGTGATATCCATGCCCGGTCGGCCGTATCCGGCCAGGGAGCCGACTCCGAGGCCAACGAACCCCACCTTGTTCAGCCGACTATCCGACTCCAGAACCTTGATGACCTCGCCAATTGGGCCATTCGGGAAGTAGTACGTGAGCGGCGTCGACTGCTTATCGGGCTCAATGAACTGCATCCCGTGGACCGTGTTGCCGTGCACCATCCGGTGGAACGTCCCGTCCGTCGTCACGCGGTGGACACCGTAGAAGCTCCGCTCGATGGAGAGCACACGACCTCCGTTCGAGGTGGCGGCGACCAGCGAAATGATGAGCAGCGAACCTAAGGATAGGCCAAAACGCCACGAACGGTCCACGGCCAAGAACGAAAGAATAGCGGGAATGCCCGCAACCACGGCGGTGCGGTTCGCGCCCCAGGGCAGCCCCTGATACTTCCAGAACCAGATCAGCGAATAGCTCAGGATGCCAATCGCGATTGGATACAGCAGGTCCAGCCAGCTGAAGCTCTTCGCCTTCTCCGTGAGCGGTGCCCGCAGGCAGCAGGCCGCCACGATGGCGATGGGATACTCATAGAGGTTGTTGAAGATCACCGGCGCGACGAGGCCGTTGAAGATTCCGCCGACCACGCCGCCAACGGATAGCCACAGGAAAAACTCGGTCAAGTTTTCCGCCTCGGGCCGATCCTCCGCCAACTGCGCGTGGCACATCCACGAAGCAAGGAAGAATGCAAGCAGGTGCAATCCGCTCAACCACATCTCGTGCGATTCCAGGATCATCGCGAGCACCAGCGGAGTCACGATCAGCGAGAAAGCCCGGGTGAGAATCTTGACCGAGAGCACGCGCCGAGAGGCAAACGCAAGGATGTACGACAGCAGGTAGAGCGCGAGCGGCACCACCCAGAGCAACGGCATCGGCGCGATGTTCGTGGACATGTACGACGTCACGCCGAGCATCAAGCTCGTGGGGACGGCGGCGAGCGCGATCCAGCGCCAACGCTGCGGCGAAGAAATCTTGGGGACTTGGACCGTCTGGGCGACTTCCACGACCTTGGCGGGGACCAACGCGCAGAGCGCCATCAGGACGAATAGGCACCCATAGAGCACCATCCATGTGCGCGATTGTTCGGCCAGGCGCATCGCCGGCTCCATCGCAAACGGGTAGCCAAGCAGAGCCACAAAACTGCCGACGTTGCTGGCGCTGTACAGAAAATAGGGATCACGGGCCAGGGGGTCGGCGCTTGTTGAGAACCATCGCTGCAGGATCGGGGCGCCTGCCGAAACCGCGAAGAAGACCGGCCCGACGACGATGGCCAATAGACCTAGCAAGGCAAAGGTCGGGTCTTGGGCACCGCGCGCGGCCAAACCGTTTGGCAGGTGAAAAGGCAACGCCACCAAGCCGGCGACGGCAAGAACAGCAAGGTGAACCCAGCGTTGTCGGGCACCAAGCCACTTGGTCGAGAAGTGCGCGTAGGCGTACCCCAAAAGAAGGGCCGCCTGAAAAAACACCATGCTTGTCGTCCAAACTTGTGAAGATCCGCCGAATCTCGGCAAAATCATCTTCGCAATCATCGGCTGGACCAAAAAGAGAATCGCCGAACTGATAAAGATCGTTAGAATATAGAGAACCCGCACGAGAGCTAAACGATAGCACTTCGGACGGCGCGGCGGCGGAGGCCAACGTTGAAAGCTCAGACTCCTTCAGACTCAGTCACACTTTTAGGACTACAAGGCGCGGAAAGCTTTCTTGGGAATATCCAAGCGGGTTTTATCGAATTTGACCTGCGCACTGGGCATTTCACCTACCTCTCACCGCGTTTTGCCGAGGCACTCGGCTACTCGCTCGCCGAGATGGCCCGGATGGCGCCGGACGAGCTTGCCAAACTTTTTCCTCGCGGCAAGACCTCCGTTGAGACCACCCTGCTCTCCTACGAAACGCTAGGCGATGACCACGTGACTTCGGAAGATTGGGAAGTCCACCATCGCGATGGTCGTCCCCTCTTCTTCACCTTGAGTCTTCGCGTCACCGCCCGGGATGGAAAAGGTCAGCCGCAACGGGTCGGCGGCATCGCCATGAACATCACCGCGACGATGCGGTCGAACAAGATGCTCGGCGAGATTGTCACCCAAACCGGACCCGGCCGCGGGCAACAAAGTCGACTCGAACATCAGGCTCGATTGCTGGGAGAGACCCTCGATACGGACTATGTTATCGTCGCTTTGCTAAGCGAAGATAAGAACACTGCCAACACGGTGTTGGTGCTTGCCGATGGTCAAATCCAGGAGAATATGTCCTACACGCTTCCCGGAACCCCTTGTGGCTCCGTGATTGCGGGCGAGCTGTGTTGCTTCCCCCGGGGAGTCACCATCGAGTTCCCCGAAGATGACCTCCTGGTCGAAATGGAAGCCGAGAGCTATCTCGGAGTGAAGATTTTTGACCGGAACGGGCAAAACATCGGCCATGTTGCCGTCTTGGACCGGAAGCCCATGCCGGACCTTCTCTACCGGCGAGCGATCATTAGCCTGATTGCTGAACGGATATCGGAAGAACTTAGCTTCAGCAAGGCTCTGGCGGAGAAGCAGGAAGCGGAGTATCAATTATCCGAAGTTCTGCAATCACTGGTGGAAGGTGTTGCTCTGATCGATACCAACGGCCAACCGAAATGGGCAAACCACCGCGCGGACGAGATTCTGGGGTTCGACATGCGGGAGTTTCCTTGCCTAAAGGACGGCCGTTGCGTCTGGGGGCTAGTTGATGAACAGGAGGTCCCTCTTGACAACTCCGAATCGCCGGTCGTCAAGACTCTAGCAACGCGAGCACCGGTACGCAAGATTGTAGGGCGAAGGCGGCCAGACGGAACTGTTCAGTGGCTGCAAGTCTATGTTCGGCCACATCGTCGCGATGCCAGCGGGAACTTCGACCTTCTGCTCGGGACATTCACTGATATCACGGAAGAGAAGCACAAGGCGGACAAGGCCCGCGAATTCAGCGACCTATTGGAGCAGACCGTGGCCGAGCGGACGAAGGAACTGCGGTCTTCGACGAGCGACCTTGAAACGCTCTGCTATTCGGTCTCCCACGACCTCGGCGGCCCACTGCGCGCCATCGATGCCAACTGTCACTTCATCGACGACGAGCTTGGCGAGCACGCCACCGACGAATTGAAGGGCTATCTCGCCACCGTACGCCGTTCGGCGAAAAAGATGGGCCAGCTGATCGATCAGCTCCTCGCCTTCTCCCGGCTTTCGCAGTCCAAGGTCTCTACTGGTCCTGTTGATCTCTCTGCCGTAGCCACCGCCTATTGGACGAAGGTCGAAGCGGCATCTCCCAACCGACATGTCAGCTGGAAGGTCAAGCCGGGAATGGTTAGTGCGGGCGATCCTCTTTTGATCCCACTCGCGGTGGAAAACCTTCTGGATAACGCCTGGAAGTACACCGCCCGTACCGAGAACGCCGCGCTTGAGATGGGCTTTGATGAGGCGGCCGGAGCCTTTTTCATCCGAGACAATGGTGTCGGTTTCGATGCCAACTTCGTCCACAAGCTGTTTACTCCGTTCCAAAGACTCCACAACGAAACGGAGTTCTCGGGCATCGGGGTCGGGCTCTCGATCGTGCGTCGCATCATCGAGCGCCATGGTGGAAAAGTCTGGCTCGAGGGCACGTTGGGTGGCGGCGCCACCGCATTCTTCACACTTCCGAGCCCCTAGGGTGTAACCTAGAATCTCGCTAATCTGGGGCAACGGGGCCCTCTCGCAGTGGATTCTATGCCCTTTCTCGACCTCGACCCCGAATCCTTTGGCCTCTCTTCACCGCTCTCGGCGGATATTCGCCTGCTGGATGACCTTCTTGGTCAGGCCCTGGCCGAGCAAGAAGGCCCGGATCTGATCGAGCTCGCTCGGGACATCACGCTCCATCCCACCGATGCCGCCCTGCTCACGGAGAAGTATCCCGCCCTCAAGGACCCGGTTCGCCTGCGTCAACTCGCCCGAGTCTTCACCGTCCTCTTCCAACTCCTGAATGCGGCCGAACAGAAAGAAATCGTCCGCGTGAACCGAGGTCGCGAACAAACGGGGGGACGGCGAGAATCGATTGAAGATGCCGTGCGTGACCTCAAGGCCTCTGGCTTCACTGCGACCCAGATGCGCGATCTTCTGGCCCGCATCGAAATCGCCCCTACCCTGACCGCTCACCCCACCGAAGCCCGGCGCAAGGCCGTCCTCGATAAGCTCCAAGAGATTGTTTTCAACCTCGACCGCGTCGGCGCATCTCCGACCCTGACCGAGGCCCTTAGCGGTGGCGTCTCCGCCCAGACCCGAATACTGCAAACCCTGACCGAGCTTTGGCAAACCGACGAAATGCGGTCGACCTCGCTGACGGTGAGCGAGGAAGTGCGCAACGTGCTCTACTTCTTCGAGCGCACGATTTTGCAGGTGGTTCCCTGGCTCCATCGCGACCTTCGCGCCGCCCTCGCCACCCACTACCCCGGTGAAACTTTCGACCTCCAACCGTTCCTCACGTTCCGCTCTTGGGTGGGTGGCGACCGAGACGGCAACCCAAATGTGACCGCGCAAGTGACCTGGGACACGCTCCTCGATCACCGGATTGCCGCCCTGGAAAGCGCCCTGGCGCGGGCCTCGGCGTTGCGTCGGGCAATGACCCAGAGCGTCAAGCTCACGAAGGTCAGCGACGCCTTGCTCGCTTTGCTCACCGAGACCGACAACCTGCTCACACCCGAGCAGTTGAACCGGTATTCCCAAGAGCCGTACGTCCGGTTCTTTCTTGCCATTGAGGCTCGCCTCACCCAGACTTTGCGCAAGACCCAAGCGATGCGCACGGGGCAATCGGGCGAAGCATTCGCCCTCGCCTACCGAACGGCCGATGACCTCATCGCTTCCCTGCTCATCGCCCAAACCAGCCTTCGTGACCATCACGCCCGGTCGATCGCCGACGAAGGGGCCATCACCGACCTCATTCTCCAGCTCCAGACCTTCGGCTTTCACCTCGCCACCCTGGATATCCGCCAGCACAGCGAAGAGCACGCGCGCGCCCTGGATGAGATCCTTCCTGCCGCCGGCGTTCTACCGCCCTCCGTCCGCTACAGTTCGCTCAGCGAAGACGAAAAGATCGACTTGCTCTCGCGCGAATTGGCCAACCCGCGCCCATTGCTGCCACCCGCATCCTCGCGCGGGGAGGTCACGACCCGGGTCCTGGATGTCTTCAGCGTGGTTCGTCGAGCCCGCGAGGAGCTTGGCGAAGCCACCGTCCGCACCTACATCGTCTCGATGACCCACGG
>JBMOJD010000059.1:0-20534 GCA_049317025.1 Fimbriimonas sp. | reverse complement strand
TAGTCGTCCTTCACCTCGTCCCAAAGGGCCGCCTCCCGCAGCGAGGATTCCACGATGTCGTCCAATTCCTTGCCTTTCGCCCCGTAATGGAGGCGCGGACCGAGGGCGACGTTCTCGTAGATCGACATCGGGAACGGATTCGGCTTCTGGAAGACCATCCCAACACTTCGGCGCAGGTTCATCAGGTCGACACCCTTGGCATAGGGGTCCGAGCCTTCGATCCGAATCTCACCTTCAAGCCGGAAGTTCGCGATGCGGTCGTTCATGCGATTCAGGCTGCGCAAGAAGGTCGACTTGCCGCATCCGCTTGGCCCTATCAAGGTCGTGACCTTGTTCGCAGGGGCATCGAACTGCACGCCCTTCAGGGCCTGCTTGGGGCCGTAGAAGACGTTGACATTCTTCGCAGAGACAACTGATGGCTCGGTGGTACTCATGATTGGCTTCGGGCGCGAGCGCGCAGGAGGATGGCGGTGAGGTTGAGCAAGAGAACGAAAACGATGAGGGTGAAACAGGTGCCCCAGACCACTCGCTCGGGGATGACTCCGCCCTGGCGATAGCCCTCGAAGACGTGGTAGGGAAGGTTAGACACCGGCTGCTTCAGGGTCTCCCAGGTCACCGCGGTCCGGGCAACGCCCTCGAAGTAGATACCGCAGGTGAGAATGATCGGCGGTGCCTCTCCTGCGGCGCGGCCCGAGGAAAGGATCAGACCCGTCGCGATGCCCGGCAGCGCGTTCGGCAGAATGATCTTCCACATGGTCTGCCAGCGCGAGAGGCCCAGCGCATAGCCAGCTTCAACCAGAGAATCTGGCACTGACTTAATCGCTTGTTCGGTGGAAAGGACGATCACGGGCATCGCCAAGAGCATCAGCGTCAGCCAACCCGCCATCAGGCTGGTGCCAAGCTTGAGGAGCAAGACAAAGAAGGCGTAACCAAAGAGGCCGTAAATGACGGAAGGCGTTCCCGCCAGGCTGGTCACGCACGCCCGCATGAAGCCCACGAGCTTGCCCGTGCCGGCATACTCGGCAAGACAAACTCCACCCAAAACTCCGAGCGGGATCACAAGGAGGAAGGTCCCGAACATCAGCAAGATCGAGCCACGGATCATCGGCGCGATGCCTCCAGCGGTCATGCCGTCCTTCGGAGGGGCGGTCAAGAACTCCCAGGTGATCGCGGGGGCCCCTTTGAAAATGATGCTGAACACGATGCCAAACACGATGATCGCCGTGAGGAGGGCCCCAAACTTCAGGAGGTTGAGATACCCACTGCTGCCGCGCTGCCGGGCTGCGTCGCGCGACGCTAATTGATCCTTTGTGATGCTTACGAGCGCCATGCTGCCTTCCTCGAGAGTCGAAAACCGATGAGATTGATGGTAAGCGTGATCGCGAACAGGATCAGGCCGAGCAGGAAGAGGTGGCCGTAGTGGACACCCTCAAAGCTCACGTTGCCCATGTCGGTCGCGATGGTGTCGGGGGTGCCGCGCACGCCGCCGACGATGTATTTGGCAAAAGCCTGGGGGCTGGCGAACGACGGGTTCGAGTCCGATGCTCCGCTCAGAATCCAGATAATCATTGTCTCGCCGATGGCTCGGGCGAAGCCCATGAGGACCGCCGCAATGATGCCGGGACGTGCGGCGGGCAGGATCACTTGCTGGAGCTTCTCCTTGGCCGTGAACCCGAGGGCGTCCGAGGCATCGCGTAGGTTGTCGGGAATGTTTCTAAGGGCATCCTCCGCGAAACTTGTAATCACTGGGAGAAGGAGCACGGCCAAAACCACAGCCGCCGTGAGCAAGGTACGACCATTGTCGAGCGGGATCACGCCTTTGAAGAGACTAAAGATTCCCGGCGCGACAAGCAGCAAACCGAAGTATCCGAGGACGACCGTGGGCACGCTGGCGAGAATTTCGATGATCGGCTTGAGCCATTCTCGAACCTTGCTCGGCGCGATCTCGCTGAGAAACACACTGCAGGCAACCGCGACCGGCGTGGCGAGGATCATCGCGATTAAGGTGATAAAGAGCGAACCCCAAAGGAGCGGCATGAAGCCGTAGCGTGGGTAGGCGCCGGTCGGGTTCCAACTGTCGTCGAGCAGGCTGCTCGCCACGGCAACCGCATTCGGCGTGGAGGATTCCGCCGAAAACTCGAAGATGTAGCCTTTAGTCCGGTCGGCATCGGTCGCTGCGACGTAGGTCGGCAGCTCAACATCGCCTTTCGAGAGTTTCTTGAGGTCAATGTCCACCGTGATGCCCTTGGCTGCCTCGGGTGATTGAACCATCTTCAGGCGGTAGTTGAAGGGCGACTTCTTGGCATCAAAAGGTTGCTCGTCTGCCATCCAAGCCAGACGCATCGTCTGCTCTTTGTACTCCGGCGTTGCGAAGACGTAGATGTAAAAGCGGCTGGGTTGGTCCGTGCGCTTCTGCTCGCGCCAGTTATCGCGGTAGATTTCCGCTTCGGTGACCTTGGCAAGGTCGGGACTCTGGGCAACCGCGGTGGCCATCGGCGAGAACCCAGTGAGGGTCGCCAACGTCGCCATCGGAGCGGTTTCTTCTTTCTCGTCGACTCCGTCTTGCCCCTCTTTGTTGGCGGTTAGGTAAGAGGCATTGGGGTCGAAGGCGATGTTGCGCTCGAAGGCGCCCGGGTAAGAAGCACTCGGCTGGGCGGCGAATTTGAATCCGAAATCGAACTTTCGATCGAAAGCGTAGGTGGACTCGTGGGCGAGATAGTAGAAGATGGCCCCGACCATCAGCACCGTGAAGAAGCCGGCAATGTAGACGGCGCCTTCCATCAAGAAGTCGAGAAATCTCCCTCGGCGAGGTGCTGGGTTCTTCATGAGTTCACAGAAAGGCCGCCCTCAGCTTGTGGACTGGGGACGGCCTCGGTGTTGGTCCGCTTAGAGTTGCTTGAGGCTGTAGTAGCCGACTTCCTCAACGATCTTCTGGCCTGCGTTCGAGAGGACGAAGTCGATGAACTTCTTGGTCTCGCCCGTAGGGTTTCCGTTCGTGTAGTAGTACAGATAGCGCCAGATCGGATACTTCTTCGATCGAACGTTGTCTTCGGTCGGCGCGATTCCCGGGCCACCCTTGGTGAGCGAGACGGGAAGAATCTTCACGTCGCGCTTGCCCTTGAAGTAGGCCACGCCGCCGTAGGCAATGGCGTTGTCGGTTCGGCTAACTTCGCGGACTTCCTCGCTGGTGGAAGGCAGGAAGCGAACGCTCTTGCCCCAGTTCTGGTTGCGAAGCACGTTCTGCTGGAAAAAGCCGTAAGTGCCCGAGTTCGGGTCGCGGCTGATGACCACGATCGGAGCGTTGGGACCGCCAAGCTCGGACCAGTTGGTGATCTGACCGATGTAGATCTTGCGAACATCATCGAGCGCGATCGAAGTTAGCGGGTTGCTGGAGTTGACCGCGATGGCGAGGCCATCGAGCGCAACTGGAGTCTCGACGGCAACCGCGCCACGGCTGCGGGCACGATCGATCTCGCTCTTGCGGATAGGTCGCGAAGATGCGCAGATGTCGGTGACGCCGTTGATGAAGGAATTGATGCCGATGGAAGAGCCGCCGCCAGTGACCGCAACGTTTCCGCCACGCTTGGCGAATTCCTCGGACCATCGCTGATTGATGGGAAGCATCGTGTCCGATCCCTTGACCGAAACTTGCTTGCCCTGAAGCAGGACTGCCATCGCGAGAACGCTGGCGGCCATGCCGAGAGTCGTGAGAATATTCTTAAGTTTCATGATTTTCCTCAGTTGCGACTAGAAGCGGAACTGCATGCGCAGAGTCGTGACGTGGTATCGCTTGTTGCCAGGATTCAGTCCGTTCGCGGCGCGGGTCTGGTCCTCAAAGATTTCGTGAGCGAGCGTTACGACTGCACCTGGGTTGATGAAGTACCGGTAGGCAAGGCCATAGCCCTCGAAGAGGTCGCCGTTAGCGTCAATGTTCGGATCGTACTGCTCGTACTTGAAGTTCAGCTGGTTTCGAGTCGACAGGTTGTAGCCCAAGATAACGTGGTATCCGCGCATGTCTCTCTCGCCTAGTCGAGCGTCGTTTGCCTGGATGCCAGCGGCGGCACCGGAGGTAACCGTGCTCTCGGCAAGGCTCAAGCCCGTCCGATCCTTACCGAACATCGCTTCACCGCGAACGAACAGCTTCGGAACGATGAGGCCGATGTAGGAGCCATCGACATAGATAAAGCGTCGAGTGACGTCCGGAGCCACGACGTCGGCGTTGCCGCTCCAACCAACCTTGTAACCAGCTCGCTCGCCTTGGAGAAGGCTGATTCCGAGGTCGTACTTGGTCGAGTAAGTTTTGAGGCCGACGACAGTGGCAAGCTTGTTGCCGCGTGATCCCGTGAAGGCTCGCTGCTCGCCATCGTTCACCGAAAGCGGGCTCAGAACGCCAACGGTTGCAACTGCGCTCGTGGAAAGGCCATGTCGGACGAACGCACCGCGGGTTCGCTCACCGGCAAAGTTCACCAAGTTGTACTGAGCACGCTCGGGAAACTCTCGTTCCGCCGATGATCGCTCAACTTCGTAACCGACGGGTACCGAGAACTGACCTGCGGTAAGGGCCGTTCCGACCTTTACGTCGCTTGGCTCAATGTCGTAGGTGAGGAATGCATCGCGCATCTGAGTAGTAGTCTCAGCGGGAAGGTTGACTCCGGTGAAAGGCGTACCACCCAAGTCGAAGCTGAATCGAACGGCCGTTCGCGGGTCAATTCGCTGAGTCACGCCAAGTCGGGCTCGTCGAACTTGGAATGAGTCGGTTCGGCCACCCTGTCGGTTCGTGTCGACATATTGGAACTGAAGGTAGTTGCCCCAAGTGTTGCGCTTTAGGTCCAAAACATCGTAGGTGATGATGGGAAGAGCTTCGTTCTGGCCCTCGATCCAACCCTTTACGGCATCGAGTTCCTCGTCGATCTTGGTCAAACGCTCAAGAATCGACTTGAGCTGCTCGCGAAGTTCGCTCATATCCTGCTCTTTGGCGCTGGTCAATGAGAGGGCGACCTCGCCTGCCTTCTTGGTCAGTTCGCGAGCTTCCTTTCGCTTGGCTTCCAGAACGGCAATTGCCTCGTCCTTTGAGACCTTGTCGAGAGCTGCCTTGACAACAGCGGTGGTATTTGCCGGAGCTGCCTTCGGGTCGGCGGTTTGCGCGGTAGCAATGACCGGCAACGCACAGATGACCGCAAATGCGGCCAGTTCGTTCCATCTACGGATTCTGCCCATCTTTTCCATTCCCCGTGTGCAACGGCACACAATGTGTTTTTGACAGGTCTTTGTTAAGAAAGCGCGAAAGAAGTGTTAAGCAAATGTTAAGCTTCGCGGCACTTCCTGTGAGTTTTCTCAATTTTGAACCTGGAAGCGAGACGAGGGCAATTCGGCAGAGTTTCAGCAAAATCTGCCTCCCATCTGTCGAAACTTTGGCGGCCGCGGGCTCAAGGCGACTACTCGGATTCGAGTGACGGTGTATCCTTAGCGTGGCTCAGAGGAGAGCACTACGAGGATGTCTAAGAAACTCAAGATTGGAATTATCGGTTCGGGCGGAATCGCCCAGGGCGCCCACATGACGGGCTATCAGGCGGCGTCAGACCTTTGCGAGATGGTCGCGGTCAGCGACGTGAATGAGACCGTTGCGAACGAAGCCGCAGGCAAGTTCGGCATCACCAAGATCTACACCGACTACAAGGACCTTTTGGCCGATCCAGAGATCGACGCGGTCTCGGTCTGCACCCCCAACAAGTTCCACCTGGGTCCGACCGTTGACGCCCTGCACGCGGGCAAGCACGTCCTCTGCGAAAAGCCCCTCGGCATGAATGCGGAAGAGTGCAAGGAAATGTGCCGTGCCGCTCGCGATACGGGCAAGATGCTCCAGGTCGGCCTGAACATGCGCTTCGGCGGCTCTTCGGTTGCGGCCAAGCAGTACATCGATGGCGGCAACATGGGCGACATCTACTTCGCTCGCGCCCAGGCCCTGCGCCGACGCGGTGTCCCCGCTTGGGGCGTGTTCATTGATAAAGAGAAGCAGGGCGGCGGCCCGCTGATCGATATCGGCGTCCACATTCTCGACCTCACCTTGTTCATGATGGGCTACCCCAAGCCGGTCGCCGCCAGCGGCAAGACCTGGGACAGGCTCGGCAAGAACCCCGCGCTGTACAACCAGTGGGGCGATTACGACCGATCCAAGTTCACGGTTGAGGACTTCGCTGTCGCTTTGATCAAGTTCGACAACGGCGCGATCGTCTCGCTGGAGAGCTCGTTCATGGCGAACATCGGAAACGATCTGTTCGAGACCCAGCTATTCGGCACCCAGAGCGGAATGATCGTGAAGGGTTGGGGCGACGATTCGGTGCAGATCTTCACCGAGCAGAACCGACAGCTCTTCGACATCAAGCCGAAGAACGTGCCCGACGTGAAGTCGTCGCACGCGGCCGAGATCAAGGCGTTCTTGACCGCGATCAACGACGGTGCGGTTTCGCCCGTCCCCGGCGAGCAGGGCCTGACGCTCAACGCTGTCTTCGATGCGATCTATAAGAGCAGCGAGACGGGCAAAGAAGAAGCGATCGAAGTCGCGTACTAAGCTACTTCGCTACTCGGCCACGAAGGAGCTTCCTACCTTCGTGGCCTTCTTATTGGCTTAGGCTCAGCCAGCCCACAACGTCTCGGTCTTGATCTTTGTTGGCGAACTTGACGGGATGTCCCTTTGGCATTGGGTTGGGTACTCGGATTAGGAGCTTGCCTTCGGGCGGACTTGGTAGTCGCCAGGTTGCCGATTCTCCCGGAAGAATCCCGCTCAGCTTCCAGCCGGTCTTTCGTCTATCTCCGATATTGCCTTTTGTCACCACGGCCAACTCGACTGGCCAGTCGCGATAGAAGGGGGCTACGCCTCGGTTCTCCACTGTGATCGTGAGGAGTTTTCTTGAACGTTTGACGTTCGTTACGGCGAATTCGTATCCCATCCGGGCCACTTCTGTTTTGGCTCGCTTGATGCGTTCTGGTGATTGCGGCGCACCAAACATGCCTGAATCCATGAGCCACGTGGCGTGGGATTCGTCCACACACTTACGGAAGTTCTGGATCTGTGGGTCGCCGGGGTTCGGGTCGAAGACCTTGCCCCAAGCTTCGGGGCGGATTTCCCCTCCGATGGGGAACTGCTTCCACTTCTCGGTGGCCTTCGCTCGCTTCATGCTGGGGAGGAAGAACCACGAGTCGTCAGGCTTTCCCGTGTCCAACGTAGCCCAAGCAAACGAGTCATCGTGGTAGCCAAAAGGCCGATTTTGGTTGGCGACGTAGTTGGCATCCCCGCTCGATGGATAGCGCAGAAGAATGGGGACCTTACGGAAAGCCTTCTCAAAGGCGTCGAGGACTTTTGTCTGCAACTCCAAAGGAGGCGCGAGGTCAGTTCGTGGGTATGTGTGCCACTCGCCCCAGTAGCCCAGAAGTCCCGCAGTGACGTAGCCAATCCTGGGGTCATTGTCATAACGCTTGCCGAGAGCCGTGATGAACTCGGTCAGGGCTGATTGGAGTTTAGTATCTCGGTAGTCCGGTGTGTAGTTCGGGATCTTGACATTGGGGTCCTCGCTGGCATACTCGAATACCTTCACCCCTTCTTGCTTGAGAAACTGGGGTAGTCCCGAAGGTGAGGCGGGATACTCAACATAGATGCGGAAGACCGTCTGATGGCCCCGACTTGCGATATCGTCAAGGAGTCGTTCGAGTTTGGTCCAGTCGTAAAGGCCACGCCCCTTCATCAGGTCACTGAGGGGCAAGTAGCCAAATTCCATACTGTGGGGGAACTTGCTCCGGTGTTCGCCTGCGTAGGGGACGAGGCCCTTTAGCGGATTGTCGATGGGACCGGGGGCGTAGGCCAGTGTTTGGTCCGAGGTCCATGGTGAGAGGGCTACACTGGCCAAAAGTAGAGTAACTAGCATTGATCGTCTCTCAAATAGGTTCTATCCACCAAGTAGCTCACCTTGCCACTTGGACAATCCCTGCAGGGCTGATTCAATCTTGAAGGCCCGCTTGCGGCCCTTGTCGCGCATCTCCACCTCAGGATCAGGCAGCAATCCCCAGTTGATATTCATCGGGGCAAACTCACGCGGAGTCTCGTCCTGCAAATGCGAGAGCAACGAGCCATAGGCAGTCGCCCGGGGAGGGAAGACCTCAGGAAGACCGTTCAGCTTACGATAGATAGCCAAACCGGTATAGATCCCCATCGCAGCAGACTCCACATAACCCTCTACCCCCGACAGTTGGCCCGTAACGTATAGGTTCGGGCAATCGCGCATCTCCAGAGTCGAAGTAAGCACCCGAGGTGCTTCGATGTACGTGTTCCGGTGGATCACCCCGTACCGAACGAACTCCGCTTTCTCCAAGCCAGGAACCATTTGGAAGACGCGCTTCTGTTCGCCAAACCTCAGACGATTTTGACAAGCGACCAACGAGTACAACGTCTTCTCCCGATTCTCAGGCCGGAGTTGCAGGGCCGCGTAAGGGCGTCGTCCTGTCCGGGGATCATCAAGGCCAACTGGCTTGAAGTTGCCAAATCGTAGGCTGTCTCGGCCCGCATCGGCGATCGCCTCAATCGGAGTACAGCCAGCAAAGTACTTGATCTTCTCAGGCGAAAGCTCTGGCCCGTCGCCACTCCGAACCCCGCCGGCCTCAAACGCATGCAGTGGCACGCGTTCGGCAGCTACCAAAGCATCGACAAACGCATAGTACGCTTCCTTGTCAAAGGGACAATTCAGATAGTCATCACCCTCGCCCTTGTCGTAGCGACTTTGGGCGAAGACAATCGACCTATCTAAGCTAGAGGCATCCACGGTAGGGCTGACCGCATCATAGAAATAGAGGTGGTCGCGGCCAGTAAGGTTGGCGAGCCAGTGCGAGAGCGGCTCGGTGGTAAGTGGACCCGTCGCCAGGACGACGATTTCGCCCGAGGCGAGGAGTCGCTCGGCATCGGCTGGCCCGAAGGTTGAGGCAACAACCTCGATCAACGGGTGCGAGCTAATCCGCTCGGTGATCGCCGCCCCAAAGGCGTCTCGATCCACCGCCAAAGCCTGCCCTCCCGGCACTGAGTGGGCATGAGCGATCTCCAAGACCAGAGATCCCAAAGCCGCCATCTCGGTCTTCAGCTGGCCCGCCGGCGAATCCGGCTGCTTCGACTTCAGGGAATTCGAGCAGACCAACTCAGCAAACCAGCCCGTCGTGTGGGCTGGTGTCGATTCGGTGGGTCGCATCTCGAACAGCCGGACAGGAACGCCCCGCGAAGCCAGAGCCCAAGCCGCCTCCACGCCCGCAAAACCCGCACCGACAATATTGACCATCACGCTAGGTTATGGCAGACTGACCAATCCACGGGTGTGACGTCCCGCAATCACTGCGTCCGTCGCCTCGCGGGCGATTCTTGTCGCCATGATGCCATCCGAAGCCGAGGGCATCATCCCCGGGTCGCCTGTCTCCACTGCGCGATGAAACTCGGCGTACATGCCCGCGAAGTTCTTCTCGCTCGCGCCTTCGCCGCGAAAGACCCCGGAGCCGTTCAGAATCTCGAGCACGTACCCATCCCGATCAAAACGAATCACGCCGCCGGTTCCGATCAGCTCATACACGAACTGCGACCGGGGTCGCGCCGCCGTGTGTCCATAGGTGAAGCTCATTTCCACCATCGTGTGGGCCCCATTCTCGTGGTCAAGGTGGACGTAGACGTGGTCCGGAGCCTCATACTCGCTCACCCAAGCCCCCGCCGCGGTGGTCCGCACGACCTCGGAGCCGAGCCACCAGCGGGCCAGGTCGATCTGGTGCACCCCACAATCCACCATCGGGCCGCCCTCTAGCATCCGCCCCCGCCAGCGAGGGCTCTCGATCCACTCCCCGTTTCCATCCGGCATCCACTGGCCATGGAGATCCCAGAGATAGAGCAGCCGCAGCGACCGGACTTCGCCAATCACGCCTTCGCGGATCCACCGTCGAATCTGGATCGCCACCGGGCTGAAGCGGTAGACGAACCCGATGTAGAAGGGAACTCCGAGGGCCTGGATTGCCGAGGTCATCGCTACCGCCTCGGCCTCGGTCGGCGAGATCGGCTTTTCGCAGAGAATCGCCAACCCGTGCTCGGCCGCCCGCAGGGCGTTGTCGGCGTGGGCCGCCGGTGGCGAGCAAATCGTCACCGCGCGCAGGTCGGATTCGAGCAGGGACTCGCAGGAAGTGTGGGTAGGGATGCCCCCGTGTTTGGCCGCGAAAGCGTGCATCCGTGCCTGGTCTGGATCATAAACCCCGGCAAGCTCCCACCCAACTGTGCTCAAAATCGCGGGCGCATGCCCGAAGTCTGCCACGTCACCGCATCCGATCAGCCCGATTCGCACTGCTCCATTGTGACAATTTTCGACCGAGGAAGTAGACTTTACGGCCATGGATATTCGCAAGCGTCACGAGGACAACCGCCGCGCGTGGTCGGAGGCCGCCGAGGTCTACATGCAAGATCTCGACGATCGCATTGCCTTCCTGAAGGCGGGCGGAACCAATTTCTGCGAATCTGAGCGTCCACATTTGGCCCGGATTGTCCCCGGGTGCCAGCGTGCCATCCACCTTCAGTGCGCGGGCGGGACCGACACCATTTCTCTCTGGAACCTCGGTATCCCCGAGGTCATCGGAGTCGACATCAGCGACCGAATGATCGAAGTCGCGCGCAAGAAGAGTGAGGCCGTCGGGGCGAATGCCAGTTGGATTCGTTCCGACATCCTCGACACTCCGGCGGAACTCGATGGCACCGCCGACCTTGTCTACACCGGGCGTGGCGCCATCTGCTGGATCATGGACATTGAGGCCTGGGCCGCCGTCGTCGCCCGGCTCCTGCGGCCCGGTGGCGTCCTGTTCCTCTTCGAGGGCCATCCCGTTACCTGGCTCTTCGACCTGAACGCGGCCGAGCCCAAGTTGGACCCGAACCCACCTTTTGGCGATTACTTTGCAACGGAGATCGGCGAAGAGAAGGGCTGGCCCACGACTTATGTCGGCGATGTCCTGACCGAAGCCGAGGATCTCAGCGTCAAGCACGAACGCCAATGGAACCTCGGTCAGGTCGTCAATGCCCTCATTGGTGCAGGCCTTCAGATCGAACGCCTGGACGAATATCCCGAACTGTACTGGGAGACCTTCCCGAACTGGACCCCCGAACTGCGGGCAAAGATCCCCCAGACCTTCTCGGTAATCGCGAGGAAACCCATATGAGCCAACCCCTCTATCTCGTCGACGCCTTCGCCCATCGGCCTTTCACCGGCAACCCGGCCGCCATCTGCCCCCTCGAAGGGCCGTCCGACGAAGCGTGGATGCAAAGCCTCGCCCTGGAAATGAACCAGCCCGAAACTGCTTACTTCTGGCCCGAGACCGATGGCTATCGCCTCCGCTGGTTCACGCCTGAGATCGAAGTTGATCTCTGCGGCCACGCCACGCTCGCTTCGGCCCACATTCTTTGGGAAGTCGGCCTAACCCAGGAGTCCGAGATCCGGTTCCAGACCCGTAGCGGCACCCTGGTCGCGAGCCGAGACGGAGAGACCATCATCCTCGATTTCCCCGCGCTGTCGGTGACCCCATTAGAGGGCGGACCCGACCTCGCTCCAATCTTGGGCGTCGCGGTCAAGGCGTCGTACATCTCCAAGTTCGACCTCTTGGTCGAAGGGGAAACGGAAGAGAGTGTCCGGCAACTCACCCCCGACCTGCGCGCGCTTGCCGAGCTCCCCTACCGGGGCGTCATCGTGACCGCTCCCTCCTCGGGTGATCAGGACTTCGTGTCCCGGTTCTTCGGCCCCGCCACCGGCATCCCCGAAGACCCCGTGACCGGTTCCGCCCACTGCGTCCTCGGTCCATTCTGGGCTGCCAAGACGGGAAGAACCAAGCTCACGGGCTACCAAGCATCCAAGCGCGGAGGCTGGGTCGGAACCGAGATGGTCAACGACCGAGTGCTCCTCAGCGGACGTGCCGTCACCACCCTTTCCGGGCACCTGAGATGACCGTCGAGATCGTCGAAGTCAACGAGAACCCTGGTGATGCTCGGCTTCTCTTTCGTGAGTACGAAAAGGAACTAGCGGTCGATCTTTGCTTTCAGTCGTTTGAAGAAGAACTCGCGAACCTGCCCGGCAAATATGCTCGCCCAGATGGCTGCCTTTGGGTCGCCCGAGTCGATGGAGAACTCGCTGGATGCGTGGCGGTCCGCCTGATGGAACCCGGAGTCGCTGAACTGAAGCGGTTATACGTCCGGCCCGGCTTTCGCAGCACCGGTCTGGGCCGGAGGCTGGCCGTCCGCGCCGAAGAGTTTGCCCGCGAAGCCGGCTACCAATGGCTTAAGCTCGACACGCTAACGCGACTCGTTCCAGCACTGAAACTCTACGAGAGCCTGGGCTACACCGAATGGAAGCCGGTCCCCGGAGATGGTGCCGTTGCTACGGCACCATCCGATCTCGAAATCGTCTACTTCGAGAAGCGCCTGCAGAGCTAGGCGGACACGAGCCCGAGCCCGCTCAGTACGAGCTCAGGGTCTGGGCTCTGGGTCAGCGCACGACCGATCACCAGGTAGTCCGCCCCGGCATCCAGGGCGTCGCGAGCATCGCCTACTCGTCGTTGGTCGTGGACGGCGGTATTCGCCAGCCGAATTCCCGGAGTTACGATGACTCCCCGAGTGCCGATCACGCTGCGCACGGCGCGGGCCTCTTGCACCGAGCAGACCACGCCATCCAGTTCACAATCGATGGCTAGCTTGGAGAGCTTGACCATGTGGTCTTCTATCGTCCGATCCACCCCGAGGTCATGGGTGAGAATGTGCTGATCCAGCGAGGTCAGTACCGAAACCCCGACCAGGAGCGGGCGTTGGTCTTCGCGGAACCGGTTGGCTTCTTCCACGGCCGCCGTCATCATTGCGGGTCCACCCGAGGTGTGCAGGGTCATCATCCAGACGCCCCGGCTCGCCGCTTGGTACACCGCGAGGGCCACTGAGTTCGGGATGTCGTGGAACTTGAGGTCGAGGAAGATGCGGTTGGCCCCTGCGTCTCGCAGGCGATCCACCACGTCGAGGCCATAGTTCAGCGTAAGAGCGTGCCCCACCTTAAAAGCACCCACCACTCCCGACAACCGTCGGGTGATCGCAACCGCCTCATTGAGGTCACTCACATCGAGCGCGCAGATAATTTTTCGCTTTGCCATCGCTTCCAACTCCATCCTCTCTATTCTTGACTATTTCCGAACAAAACGTACAGCAAATTCCGTCACGGTAACCTTAGGTCATGGCGAAATGGCTCATGAAGTCGGAACCCGACACTTACTCGATTGACGATCTGATCGCGGCGGGGAAACCCTCGATGTGGGAAGGGTGCCGAAACTACACGGTGCGCAATTTCATGCGCGACGACATCAAGCCGGGCGACCTCGCCTTCTTCTACCACTCGAACGACAACCCCAGCGGAATCGTGGGCATCATGCGGGTCGTCGGCGAGCCATACCCCGACCCCACGCAGTTTGACCCCGCCAGCGAGTACCACGACCCCAAGAGCCCGGTCGATAATCCGCGCTGGCTCGCTCGCGATGTGGAGTTCGTCGAAAAGTTCCCACGCGTGGTCCCGTTGGCTGAACTGCGTGAAGTGCCCGGCTTAGAGTCCATGCTCGTGATGCGCAAAGGGCAGCGCCTGAGTATCATGCCCGTGACCGAAGAAGAATGGGATATTGTCTGCGGATTGCCCGGACTGCGGTAGTGCTGAGATGACAAAGAGTCGATTAGAGGCATTCAGCGACGGCGTCCTCGCTATCATCATCACGATCATGGTGTTGGAACTAAAGGTCCCGCATGGGCAAGATCTGGAGGCCCTACGCCCGCTGATTCCCGTCGGGCTTTCATATTTGCTAAGTTTCATCTTCGTTGGCATCTATTGGAACAACCATCACCACCTGTTCCAAGTCGTCCAGCGCGTAAGTGGCGGAGTTCTTTGGGCCAACCTGCACCTGCTCTTCTGGCTTTCTCTCATACCGTTCGTGACCAGTTGGATGGGCGAAAACAACTTTAGCCCAGTGCCGGTCTCGCTCTATGGCGTGGTGCTTCTTGGGTCAGGATTGGCCTTTAGTATTCTGGTTCGGTCGCTGCTATCAGCCCATGAAGCTAAATCAGCTCTGTCGAAGGCGATTGGATCGGATGCTAAAGGAAACATATCGATCTTGGCCTACACTCTGGCGATACCGCTCGCGTTCGTCCACCCGGCAATTGCTGGTGCCCTGTACGTTGCCGTCGCGATCATTTGGCTGGTACCCGATCGGAGGATCGAGCGTGTCCTCCACACTCCCGAGTCCTAGTCTTATGAAGAGTGTCGCGGTAGCTTTCTTAGCACTTTTCGTCTCGACTGGCTGCCAATCGACTGGCTTCCAATCGCAGTTTCCTTCCATCGCGTCTGGCACGAGGATGGCGATCAAGACAGCCGTCGAATCAAAGTGGTTGGTATCGCTAGACCGACAACTTGTGGCAAGTTTTGTCTATGATGCCAGCTATACGTCCACTGGCCATCCCAAAGCAGGAACCGGAGTTTGTAGCGACGTGATCCTCCGTGGTCTAAGTGATCTAGGGTTTGACCTAAAGGATCGAATGACATCCGACATAGCTCGGAATCCTGCCACTTATCGGATCAAGCGACCGGACAAAGGCATAGACCACCGTCGCGCTCGCAACCAAATGACTTACATGCAGCGCAACCCTGCCTTCCGGCACGTTCCCGCTGAACCACAGAATCTGCGACCCGGAGACATCATCTTCTGGTCGACCAAAGGCAGTGATTGGGCCGACCATGTTGGTGTGATAGGCCGGTACCGGTTACCCGATGGCTGGCCCAGCATCGTTCATCACTGGCCCGGCCTTCCTGTCGCCGAAACCGGCGGGGCAAACGGCTGGAAGATTCTTGGTGTCTATCGTTACAAGCCAGGTTCTAGGAGACAATGATGGTATCGACACTCATCTTATCCCTCATGCTGCAAGACAAGAAGGGCCTGCAAATCCAGATGCCCGACGACGCGCTCGCCCTGGGAGTCCGACAAGCCGCCCTGAACGTCGTGATCGGAGATTGGGTAACCGATACACCCACAGCGGCTCGGCTTGAAGGTACATCGCTATACCTCCGAGATCCCGAGCTAAACGGTCTAAGCAATGTCGTCAAGTTGTTCCGAAAGCGAGACATCAAGGTCTATCTCATCTTGCTTACCCGACGCACAGGCAGCGCCAAATTAGACCAGGTCCTCCTCCATCCCAAGTTCGATATTG
The DNA here is from genome assembly GCA_049317025.1 of Fimbriimonas sp. Taxonomy (GTDB): domain Bacteria; phylum Armatimonadota; class Fimbriimonadia; order Fimbriimonadales; family Fimbriimonadaceae; genus Fimbriimonas. The sequence goes on along the minus strand of JBMOJD010000059.1, from coordinate 5,263 downwards.
CTGCACCCAATCATTACTCAGCCTTCAATGTCGTCACTCCCGAAGGCGTTTCCCTGATCCGGTCTTTCACCTCAGCCCTAGCGGAAAAGCTAGGTCCTAAGGAGATCGCGGGCTGGATTGTTGGCAATGAGGTGAACAGTCATTGGTACTGGGCAAACCAGGGGGCGGCAAGCATAGACGAAGTAGCCGACACAACCGAACGCTCGCTAAGACTCGTTGCCGAATCCACCAAGCAACCCGTCTACCTTTCACTTGAACACCACTGGAACATGCGCTACCTCGACAACCCACTCCAGACGGTTCCTGGACGTCAACTCCTGGATTCCATCGCGAAACTCTCACGCGAACGGGGTGACTTTGGCTGGCGAGTCGCCTTCCATCCCTATCCCGAGAACCTCTTCAATCCCCGCTTCTGGGAGGACAAAACGGCCACCCTATCCTTCGACGCACCACGCGTCACATTCCGAAACCTTGAAGTCCTAACGGAATACCTGAAGCAACCCAACCTTAGATGGAAAGGCAAGCCCCGTATCGTAAATCTGACTGAGCAAGGCTTCCACCGCGTCGAAACCGAACAGGGCGAGATCGAGCAAGCCGCTGCTTACGCCTATGCCTACAATCGAGTAAAGCGAAACCCCGGCATAGAAGGCTTCATCCTCAACCGCCACGTCGATAACGTGCAAGAAGGCGGGCTAAACCTCGGACTCTGGACCCGTAAGCCAGGATCAATCGCCGATCCTGACCGCAAAACCAAGATGTACGAGGTCTTCGCCGCCTGCGGCACTCCCCGAGAAGAAGAGGCAACCCGCTTCGCCCTCCCGATTATTGGCCTCAAGTCTTGGGAGGAATCTGGTCCCAAGCGAGTTAAGAAGTGACGTCGCCCCTCAAAACTCGAGACCAGTCTCCAGCGAATACCGGATCGTCGAGCTCACGCTGACCTCGCCGTAGCGATCATTCAGATAATCGAGGATGTCCGATGGCCCCGTGACTTCAAGGTGTCCATTCGGGAGCAAGATGCCCTCAACCTCCACCTCGTCACCCTTCGCCTCCCGAATCCGTACCAGTCCCGCCGGTCCGCGGACCGAGAAGACGGGACGAATGAACCGGGCTTCCAACGGTTCGGGCATGGTTCAAATGATACCGTTTGAGCCTAGACTGTCATGGCTTTGACCCGCTCATCCCGCACAATCCGGCCATCCTGAATCTCGATAATGCGGTCGGTCGACTGCGCCAAGCGCACATCGTGAGTCACGATCAAAAACGTCGTCTTGTCCTGCTCATTGAACTCGCGCATCAGCCGCCAAGCCTCCGCACCATTCTTCGTATCCAGATTTCCCGTGGGCTCGTCGGCGAGGATTAGTCGCTTATGCCCCGCCAGGGCCCGGGCAATCGCCACCCGTTGCTGCTGACCGCCGGATAGATTGGTCGAGAGGTTGTTCATCCGATCCCCCACGTCCACCCGCTTCAGCAATCGAATTGCATCCTCCCGCCGGGCCGGGTCATCGAGGTCGCCCGAAATCAAGGCAGGCAAGAGGACATTCTCGAGCGCCGTGAAGTTCGGCAGCAAGTGGTGAAACTGAAAGATGAGGCCGATGTATTTCTGCCGAATGTTCGCCAGCCCCCGATCGTCTTGCTGGGCCAGCGAGACGCCATCGATCAGCACATCGCCCGTCGTTGGCTGATCCAACGCCCCCATCAGGTTCAAAAGGGTGCTCTTTCCCGAACCCGAGGGCCCCAGAATCCCGATGAACTCCCCCTGAGCGACCTTTAGATTCACATCCTGCAGTACGGTGACGGCATTCTCGCCGACGCCATACGTCTTGCTCGCATTGCGCACTTCGAGAATCGGCGTTTCAGACATTGCGAATCGCCTCCACCGGGTTCAAAAGCGAAGCCCGCCGCGCGGGCCCGAGGCCAGAAAGCAGGCAGACGATGTTGCTCACAATCACCGCTTGCCAAAAGAAGCTCCAATCGAAGAGGGCCGGGAACGCGCTCTCACCTGGTTTCGGCGGGATCGAAGCCAGTAAATTCACAAGCAAGGCCCCCAGGCCAGCCCCCAAGGGCGCTCCAATGAGGCCAATGAGCCCGCCCGATAGGATGAAAATCCACAGAATCTGCGAAGTCTGCGCCCCCATGCCCTTCAAAATGCCGATTTCCTTGCTCTTCTGAGCCACCGAGACCCCGAGCACGGAAGCGATCCCAAAGGCCACCGAGATGAGCGCAAACGACCGGATCATATTCTTGGAAAGGTCAATCTGGGCCAGGGCGCTGTTGATATCCCTAAACTGCTCGGTCCAAGGCACCACCTTTAGACCGGTCAAGCTGCGGACTTGCGCGGCCACACTATCCGCCGTATTGACGTCCTTGAGGCGAATCTCGATTCGATTGATATAGCCGACAATGCCCGCCAAGCGCTGGCCGTCTTCCAAGGAGCAGTAAGCGGTCCGTTCATTCTGGTCCTTCGTCCCAAACTCAAAAATACCTGCCACCGTGTAGGGCTCTACCGTGCCTGCCTCCGATCGCACCTGGAGCTTATCGCCTACTTGACATGAAAGTGACTTGGCCAGCTCAACTCCGATCACAATGCGCTTGGATGTGAAGTCAACCGTACCCGAGACGATCTTCTTGTTAAGGGCGTTGATGCCACTCACGAGGTCCTCTCGAACTCCGTTCATTGTCACCGGCTTAGTCTTGCCTCCCTTGGTCACGAATCCACTGGCTGCCGCCACCGGGCTGGTCGCTTCGATCTCGGGGAGTTTGGCGATACTGGCCAGAGTTGCTCGCCATTCGCCAATCCGCTCTGGCCGCTCACGTCCGCTTTGCACGTCGGCAAGCACCAATTGGTCATTTGGTCTCGGCAGGATCAACTTTGGGTCATCATCGGTCGCCTGAACCGTGACCTGCGACGTCTCGCTGAGCGCGGAATCGACCACCGACTTTTGGACTCCCGCAAGCAGGGAAGTGATGAAGACATAAACGAGGCTGCCCACCACAACCAGTGCTACCATCAGCACCGTTTGAGTCCGGCCCGAACGTAGGTATCGTAGGGCTACCGTCAAGGGCAACCACTGGCTCATTTACGCGCCTTAGCCTTTACGACCATGCCATCCGAGACCTTAGCGGCATCCAAGATGAACGAATCCGTAGCTTTAAGCCCAGAGTCTAAGATGAAGCCCTTGTCCGTCTTTCTTCCCAGTTTAACCGGGGTCTTTGTGGCCTTATCCGACAAGACGAAGAATACATACGTGAGGTCTCCCTCACGCACCACGGCAGATGCCGGCACCAAGTTTACGTCTTGGTCCGGGGCAGTTTCGATGTTAATGTCCAGGGTCATTCCCGAGCGCAGACGCTGATCTTTGCTCTGAAGCTTCAGGAGCACTTGCACTGTTCCCGTCGTCGAATCCGTGGCGTCCAGAATCTGGTCGACGGTGGCGGTCAAGCGTAGATCCGGGGCCGATTCGACCGAAATCTGGACTGTCTGCCCAGGAGCGATGTAAGGCAGGTACTTTTCCTCAATATTGGCCCGGACTCGAAATACCCCCGTGGTTGTAAGTCGCATCAAGGTCTGGCCTGGTGTTGCGGATTCGCCGAGTTTGCTGGTGGCTTCGATCACGCTTCCGGCGATCGGGGCCCGCAGGGTGGCCTTCTCAAGGTCTGCACTCGCCCGGACTAGCTCGACCCTAGCTTGGGTCAGGGAAGCCTGGGCGACCGTGACATCTGCCCTTGCCGTGTTCAGGGTTGTCTCGGCTAGCGTCTTGGTCGAGAGTTGACCGAGCCGCGAAACGAACGCCGATTGGGCGTTTTCGCTGGCGATCTTTGCCGCATTGAGAGCGGCGACCGCCTCGGCTTCGGCACCGACTGCGATCGCCAGGTCCTCGGTCCGGGGCTTCTTCGCCGCCAAGAGCTGCTCCCGGGCGATCTCCAAGGCATTTTCGGCCGTCTTCTGGACCGCCACCGCCGTGTCGAGGGTGGAGCGGGCGAGGGCGCCCTCGTCTACCAGTTTCTTTGTGCGTTCTGCTTCCTTCGTCCGCAAGTCCAGGTTGACGCTGGCGGTGCGCACGTTGGCTTCCGCCTGACGAATCTCCTCCGCGCGGGCTCCGTCCCGAGTTCGCCGCGTCGATGCCCTGACTTGTTTCAGGCGATTCTCGCTGACATCCACCTGGGCCCGGGCCGCATCTCTTGCCGCCCGCAGCTCGACAACTTCAGTGGTCGCCGAGGCCGCAAGATTAAGGCTCTGACCGGCTCCTGCTTCCGCCGCGACCGCCTTGGTGAGGTTGGCTTCGGCCACACCAACTGCCGCCTGAGCTCGATCTCTTGCCGCCACCAGGTCGGCCGTGTCCAGCTGGATGAGCGGGTCGCCCGCCCGGACCTCGGCCCCCTTGTCCACGAAGACCTTGGCAATCCGAGTCGTGGGCAGCGGCGAGGAGATGACGGCTTCTTCAATCGGCTCCAGGATCCCGCTGACAACTAAGACGGAGGATGCTTTGTCGGTGGAATATGTAGCGAGATCTACTTCCGGCGGCGACTTGCGGGTCGCTACCATGATCACAGCCCCTAGGGCAATCACCACCAGTGTCGGCACGAGGAACTTCCGCAAGCTACGCTGAAAATTGGTCTGTTTCATAAGATGCCATGCACTCACCGGAGTCTATCAAGATCGGCCCCTTGGTATACGCCGGGAGAACGGGTTTGATTCAAAGGCCGCTTGTGGCAAGTGCCAGTTGTCCCTGCTATGGCGCAGCTGGCGCCTCGGCAAGGAAGTCCGACCTGCTCGGACGCGGGCACGAACCATCCCGCGGCAACAGGCCGCCGGTGACTTGATTTTTTCACTTGATTTTGGTGCGCTCTTTAGGGCGATTAATCAAGTGCCCTGCGCGGTCTGGCTGCGATGGGTTAGGACGGGGCGGGCCGGTCGTGTCAATCAGCCAAAAACTTGGGCGGCCGCCCGCCGCGAGCCGCAGGCCGCAAACTTTAGAACGTCTCAGTAGACGCGGGATGGCTTGTGCCCGCGATCTCCCCACCAACCGCCCGGATAATTAACACGTCCGGCCCGCAAAGAAAAGGCATCCCTGCAAGCTAAGAAAAGAACCGAACTGCCATCCCCGCCGCCAGCCGCAAGCCGCCAGCCGCAAGCCCCAAAAGAGGTACAACGCGAAAATGGCGGCAGGGGATTTCGAGATATTCATCAGCTACTCGCGCAAGGACAATGTGCCGCGCGCGGGGGACACCCAGGGCTGGGTCACGGCCCTCCACGACGCCATCC
>JBMOJD010000058.1:0-20661 GCA_049317025.1 Fimbriimonas sp. | reverse complement strand
GCGACTGCCCTCGACGGGGTCGATATCTGGAACATCCTCGAACCCGTCATCCGGGAGGGCGAGTATTTCGCCTACGAACGAGACATGACCCGCGCAGACCTCGATGGCCTTTGGCATGGGCCTGGGCGCGAGGTGTTCGTCGCCGAGATCGACGGGCAAGTCGTCGGGACCTACTACATCAAGCCCAACCAAGCCGGTGGCGGCTCCCACGTCGCCAACGGCGGCTACGCCACCGCCCCGAGCATCCGAGGCAAAGGCGTCGCCCGCGCCATGTGCCTCCATTCCCTCGAAATCGCCAAACAACGCGGCTTCCGGGCCATGCAGTTCAACTTCGTCGTCAGTTCAAACGAACGCGCTGTCAACCTCTGGCTCTCCCTCGGCTTCCGCATCATGGGAACGGTGCCAAAGGCATTCGAGAGGCCCGACGGCTCCGAAGTCGGCGTCCACATCATGCACCGTGAACTCTGACTTCGCCGAGCCAAATGCAAAGCTAGCACTTAATCCGAACTCGGTTCGGGCGGCACTTCCACATGTTCACTGCTGAGCACGAGACCGCTTTCGTCCGTAACATTCCAGTAGTAAACGGTCGTCCCTTTCGGCAACAGCAACCGTGCCTCTCCAGCCTTTGAACCTGCATCGGCCTCCAACTTGTTCCAGACGCGCGTCTGCCAAACTCCCCGATCCCGGGTGAAGTTAAGTTCCACCTTGGCGATCTTTCGCGGGCTGGAGTACCGCACGTAGATCTGGTCGCCTCGACGACCCTGAGAGGTGATCTTGCCCAAGGACAATCCGCCCGCGAAGAGCGATTCCGCCATCGCGTGGATCTCCTCGGGATTCTCACCTGGCCCGCCATGGGCATGCGGCATCGCCACTCGAATGCAAAGCGTGCGTGCTGACTTTGGCAGTCGGTACGACTTCTGAAGCGAATCCATCGGGTAGGCAAAGTCATTGGTGCCCGTCACCCAAAGCATTGGCATCTTCGCTTTGGGAAGATAAACCGACGGGTCCCAAAGCCCGAGCCATTCCTTGCCCTTGACTGGGCCCATCGCTGGGAACGAATCCTTCCATGCTGAGTTCTCGCCCAAGAAGCCGCACCCATAGACAGGCGCCACAAATCGAAAGCGCTGGTCAACCCCGGCCGCAATGCAGACTAAATAGCCACCCCAGGAGATGCCCGTGAGCCCAATTCGCCCCGCATCCACCTCGGGAAACGAGCGAATCAATGAGTTGGCGAGGATGATATCGGCGACTGCGTGATAGGGCCATTGGTCCGGAATCCCATCGTCTATTTGAGTAAAGCTAGCGTCCCATCCAGGAGGGCCGCCGTCCGCATGGCGCGGATGCGACTGGAATCCACCACTACTCACGCAGCCGCACGTATCCATGGCAATGGCGGCATAGCCACGACTGACCCACAACTTCACCCACGGAATGTACGCCGAGCCGCCGCCCCCGTGAACGAGCACCATCGCCGGAGCCTTCTTCCCTGCCGCCAACTTCGGCGCGCCATAGTAAGCGAAGACACGGGTCGGCTTGCCCTTCCAAGGCAGTCCATCATAGAAAATCGCCCGCACGCCATCAACGCTCAGATCGGGCACCTCATAGACTCGAGGAGTTTGGCTGAGGGCACGCATGTCCCAGTGCGCACTCTGCGGCAAAGACCCGGTGGAGTTCAGCATATGGCAAAGGACTAAGGCAAGAAGTGGCATCTAGCGTCCATTGTGTTCGATTCACACTCTAGATGCACGTCTGACTTCGGTCACGTTCATGGCAACTCAAACAGTAGCACTCGGGTGGCGAGGGGCGGAAATGATTCGGTGACAGTTCCGGCAGTGATGGTGGCAGGAGGGCCGGGGGTGATGGGCTTGCCGCTCGTGACCCCATCGAGCCCTCGGAGCCGGATGGTGGTACTGCCCACCGCTTGGTTCCTTGTGTTCACGAGGATGAGCAGGACGGACTTGCCGCTCTTTCGCCAGCCGGTCGCGATGCCGTCCGGGACTTCGGCGCTGAATCCCTTTGGATTGATTTCGGCTTGTAGCAGGGGCGCGATCTTCGTGATGAGCGAGTTCTGCTCGACCATGGCATCCACGATCTCCGGCGGAGCGCCGTCGAATCGAAAGCCGCTCTTGCCAACCACTGCTGGAAAGTAGAACAGTCCCCTGACCCCTTCGCAAAGGGCGTACCAGATCTGGGCCTTGAACTCTGCGGCGGTTGGACAGCGAGCGCCCGCGACGTTGCCCCGCTCGATCTCGCTCGCTTCGATGAAAGCGAACAGCGGCTTGCTGGTCATCTGCTTGAGAATCTTGATCGGTTCCCCGAGCAGGGTGATGTCGCCACGCCGAGGGGCGTGGGCTTGGTTAAGCCATCCCGCGCTGGGGTAGAGATCGTTGGCGACCCAATCGGCGGTGGCAAGCAACCGGGGATAGTGACTGGCATAGGTTCGCGAGTAGCTATCGGTGCGGGTGGTGAACCAACTGAGATCGGGGCCAGCGAAATTGATAAAAATCGGGCGCGTTGGGTCAATGGCGCGCCATTCGGCGGCCGTTCGCTCGAACATCGGCGTCCATTCGGCGATCCTACCCGCCGCATCTGGCTCATCCCAATGCGACCAAGCGAGGAGATTTTTGCGCCCGATGTCTTGTCGCGGGTCTTGCATCGGCCTTCGGATGACGAAGAAGCCTGCTGACTGGGCGGCTCGATCCCATGCAATCGGATCGTGATTCTGCGGCGTTTCGAGAATCGTGTTGATGCCGCGCGATTTCCATTTCGCAAAAGATTCCACGGGTTGCGAGAAGACCCCGATCGGGAAGACACCGTTGAGGAAGAGTTTGGACTTCCCCGCGGGCTGATCAATGGTGACCTGCGCCATTTCTGCCTTCGGCGAGATCTGTGCGCTCGTCTGGCCGCACCCATGGATGCTGAGAGATAGGAGGACGAGAATAGTCTGAGGTCGGATCATCATTGCTCCGCGAAAACCCACAGGCCATAGACGCAATTTGGGTGCCCATATGTCGGGAGTAGAGCTCCACTTTTAGCAAAGTTCACCCGGACACAAATGACTTTCTTGCGTGGGATGTATCGAGCGTCCCCTCTCGAAGCCTCGTCCATCAATTCGCTGGCCAAACGATCGGAAGGACTTCTCGGCCTGTCCACACGCACTATATCTGCTCTACAATCCAGAAGGAATGAGCAAGCGTCCAAAGGTGGGATGTCTGATAGTGGTTGGCGTTGTCGCCGCCCTCGTGCTGCTCGGCATCGGCTGGTGGGCGCAAGGCGACAACATGGGATCGGACGCTGAGTTCGAACGGATCGTGGCCCCGGCGGCGCTTAGGCCAACCACTCCCGTTCCCGAGTCCGAGAATTGGCACGTCCTGATCCAGCCGTTTAGAGACAAAATCCCGCGAACGGACCCTCGCACAGACGAAATCGACGAGGCCGTCTTCCGCAGCAAAGGCGGAAGAGACATCCTTGCGCTGTCACGAGCCATCGCCAAGCGCCCTAAGTACGACTCACCGAACAGGACAGCCGCAGATTTCAATACGAGCGATGCGATGACAGTTAGGGCTTTGGCGAAGTTTCTTGCCGCCCACGCTCGCCATCGATTCGACCAGGGCGACTGGAAGACTGCCTTTGAAGACCTCGATATAGTCGAACACCTCGGGCTCTCCTTCAGCGAGCGCGGCTTCCTTGTCGATTGGCTCGTTGGCCTGGCCGTAGTCTCCATCGGTAACCGTGAGCGGGCCGATGCCTTCCTCCAGGGCCGAGTTCCCAAGTCAGCCTGCATCGAGTGGGCATCCCGACCCGTGCCCGACCGCCGGGAAGAGTTTCTCCAAGCGCTCCGCCGAGATATCAACGGCTTCGCGATCGCGACCATGCGCACAGGGCGGTACACGGATGCATCCTCACAGTCGACCGCCCCAGAACCGGATCCTAGCTTCTTCGATCTGACTCGATATAGCGAATATGATTCCTTGTATTTCGGGCGGTACCAAAGAATTGAGACCGCACGAGCCTTTGCCGAATTGCTGAAGGCAAGCGACGTGGATGTTCGTGCTCCCGTCCAAGTAGTGCCACCCAAATCCAGTGTGCTGATGGATGATCTCGAAAAGAAGGGCGTCCCTGTCCCTGTGATCATCGGCCTGGATACGATTCAAGGCAAGTGGGAGGTTCTCAAATACCGTACAGAGATAAGATCGCGGCCCAATGGAAAAGGCCTACTCATTCTGAGACTATTGCCATTCTACAATACTGGTGGCGAGCGTGCCTTCCGGGCACAGGAAGCCTTTATCAGACTTTCGGCTGCCATCGGTGCCTTCCGGCTCGATCAGCGAAAGTTCCCACCAGATCTAGAAACGTTAGTCAATAAGGGCCTAATCAAGGAAGTACCTGCCGATCCATTCGATGGCATGCCAATCCGCTACGACGCGAAGCGTAAGATTCTCTGGACTGTTTCAAGCGACGGGAAAGACGACGACGGCGACAACGCCAAAGACCGCGTTTGGCGACTCACGCCCAAGCCCCCCACGCCCGGTACTCCCGTGCTTAGTGGCCCGCCGCCTGGATTCATCGGCGGTCCCTGAACCTGATTTCCTGTCCAGTGGTGCGCCGAGTCACAAGCGAATCGGACTAGGCTGACCAAAGACAGCCTTCTTAACAAACCTGCCTACTATCGAAACGATGCGAAAGAGGTCACGCTTTGCCTGGTTGCTCGGATCGGGCCTCGTGCTGGTTGCAATCTTCCTATCTGCGCGGCTATCGCGAGACGACATGGGATCGGATGCCGACTTCGACCGCATTGTCGCGCCGCTCCGGCCCAAACCCATCGAGACAGTAGAACCGAGTCAAAACGCCTACCTGCTCGTTGACGACCCCGCCTTCTACATCCCCGGCAACGAGCTCGCCGGAAGAAAGCCCGTCACCGCGCACCTCCTTCAAAGACCCCAAACACTGGAAGCACTGATACTTGCCGAGCAAACCGCCAATCTGCCCTACTACCAAGACCTGAAGCAAGAAACACAAGGCATGGATAACAATGCGTCCCATGCTATGGTCGGTCTCGCGCGCCTTCTCGCCGCCCGAGCTCGAGTGCGATTCTCCACCGGCGACTGGCAAGAAGGCCTGGCCGACATTCGACGAGTGGAGCACCTCGGAGTCATCCACGGCGATCGCGGCTTCATCGAGCACTGGCGCATGGGCAACGAAATGCTGGAAATGGGCGAACAAGCGCTTCAGGCTGCCTTCCGGGCCGACCAAATCCCCGCCCAGATGGCGCGGCAGATCACGCGAAAGCCAGTGCTGGACCGGAGGTCCGTCTACATTGAGATCATCCGCCGCTACCTGCAAAGAGAAGTGATCAAGACCCTTCGGTCCGGAAACCAAGTGGGCCCCGGAGGGCCCGCGCCCGGATTCTTCAGCCCTGGCCTCTATGCTGGCAATCCCGAAGACTACGGCCGATACGACCGCATGGAAACCGTCCAGCGAATCGCCCAGATGGTCGATACCGCCGTCAAAGAGCTCCTTGCCCCCACGAAGCAAGTCCCCTCCCCGCTCACCCAGATGCTCGATGCAGCCGACATGGCAATACCCCTCCGGCCCCGCTACGCCCCCGGCACGCCCCTGCAGGCGACCCTACCCGCCAACATCGCCTGGCGAGCCCGCATCCGGATGATGCCGAACGGCCGCGGCATGGCCTTCGTGTCCTATCTATACGTTCTCGAATTCGACAACGAAAAGATCAGCGAGCGATTCCGAATCGCATCCCAACGCGCCACCCGAATCCTCGCCGCCCTCTCCGCCTTCCGCCAAGAGCAAGGCCGCGAAGCAAATAGCCTAACCGAACTGGTGACTCGAGGCTTCATGCGCGCCTACCCGCTCGACCCGTATGATGGCCTGCCACTCCGCTACTCAGCCTCGCGGGGAGCCATTTGGTCCGTAGCGAACGACGTAACCGACCAAGGTGGCGATGCCTTCAAGGATTTCCTTTGGTCAACAAAATCACCCTAGGACATCAAACTCTCTGTAAACTTTGAACAATGGCGAAGTCGAAGGGTAAAGGTTGCTTGGTAGCTGTTGGCATCATTGCCATGCTCGTGATTCTTGGTGCCACATGGTGGAACCAGCAAGACAACATGGGCTCTGATACTGAGTTCGAAAGCATCGTCGCATTTGCAGCTCCGAAACCACTCCCGCCCATCCGAGAGGCCGATAACTGGTACCCCCTGATCAAGTCGTTCTCCACGACGATCCCATTTCCTGACCCTCTGACCGACCAATTCGACGATGATGCCTTCCATGGCAGAGGTGGCCAGGCCATCTTGAATCTATCGCGGGATATCCATAAGCGCCCCAACTTCGAGGCACCCAACAAGTCACCCTATGATTTCGACTTAATCTATGGATCACGCGTCCGCGCTCTCACCAAGTACCTCGCTGCACATGCCCGGCGAAGCTTTGCCAGCGGCGACTGGCAAACCGCCCTTGAGGACCTAGAGATTGTCGACCACATCGGAGTCACGGTGTGTGAGCGAGGCATGCTCGTTGACTGGCTCGTCGGAAGGGCCGTCACCTTCATGGCCAGCCGCGAACGTGCCGATGCATTCCTTGAGGGCAAGGTCCCCAGGGAAAAGTGCATCGAGTGGGCCTCCCGGCCAGTCGTCGACCGGCGCGAGGGATACTTGCAGGCCCTGCGGCGAGATCTAAGTGACTTCTCAATTCCTATACTGCGTACAGGTAGAATGGTGAATCCGCTAAGGGACTCAAATAGCCAAGAGCCTGACAAGCCGCCATCACTCTTTGACTTCAGCGTCTATTCGTTCGATGCCGAGGAATCAATGGGAGCTGATGTCTTCTACTTCGGCCGCTACCAACGCATAGAAACAGCCAAAGCACTTGCCGAAGTCCTAAAGGCCAAGGACGAGGAGATTAGGGCACCCTATCCCTCCAATCCGAGTCGATCTCAAGTGCTGCTGAAAAACTTGGAAAAGCTTCGATTCCCCGTCCCAACCATCATGGAACCGGATTCGCTCCAAGAAAAGATGGAGATCCTAAAGTACAGACTCGCGCTCAGATCGCGCCCAAACGAAAAGGGCCAAGCTTTCCTGGACCTGATGCCCCTCTCTTATGGGGATTCCGAACGAAATGCCCGTAGCGAAGAGCTCTTCCTTCGTATCTCCGCCGCGATCGGGGCCTTTCGTCTGGACCAAAAACGCTTCCCCGCAACTCTTGACGAACTCGTCCAACGGGGCTTGCTGGAACAAGCTCCGATCGACCCATTCGATGGGGCGCCCGTCCGTTACGACGTTCGCCGCAAAATCCTCTGGGCCGTGGGCAACGACATCCGTGATGACAACGGAAAGGCTGGCGACGATTTAGTCTGGCGACTGACGCCGAGGCCAAATCCTCCCTTTCCCCCCACTGGCCCAAGCCCTGCTTCGCCCGCAAAGTGATTCCGGTGACCAAGATGCTAGCAGCCCTTCTCCTGCCCCTCATCCTCGTTCAAGGTGAGAAGCCCGTCGTCCTTCAAGGCATCGATGGCTTCGCCTATACATTTACTGGTGCGGGCCTTACTCAGGTGCGGCGGAACGGCGATCTCGTCGCCGATGGCGCATTCATGGCCTGGGACGCCGGACCAAAGTGGTTTGGCACGCCGGACGGCCAAGTCGCAACTCCCAACGCCCATTATCTTGCCGAGGTTCCCTCCAAACTCCAGCTTGCGATGAAGTCCTCGTCGGTCGTTCGGCAGTCCGACCAAGTTGTCACCGTGCGCCAGGCGTGGCTCCGCTACAGCGTGACCCACACGTTCGCCCTGACGAACTACGACCTAAAGGTCACCAGCAAAATCGAGAACCTGGACGAGGATTCTTCCATCGCCATCCCTGCCGTCGGCGGCCTGCACTTCTTGTTCAAAAAGTCCCCCGAGGGCTGGATGAGCACGTGGCACACCTCCTACCTTGCCCACATCAAGCTCGGCGCTTTCCATCCGTCACCCCAAAGCCCCCTCGGCGGAAGCTATGCGACCGATGGTTCAATCGGCATTGGCGTCACCGCCCTCGATCCCGACCCCGACGGTAGGTCGCTGATCTTCTGGGATTACGACAGTTGGGAGCCCAACCGTCGCGACAAGGAATTCCCCCGCTGGCTCGCCCTCGTCGATGGCACAAGCATCCCTCCCGGAGGGTCCCGAATGCTGCGCCACAGCATCCGCTTCCGCCCCAGCCAAGACTGGAAGGTTCTCCTCGCACCATACAAGGAACAGTTCCTCCGGCTCCATGGCCCGCGAGGCGAAAACGGCCCGCGCCATTACGACGTGGACCACCGCCTCGTCGCCGTAGCCTACATCAACTGCGATACCCAGTCGATCTCCCCCGAGAACCCATTCGGTCTCCATGGCGGCGAAAAGCGTCTTGACACTCCCGAGGGCAGGCAACTCTTCCTCCAAGACCTCGTTCCTGCGCTCAAGAATGTGAACGGCCAAGGCGTCATCATCTGGGGTCAAACCGGCGAAGTCACTCGCGGCGAGATGTATCGCACCGATTTCGACGTCATTCCTCCCCCAATCGTCGATGGCCTCGATGAAGTAAGCAAAGCCTTCAAGGCTGCGGGGCTAAGTTGGGGAGTCTGCACCCGACCTGGCGAAACCACTTATCGACGCGACTGGCAATCCGACGGCACCATGGCGATCTCGGGCGACGACCCCGAGCAACTGCGAGTCGTCACCCAAAGGTTTCGAAATCTCATCACCAAGGGCGCGACGCTCTTCTATCTCGACAGCTTCGGCAACACCGCCAACGACGTCAAAATCATGCGGCATCTGCGCAAGGAGCTCGGCCCCAAGATCAGCACCTATGTCGAGCACTCTTGCGACGTCATGCTCGCCTACTCCGGTGCCTACACTGAAACTGACTTTTACGGCAAAGACTCCGAGCCAGGGCTTACGGAAGCCCAATATCGCCCCCGAACCTCGATAAGGTTCCTCGACATTTGCCGCTGGATGATTGGCGATATCCCCGTCATCTCCCGCCTCTACGACAGGAAAGGCGAAATTCCGCCCGGCTACCCCAACGAGCGCCAGTTCTTCCTTCGGAACGGCATCACCCCGATGATCACCCACTACGAACTTCCTGGCCTTGTTCCGACGCTCTTGAAAGAGTATCAGGAAGGGCGAAAGGGGTGACCAGGACTATGGCCATGGCTCGGCCCATCAGTCGACCGTGTTGCACAAGCGATTCGTGACAAACTTAGAGAACCAGGACACATCAGAGCACCCACGTGACAAGACCCGACCGCAACTTCCTCTGAGCTGTGCGTGCCCAAATCCGAAGTCACACTGACATGGCATTTGCTCTTATCTGTTAAAGATAATGCCGAGAAAACCATCAAATCCGTGTACGCGAAACATCTGACAGAGCAAACTATGACTGGCCTACTACCAATCATTGCTCTAAAGTTGACATGCACCTAAGTGCTTTTGTGGCCCCGCTTGGACCTGCTTTCGCTTAGGGACCAATTTCTGGAGATCAGTGTTGTCTCCGGAGGGGGAATTGAACGTGAGATTCAAAGTTGCATCTTTTGTCCTAGCATTCGCCAGTGTGGCCTCCGCTGTCCAAATCACCAGCTTGTCAATCCCAGTGGACAGCATGGACGAGCACTGCTGGGCCCGTAACACGGGCATCTGGTCCGTCGCCGGCAATCCAATTCCCACCCAAACGGGAATCTCTTGGCTGGTTGATCCATCGACAGACTACAGCGAACTCTCGCTGCATGACCACCAGGGCCTTGACTACGTCATCCCTCACGTCCCGGATCCCAGCCGTCATGTAGTGACCTTCACCTTCGATACACCAGTGCGCGTAACGGGTATCGATGTCGTTCAACACACAAACGGGATATCTCGCATCGAGGGGTTTGCTGGTGACTCGCTCGGATCGTTGAATTCGGTAGGAAACGTCTTCGGTTCGCGTGGAGACGTCGAGGGGCATTCAGTCTTTGCCGAAACTGAATGGAACTCTTTCTATTTCGCGGCGCCCCAGTACGGAACGATCTTTCAGTACGTAATCAGGAAGACGTCTCGCGAGGACGGCTATGCCAATTACCGCACGTTCTTGAAGTATGAGGCAGTTCCCGAGCCCAGTTCGTTGGCTCTTCTCGGCTTGGGCCTGGCCGCTTTTGCGCGCAAACGACGGCAACCCTGAGGGACTTGACCTGGATATCGAATCCGGCTCAGAAGACTGGGCAGTGAAAGCATGAATATCAACTCCAAAAAGCTCTTTCGCATGGCAACTCTCGCGGCCCTCGGCTTGAATGCCTTCACGACATCATTCGCCGCAGGCTCAGTGAGTGTCTTTGGCCTAGACAACTACAACTTGATCACGAACAAGCCGTTGGGCAATGACTTCGTCTCCGTTTCTGGTGGCGCCTACTTTGCCGGTGCCTTGAGATCGAACGGAACCTTGGCCATGTGGGGCGACGATACCAACCAGGAATGCAGTTCCGCACCCACCGGAACGTTTTCCTCCTATGATGCTGGTGACCAATTCAGCGTTGCTCTCCGGACCGACGGCAGCATTGCCGCTTGGGGACTGAACAACTGGGGCCAAGTGAGCACTGCTCCGTCCGGAAACGACTTTGTGCAAGCAAAGGCGGGCGGAGTCCATGGTGTCGCCCTCAAGAAAGACGGAAGCATTGTCGCATGGGGCGACGCCGGATATGGGCAGCTGAATGTGCCTGCCGGAAACAACTTCATCGCCGTCGATGCGAATTCGATTGGCAACACCGCTCTTCGCGCCGACGGCACCCTCGTCTATTGGGGTTACGGCGGCTACGCGGATGTGCCCATTCCGGCTACCGCAGGATTTGTTGGCGTCAATGGAGGTGCATCCTTCAGCATTGCCAAGCGAGCCGATGGCAGTTTCGCGGTCTGGGGCCAGAATTACGCGATGCAAGTTTCCACGGCACCGCTTGACCTGGGATTCACCGATTTCGATGCGGGCTATGGCTTGGGAGCGGCGATCCGCTCCGATGGCTCGCTGGTGTCTTGGGGAATCACCTACGCCTTGACGTCACCAATCGCCGTTCCGAGTACTGGTCACTACCAACGAGTGAGCTCAGGAATCGACAACATCTATGCCATTCAATCCGTGCCGGAGCCCGCGAGCCTTGCTGTCCTAGCTATTGGCGTACTCGCATTTCGGCGAAAACGCCAATAGCGTCCTTACCGTCGGCATTGGGTTTTGCTACGCTCGAGACAGCCAATCTGTCAATCGGATTTCTAACGTCATTGGGGCAAGGCGAAGGCCACCAACTTCCCTGCCCTGGGGTCGTTGCCTCGCCCCATGCTACCCTCTGCACAAACGACGATAAACTGCCGACCTCCAACCATGTACACCGCTGGTGTGCCATTGCTAGAGGCCGGAAGCTTCGTCTCCCAGAGCAACTTGCCCGAAGCCTTATCAAACGCCCGGAACTTCTGATCATAGTTCGTCGCGCCGATAAACACCAGGCCGCCCGCCGTAACGACCGGCCCACCATAGTTCTCGCTACCCGTCACCGGCCCACCCTTTGCCGCCAACTCGGGATACTCGCCAAACGGAACCTTCCAAGCGAACTCTCCGGTGTTCAGATTGATCGCATTCAGCGTCCCCCAAGGCGGCTTGATTGCTGGGTAACCATCCGGATCCAAGAACTTGTTGTAACCTGTAAACCGATAGGCCAGCGATACGGCCGCCTCTTCGTCCGGCTGCAACTCCTTGCTCTCCCCGCTGCGCACATACTGGGCAACCGCCTCTGTCTCCTCGGCAGAAAGCGCTGGAAAAGCCGGCATTCGTCCGGTTCCTTCCCGAATAACTCGTGAGATCAGGGGCACATCCCACTTCGCACTCATTTTTAAAAGCGATGGAATCGAAGGCGGAGCGCCGACCAATGTATCTCCATGGCATCGGGCGCAATTGCGCAGATACAACTGCCGTGCCGAGTTACCCACGGCCCGCTTCGCCAACCGCATCGTCCAAGCCATTTCGTTGGCATTCACGTAGAGCAAGCCAGTCTCCGGGTCAAACGCCGGCCCGCCATACTCGGCACCTCCATCGAATCCAGGAAACAAAATCGTATCCCGATCCGCCGAGGGCGGGACAAACTGCCCGTCGCTTCGCAAACTCCGAAAGCGCTCAACCGCCCTCTTGTGCGCCTCCGGTGTCCGATCCGTTAGCATCGACTCGGTAAGCATTTGCCGCGAAACCGGCATAGGTTTCAAAGGCAGCGGCTGCGTCGGCGAAGCCACTTCACCTGGCACATCACTTGGCGGATAGGGCCGCTCTTCGATTGGAAAGACCGCGCGCCCCGTCGCCCGCTCAAAGACATAGACATGCCCGCTCTTCGTTGTCTGCGCAACTACGTCGATCCACCTGCCCTTCTGCTTGATTCGGACCAGTGCAGGCGGCGACGGAAAGTCACGATCCCATAGGTCGTGGTGCACGGCCTGGAAGTGCCAAATCCGCTTCCCTGTGTTCGCATTGAGGGCCAAAAGCGTGTTCGCAAAGAGGTTGTTCCCAACCCGATCCGCCCCGTAGAAGTCATCCGCTGCCGAACCCGTCGGGACGAACACAATCCCCCGAGCAGTATCCACCGCCATGCCCGCCCAGTTGTTTGCGGAACCCGAAACCTTCCAAGCCAACTTGGGCCACGTCTCGTATCCCGGTTCTCCGGGCCGGGGAACTGTATGGAACGCCCACCGCATCTTCCCGGTGTGCACATCAAACGCCCGTACATCGCCCGGAGTCGCAGGCAACCCCTCGTTGGTCCGTCCCCCTACGATCAAAAGGTCTTTGTAAACGACTCCCGGAGTCGTCAGAGTGATCGATTGCTTCTGCGGATCCCGACCCACGCCTTCGCGCAAATCGATCCGCCCTTCCGTTCCAAATCCCGGAATTGGCTTCCCCGTCTTCGCATCGAGGCCGTACACATAGTTCCGCACTGCACAGAAGATTCTCCGCTCCGAACCCGATCGCCAAAGCGCCACGCCCCGATTGGCCCCACTCCCGGTCAAGCCTGATTCAAACTTCCAAATCTGCTCCCCTGTCGCCGCGTTCAACGCGACCACATTGTGCTTCGCCGTGACCGCGTAAAGGACGCCATTCTCCACAATCGGCTGCGCCTGCGTCCCGCCCGGCCCCTCACCCGGATCAAAAGTCCAAGCCACCTGCAGCGAGCCCACATTCTCGCGATTGATCTGCTTCAGCGGCGAGTATCGAATCCCCGCAGGCCCTCCACCGTAAGCTGGCCAATCCGTGTTGCCCTTTACAGGCATCTCCGCCCCAATTCCCGCAGCCCCTACACCAAGCAATACCAAAAGCAGATTCGGACCGAGTTCCATCAGTGAAGTCCAATTCGCTCATCGAGCCCGGAGTTCCTCCAAGGAAGCGTTCGCGCCAAGAATCCCTTCTGGCGCGCGCCACCGTGTCACCAGGACATAGGCATACCACCCAATCCCGACCAAGGTCAGCACGACCGACAGCCAGAATTCGAATGGTGATGCACGCCAACTTAGGTACCTAGGCCACATCCAAAAGCAGATGAGCGAACCGTAAAGTGGCGTGAAGCGCGCAGGCAACCTTCCGAAGGCAAGTGGACCGCAAAGGCAAACTGCCACCATCTTGAGGGCAACTATGATTTCCCAAGAGTAGGGGGAAAATTTCGAATAGCTATCCTGTGCTTCAGCATAGGTCGCAATTTCAAACACACGTGCGCCCCCGAAAACAATAAAGATCCTGGCACACCAAGCACCAAGCTCGGCTCTGCTCAGACTCACATCAACTCCCGTTGGGTCGCCCTGAAACACATAATTTTCGCAATGAGATACAGCCCGAAGACTATTGAGCAAGTCACAAACGGAAGGCTAAGTCGTGCCGGGTTTGGCTGAAGAACGAGCAAAAAGGCGACGGGCGAGATTCTTTCTAACGCTAATTCAACACTTCGGAGCATCAGAGAGGCGCTACGTAGGCTGGCTACATACAAAAGCACAGAGACGCAGATGAAGAGCATCCTCAATCCTAGAGGCAAGTACTCTGGTTGCTGAAATAGAACCAAGGAGTGGGTGAACACCATGCCAACTACAGACGCAGACAGAATCCTTTTGGCCCAAGCCAAAGGGGCCTCTGCCCGTTCGGTACTTTCCACCCGAGCCATCCTACCTATTGTACGCGAAGGCCCGGCGAGTAACTCGTCGCAGCTTCTCGCTTTTACGAATTGAGCCACCTAGAGTCGTAAAGCCCTGACCCCAATGCGATCCGAGAACTCTGCGCCCAAATAGTTCTTGTTGGACCGGCGGAGTAAGCGATCGCTTCCCGCCTGATTCACCGACCATGAATGCCATATCGTTCATCTGTCCAGCGCCCATACTTCAAAATAGCGGCATGACGAATCCCACGACGATGGAATTCCCTGGCGAAGTATTGATCCTCACCGGACCGCCCGGTTCAGGCAAGACAACAACCGCAGACCTGCTTGCCCAAGTCCCTGGCTGCCCCAAGGTCCACATCCACTCCGACGACTTCTGGGGATATATCAGGTTCGGCTTGATCGAGCCTTGGCTCCCCGAGTCAAACGCGCAGAACCAAGTCATCATGAATGCCCTCTCTCATGTCGCTGAGGAGTTCGCCCTCGGCCGATACCTAGTCATTCTCGAAGGCATCATCGGCCCCTGGTTCCTCGACCGTTTTAGGTCCCTCAAGGTCCCGGTGCACTACGTCGTCCTCCGACCGCCACTAGACCTCGCCATCTCAAGGTGCCTTCAGCGGGGCGGTGACTCTCTGTCCGATCCCGACCCGATCAAGTTCCTACACGAGCAGTTTTCGAACCTAGGCGAGTTTGAGAATCACGTGATCCCAGTCGGTCATCAGTCACCGTCCGATATGGTTCAGCTCATTTCACAGCTTCTCACTAGCGGAAGCTATCGGCTTGAAGGGCTACCCCATAACTAGTTCTGCCAACCGACAACGACTTCCGCACTCGAATGAAGGAGGTCCTCAAAAGTGGAATGGGCTAGTTTCCGGGGCGGCCATTTCAACCGTGCCGGAGCGAGTAACCTAGTCCAGTGAAGCGGTTTCAGATTGGTACGTCGGGGATTGAGGCATCGGAAGTGTCATTGGGCTGTATGCGGATTGGGGGCATGGAGCCAGCCACCCTCGATCATCTGATCCAGACGTCATACGACCTTGGGATTGATTTCTATGATCATGCCGATATCTACGGCGGCGGTCATTGCGAAGAGGTCTTCGCCGATTCGATCGCGCGGTTGGGGCTGGATCGAAGCAAGCTGATCTTGCAGAGCAAGTGCGGCATCCGCCAAGGCTTCTTTGACTTCAGCAAAGAGCACATCCTTGACTCCACCGATCGCATCCTGCAGCGGTTGAAGACCGACTACCTGGACATCCTGCTTCTCCACCGGCCCGATGCGCTCATTGAACCGGACGAAGTCGCCGAGGCATTCGCGAGCCTAAAAGGGAGCGGCAAGGTGCGGCACTTCGGAGTCAGCAACTTCAACCCGGGCCAAATTGAGCTTTTGCAGGCGTCGCTGCCCGATGCATTGGTGGCGAATCAGCTTCAGTTGAGCATCACGAACACGGGCATGATTGACCGAGGAATCGCCTCGAACATGAAGATCGACAACTCGGTGGACCGAGACGGCGGCATCCTCGACTACTGCCGATTGAAGAAGATCACAATCCAGGCCTGGTCGCCATTCCAGTACGGATTTTTCGAGGGGGTCTTCATCGACAATCCAAAGTTCCCCGAGCTGAACAAGGTCCTCGACGAGCTTGGGGAGAAGTATGGTGTGACGAAGACGGGCCTCTCAATCGCGTGGATCCAGCGCCACCCGGCGAAGATTCAGTCCGTGCTCGGAACGACCAGCGCCGATCGAGTCACCCAGGTCGCCGAGGCGTTGAAGATCGAACTTTCGCGGCCCGATTGGTACGCCATCTACCGCGCGGCGGACAACATCCTTCCCTAGTTCGGGAAAGTTTTGAGATCACTTGAGGCGGTTCGGTAGGCATCAAGCTGAGCGCCGAAGGTGCATTCGATCCCAGCCTTGGGCACCGCCCAAGGGCTTGGGTTCAGCGGTCAATAAGGACTGAAGGCCCGATCCATCTTTGGGCCAACGATTGGGCGGGCCTTCAGCCCTCAGTTTCCTGGCTCGGCCTAATCCCTGGGGCGTTGCCCTGACAAGCTCAAACCTAGGCCAGTTCGACTGCAAGGGCGTGGCCCTCCAGCATGACTCTCTCGATCTGATCGTAGGCAAATGTCCACGCGGACCGAGTTGAGTCGTCGAATGCACTTCCAAAGATTTCCGCCAAGGATTCGATGAGTGCCACTCGGACAACCGCATAGTGTTCGAGTTGCACTCCGTAAGCGGCGTGGCGGATGCCCATGTTTCTAAGTTGCGGGCTAAACGCCCCGGGCTCGGCAAGATTGTCGACAATGAAGCCGAGGGCCTGGACGAGCTTTTGCCGCTGGAGTTGCATGTCCTCGGGGAAGAGCTCTCGGCATGCGGGAGCCATGGCAAAGAGCCGACGGTAGAAGATCAGCGACAGCCGATCGGCTTCGGGCACGGCGGCCCGGAAGGTTGTCTGAACGAGCTCAACGTGGCTTTTCATGGCGTACCGTCGTATGTTAAAGGCATGGTGTGACAGAACCGTGACAATTCACCACCCCACCATGAGGCTGAGTGCTTTCGCTCCAAGCGCAACTGGAGTCAGAGGGGCAACTTCCGAAACATCCACCTCAAGCTGCGCCTCTAACGCATTCAACTCTCGAAGCAGACTTGCCATCAATCCACCGCCGCGGTGGCGCTGGATAGCACGAATCTGGGCTACTAGGCCAGTCGCCTTGTGGCCATGTCCTTCATCGGAAAGGATCTGCCCGGCAACGAGTGAGGAGGCGAGGAGCAAGGGCACGTAGCTTTCGGCGACGGCAATCTCAAGAGCGCGTGCCAGGGATTCCCTGGCCCGGCGTTGGTCCTCCATCACACGAAAGCGATGAGCCTGCACCAGGGAAATCTCGCCCAGAATCAGACGCTTATCGGTCTTCTCGACAAGGGTCGCTAACTCTTCCTCCAGAGCGATACAATCGGCAAATCGCCCAACGCCAGCGTAAGACCAGTGCAGATCCAGCAGGCACGCGATCAGCCAGGGACGAGCGGTCAGATCTCGGTAAAGCGAGAGCGATTTCTCTTGCAACGCGATCGGGAAAGGGTCCTTGCCCGTTTCGCGGTAAACCTCGGCGAGTTCGCGGTAGCCGCGAGCAGTCTCGAACGGAATGGCCCGGGCGATCCTTTCCGCGAAGACCGCTTCCATTTCGGCGATTGCCTCCTCCGCTCGGCCCATGAAGGCGGCGTTTCGGGCCATCGTCGCGCGAGAGACCATCGCGTCGACTTCGTACCCGGAAAGCCTCCCGTACCCTTCCCAGCTTGCCTTGGCCAGATGGTATGCCTGCTCATAGTCGGCAAGGTCCATGGCAACGACGCCGTGCATGGCGCGACTCGTGAGGAGCAAGAAGTCTTCGTGCACCTCCGCCGCAAGGGCTTCCAACTGGTCCAGCACGTCCGAACACTCCTGGAATCGACCGCTCATGTAGAGGACGACACTGTAGGCATGTTTCACTCGCGCCAGCAATGGTGAACGCTTCAGTGCGGCAGACCCGAGAAGTGCGCTTAGAATCTCGCGGCCAGCCCGAGCCGAACCTCGCATTGTCCAGAACCGCCACACTTTGTCAACGATCATGAGGGCCAACTCGCTATCGTGAGCTTGCCCCCAAAGGATCGCGGCACGGATGTTTTCGTGTTCCTCTTCGAGTTGCTGCCAGTGGTGCTCGGCAAAAGATCCCTGCAGAGGCAGTGTCGCGACCAGCCAATCGTGGATGGCACGAGCGTGGGTCGCCCCAAGACTCGCCGCTTCGCTTGGGTTCGTTTCCCGTTCGGCAAAGATTCGGATCGATTCGAGCAGGCGAAATCTCGGGCCTGCGACTCCCTCAACCCGGCTTAACAGCGACCGGTCGCATAGCGGGAGCACAACGGCGAGCGCGTCTTGACCAATCATTTGCTCGACCAGGCTGGCCGACCCACCCTCGCGAAGCACGGCGAGCGCTCTGAGCACCGCCCGTTGTTCGGGCGATAGCTCCTGATAGCTCCACACGATAGCGGCACGGAGCGACCGATGCCGGTCGGGAATATCGGTGCGGTTTGAAACGAGTTCCGTTAGTCGCGAGTCTAACCGTTCGCTGACGCCTCGAAGACCCAGGGTCGCAACCCC
The DNA here is from genome assembly GCA_049317025.1 of Fimbriimonas sp. Lineage (GTDB taxonomy): Bacteria > Armatimonadota > Fimbriimonadia > Fimbriimonadales > Fimbriimonadaceae > Fimbriimonas. Next base: position 2,362 of record JBMOJD010000058.1, on the reverse strand, counting down.
GGAAGCGGCAATCTCGCTGGCTAGCGGCAGACCATCCAATTGGCTGAGCAACCGAACAACGTCGCTGGCGTTCGCCTGGTTGATGCGGAAACTTGGGTTGGTGGCTTGCACGCGACTCTCAAAGAGTCGGGCGGACTCGTTCTTGACCAGCTCTTCTACGCTTAGGGCGTAAATCGGGATCGGGAGAGGATCAATGGGGACGACTTGCACTCCGGCAACGCGAAGGGCTTGGCGAGATGTCACCAGGATACGAAGACTTGGATGGTCCAAACGTAGCTTCTGAACCAACGCGGAAGTGCCGGTGAGGTCGGTCTCGGCGTTGTCGAGGATCACGATGCCAATCGGGTGACGCCGGATCATCGTGGACATCCGCTCCAATACAGCGGCACCGTCTAGCACCTCCAAAGAAAAGAAGGCGGCACCGGACAACTCTTCCTTGAGGTCGGCGACAACTTCGACGGCGAGACGTGTCTTGCCCACCCCTCCAGTCCCGACTAGCGTGATGAGCCTGGGGCCTCGCTCGGCGAGGAGCAGCTGCTGGATCAGCTGACTCTCCTGTGAACGTCCGCAGAAAAGATCGTGGTACTTCGGAAGCTGCGCCTGAGGGGCCGCGTCAGGAACGGGAACCGGATTAGTCGGTGCGGTCTGTGGGGCGGACCGCAGGAGATGGGCCAGTTCGGCGGAAGGGCGTCCCATGGCGGACTTCTCGAGGGCTCTTGTGTGAGCCGCCAGAGTGGCGGCAGCGGATTCCATCTGTCCTGCCTCGATTTGGAGCTTCATAAGCTGCGCCACGATGGCACTTCGGTTGGGCTCGGCCCGGAATCCAGCATTCGCAAATTCAATCGCTCGATTTCTTGCTCCCGTCTCGGCCGAAAGCAGGCTCGCCTGAGCCAAGCAATCCACATATTGGGTCTGGAGGTCAGCCCGGGTGGAGAGGACCCAATCTTCATTGAATTCCGGCAAGAATGGTCCGGCGTAGACCTCGGCTGCTCGCTCAAGTACCTGGAGCTGGCGCGCGGGCGTTTCGCTGGTCTTGGCGAGTTGGAGGTATCGCTCAAACTCACGGCTATCGACTTCGACCCGCTCGAGGTCGAGTCGTACCCAGTTGCGATCAGATTCGAGAATCTCACTGGCTTTCCCGAGCGCGAGTCGCAAACGCTTTAACTCTTGCCGCAGGCGGAGGCGGGTGACGTCAAGATAGTCCTCGGGCCAGAGCCTCTCGGCGAGTTCATCGCGGGCGACCATCCCCTGACGTCCGCACGCTACTAGGCAGAGGATCAGGGCTGACCGCTTGGTTGGGAACGACTCGACTCGGACTCCGTTCCCGGCGACCGTCAGGCCGCCAAGCATCTTTATGGCGAACCTTTCGGCTTCGTGCATTCCGCGCAAAAGATACCCGCGAGGAATTGTTGGAAGTCACGCATTTGTCACGCTCTCGTCCCCGGACTTGTCACGGTGAGGCTCAACAATCTCTTTCAACAGCGCGGTTCACCGCCCTGAGGAGAAACATGAAAACCATCAGCACGCAACTCGGCATTCGACTCAGCTTCGCAACGCTCGCTCTCACCGCCCTGGCCGCGATCGCCCCGGCCCAGTCAGTGGAACAGCGACTGGCCCTCTTGGAATCCAAGGTCACCACTCTGGAGTCCAAGGTGAGCAACCTGCAAAATGACAAGTGGGCTCTCGTCAATGACCTGGCAAACGCGAACAGCAAGATCTGGCAGCTTGAGCAGAAAACCAAGTTCATGTCCGTTTCCGGCAACACGACTCGCTTCATCGGCACCAACCTCCAGATCATGAAGGACAGCGGCAACTCACTGACTCCCAACGGCCTGGGCAACCTGCTCGTTGGCTACAACGCCCTGAGGACCGACGGCAAGCCGACTCCTCGAACTGGGTCGCACAACATCGTCCTTGGTAACGAGAACGCGTATGCGAGCTCCATGGGATTCGTGGGCGGATACCGAAACAGCATCGATCGTCTGTTCTCGACGATCCTCACCGGTCGCGACGGCATCATTTCGACGGCAGATGTGTACCCGGCCTTCAATGCGATCATCACTGGAAAGGATCAGCGCATCCGCGGCCACTTCTCCACCTTGCTCACGGGCGTGCACAACGTGGTCGATGCCGACTTCTGCGGAATCCTCGCGGGCGACGACAACAAGATCGATTCGGGCGAGAACAGCCTCATCCTTTCCGGTCACCAAAACCGGTCGTACGGCTTCCTGAACGTTCTGATCAGCGGTTCAAACAGCGCAGTCTACGGATCTGGAAACGTGATCGGATCGGGCATCAACTCAAAGTTGGGCCACCCGTTCGACGCCAACCAGTGGTATCGCTTCTTGGCCGAGTGATTTCA
>JBMOJD010000057.1:0-22002 GCA_049317025.1 Fimbriimonas sp. | reverse complement strand
GACCCCGCCAAGCACCACGTGATCTCGAACGCAAGCTGCACCACCAACGGCCTCGCCCCCGTCGCCAAGGTCCTCCACGAGAAGTTCGGCATCGAGAAGGGTCTGCTCACCACCGTCCACGCCTTCACGAACTCGCAACGAACCCAGGACACCGCTTCGAAGGACCTTCGCGATTCGCGCGCGGCTTCGCAGAACATCGTGCCCAGCTCCACCGGTGCGGCCCGCGCGGTTGGCTTGGTTATTCCCGAGCTCGTGGGCAAGTTCACCGGTATGGCGTTCCGCGTGCCGGTTCCCACCGTATCGGTCGTTGACTTCACCGCAGTCCTCGGTCGAGAAGCCTCGGTCGCCGAGATCAACGCCGCGATGAAGGAGTATGCCGACGGAGCCATGAAGGGCATCCTGCAGTACTCCGACGAAGAGCTCGTCAGCACCGACCTGAAGGGCAACACCCACAGCTCGATCTTCAGCTCGGTCGACACAATCACCATCGGCAACATGACCAAGGTCGTGAGCTGGTACGACAACGAGTGGGGCTACAGCTGCCGCGTTGCCGACCTCCTGAAGTTCCTTGGCGACAAGGGTCTTTAAGCCTTCCACCGCCGACCCAACGATTAGTTTGATCGTTGGGTCGCCGGGGCTGGATCGTCCGTCGTCGTGAAATCCGGCCTCCTAGTACGGCAGTACCCGTTGGGGTGGATCTAGTGTGCCACGGCTTTGCCAAAGCGTTCGTTGTGCTGGGGTTGCATCGCGCCCGCAGCGAAGCCACGCACGACAGGGTGAAGGTCGTAGCGCCGTGTGCGACCATCATACTGGACTAAGCCGCGCTCCTCAAGGTCCTCGATCGTGGCCATAAGTCTCTTTGCCGCATCACGGACTTCGGGGGAGTTTCGCCAGCTTTCTAAGGCCTTCTCGTACTCTTTGCGCCGGGCTAGGGCATTGTCGTACTGCTCACGAAGCTCGGCTTTCCTTTCGTCGCTCGCAGTTCTCCAGTGATTGGATTCCTGCAAGGGTTCGGGTTCTTTCACTTCTGTCGGCTCGGGGGGCAAGTGCGGGTTAAAGGCACGGAGGGTATCGAAATCTACGGCGTCGGTCAGGAGAGCGAGAGAAGAGAGCAGCTGACGGCTGGTAGGTGCAAGGGCTTCAAGCGCGGCTAGGAGAATGTGGTTTCGACGCTGGACGAGGTCGAGGCGGGAGAGATCAAGCTTCGCCCCGTAGTCGGGGTCGGCGGCCCAGGCGTCAAAGTTGCCCCGGTGGGGCCCAGGAGAGTTGATAAGGCCGCCAAGTACACCGATGACGAGAGGGTGGTTGGCGCAGTAGTTGGAGAGGTAGTAGCGGATGCCAGCGGATGTACCACTAACGCCGAAGCTGCGGAGCATGGCTTCGGCATCCTCATCGTCGAGCCCGGGCAGGACCAACCGTTGTACCCCCGGTAACGGAAGGCCAGATGGATTCAGGAGCACGCGTGGGGTGAGGCGAGAGCTGATGAGGACCTTCGAAGGGGCAGCCGAGGCAAGAACCCGGAGGAGCTCATTGTCCTCGGGGCGGATGGCCTCGCACGGGTCTCGGTCGAGGATATTGTCGGTGGGGCGGTTCGCCTCTTCGTCGGGGACTTCGGAGGCATCGATGCGGTGGTAGGCGACGAGGACGCGCTCAAGACCATCGAGGATGAGGAGCCAGGGCCGTGCGTGAAGTTGGGTGAGAAGTTCGGCGCGCAGGTCCGCCATCGGCGTCTCCGCGAAATCCTTTAGCTGCTTTCCGGTCATGTAGGCGAGGGCATGCTGGCAGAAATCCCGCACGATTGCGCCTTGCTCGTAGAACGAGTACCAGAACCGACCCGCCCAAGGATCGTCGCCCTCGCGCGCGGCCTCTGCATGCTTTGTCACCCACTCCCAGGTAAGCATGCTCTTTCCGTTGCCACCGATGGATTCGAAGAGGAGGATGCTGTGGCTGTCCGACGGCTTGGCCCAGTCAGTGAGGGTTTGGAGTTGAGCCTTGCGCCCGATGAAGGTGTGGAGGCCAATGTAGTAGGGGACGGCCTGGAAGGGAGGCGGTTCGGGATTTTGCACCTGCTCTCCCAGACTCGGAAGTTCAAACGGGCGGGCAAGAGTGACGCAGACGAAGTCATTGCTAGTCCTAAAGAGTGGAAGTGGCAATCCCCCGTGGGACATTACGCGGCGCATTCGTAGAATGCCACTAGCATTCAGCTCGGCTAGCGTCATGCATTGAAAAATTCCTGCGATAACCGGATTTCGCCTGAACGGTCGAAGGCTTTGATCGGGACTGTTCAAAAGCTCGATCTGTACCTCATTCATAAGCGGACCGTAACTTGTGAACTCAACTTTGTCGGGATACACATCAATCCGAGTCGGTTGGTCTTGGAGTACCTTTGATTCGTAGTCGCGATGAACCAAGGCATTTGCCAATGCTTCCCGAAGTACAATTTCGGGAATCTCAAGATCGTCACGGGTGTCGGTGCCTATTTGCCCTCGTCTTCGCAGCACCGCGCCACCCGTGAGCCATGACATTCCCCTATCGAACAGGCGCAGCAGGTTTCCTCGAACCAGAGACAGTTGTGTTCGCTCCCCACCGCGTTCGGAGCCGTCGTGGATTGCCATCTGTAGCGTGCAGCATCCAGCCTTATCCACAAGGAGCTCTGCTGGCGCAAAACAAAGCAGCGCACCAAGTGTAGGACGTCCTTCGTACAAGCACCCAAGATTTTCCAACTGCTCAGAAACTTCAGGATATCCGCTATCGCGCCCATTCTTGAGGTCGGCATTCAAGTCTTGTGAGAGTGGCTTGGCGAGAAGCTCCTTGAGCAAGCCCTGATCAAGCTCATCCAACGATCGGGTTAGCACAGGTCGCCTATCGTAGCTGAGGTGAGTGTGGTCGCCGAGAAACTTTACAGGGAGAACCTCCGCACGTGCTGATTCTCTACTGTCAGACTCGCATTTCAAGAGGCTTACCACCGCATTGCTCAACTGCTCGTAGGCGAGCGAAGCGAGGTGCGCCGCGTCCTTGTATTTTTCCATTGGGCGTAGCGACTTTGAATTCGGCGCGCTCCAATCCTTAACAAGCTCACTTCGCTTCTTAACGAGATCCAACCACTTCGCGATCCTGTCCTCGTCATTCAGATCCGGTGGTGAATCAGTCGGGAAGAACGCCAGAACAGGAATTGTTGGGTTTTCTTTGTTCCTCGATTGATTTAGTTCGTCCCACGAGACGGAACCTATCCTCTCTTTGAAAACAAACACTGCGATGTTTGCTCGCTTGATTGCCTCCGCCACGACTTGGTCCTGTCCACCGACTACGGGCAGCCCATCCTTGCGCCATTCCCAAATCCGGACACTCCTGAATGGAAGCTCTGAAGAGACGCTCAGGTGCTGGTCAAGGAGGCGCTGTAGGTCTCTCTCCAAATCATAGATCTCGTCCGCAAGAGCGTCAGCGTCGCTGCTATGCCCGAGAAAGATCAGCAGCACTTCCGGGCCGAGTTTTTGTGATGCGACAGCGCTCATGAATTGAAATCTCTTTACCTGACAAGCGCTCCGTGTGAGAGAGCAAACGAGCTTTATTGCCCCTTTCTGACCAGGGGCCAGCACTTCCGCAAACCCCGTCTATGATTCCTCGCGAAAGCCCCCATTCTTATTACGACGGAGCGTATTTCAGAAGAGCACAGTTGCCCAGCTTGAAGCGAATGAATCTGCAGTCCGCCTTGGATGGGTCGCACCCTCAATCCTGAACCGAAGCGAGGGTACCAAAGCAAAGAGCTAGATTGCCATATACTGGTACACAAGTATCGAGGAAGTGAACCCATGCATCAAGTTCAGCTATCAGCCCATGCGTTCGAATTGGCCAGGCTCCAAGCTGCGGAGGCTGGGTTTGCCAGTGTTGACGCGTTCATCGAACAAGTCGTGCTTGATCGGGAGGCCGAAGAGAGGGGAGACTTTGACCATCGCTTCACTCCGAAGGTGCTTGAAGCACTCGACCGGGTCTCCGCCAAAGCCAAAGCCGGTGGAAGAACCTACTCGCCCGACGAAGTGGATGAATACTTTCGCGAAAAGTCAGAGAAAGAGCGTCAAGAACCGGTGCGTCCATACGCATCCTACTTCGGCGTCATTGACGGACGACCGGGAGCCCACGGATCGCCCGAAGCGGTTGATCGCTACATTGATGAATTGCGGGACGAATGGTGAGACATGCATTGCAACCGGCAGTTAACCGGTTGCAGGGCATATCCTATTCGAACCCCCAGCCTACGCCAAGGTCGCAGCCAGGACTTTCTTGCGGGTCAGCGCCGCCGCGACGAGGCCTTGGAACAGCGGATGCGGGCGGTTTGGCCTTGACTTGAACTCTGGGTGCGCTTGGGTGCCGATGAAGAACGGGTGTCCCGGAACTTCGACCATCTCCACCAGGCGATAGTCCGGCGAGACTCCGGAGATCATCATGCCACGCTCTTGCAGGGTCTCGCGGTAGTCGTTGTTCACTTCGTAACGATGGCGATGTCGCTCGGTGATGCGGGTGGAACCGTAGAGCTGATGGGCCAGGGTTCCGGCGACGAGGTTGCAAGGATAGCTTCCCAAGCGCATGGAGGCGCCTTTCTCCGTCACGTTCTTCTGCTCGGGCAGGAGGTGTACCACGGGGAAGGTCGCGTCTGGGTTCATTTCTTCCGAATTCGCGCCTTCGAGGCCGCAGACGTTGCGGGCGTACTCGATGACGGCCATTTGGAGGCCAAGGCAGATGCCGAAGAAGGGCAAGCCCGTCTCGCGGGCGTGGCGAATGGCTTCGATCTTGCCTTCGATTCCTCGTCCGCCGAATCCGGGGCCGACGATGAGGCCATCCACACCTTCGAGAAACTCGATGGCGGGGCGGTCACTCTCCAACGACTCGCTCTCGATCCAGCGGACGCGGACGCGGGCGTTGTTGGCGATGCCAGCATGGACCAGGGCTTCGTCGATGGACTTGTAGGCGTCGCCGTTTTGGGTGTATTTGCCCACCACTGCGATGGTGACCTCGTGCTTCGGATTGGTCAGGGTCTCGACCATGGCTTCCCATTCGGCGAGGTTCTGGGTTCGCGGCTGGAGCCCGAGTCGGCGAACGACGAGCTCGCCCAAACCGGAGGCCTCGTATTGCAGGGGCACTTCGTAGATCGAACGGGCGTTGCGGCCGTGGATGACGGCTTCGAGCGGCACACCGCAAAAGAGGGCAATCTTCTCGCGGACATCATCAGAGAGGTCGACTTCACTTCGGCAAACCAAGACGTCGGGTGCGATGCCGATCTCGCGAAGCTTGTAGACACTGTGCTGGGTCGGCTTGGTCTTGACCTCGGCCCAGGGGCCAACGGTGGGCACCAGTGTGACGTGGACATACAGGGTGTTTTCGTAGCCCAGATCGGCCCGCATCTGGCGGATGGCCTCGAGGAACGGCAGAGACTCGATGTCGCCAACGGTGCCGCCGATTTCGGCGATGACCACGTCGGCCTCTTGCTCTTTGGCCGTCGCCAGCATCATTTCTTTGATCTGGTTGGTGACGTGAGGGATGACCTGGACGGTGGTGCCGAGGTACTTGCCTTGGCGCTCGGCGGAGATGACGGCCTGATAGACCTTGCCGGTGGTGACCGAACTGCCGGCCGAGCAGTTCACATCCATGATGCGCTCGTAGTGGCCGAGGTCGAGGTCGGTCTCGGCGCCATCTTCGGTGACGAAGACTTCTCCGTGTTGGAAGGGGTTCATGGTGCCCGCATCGACATTGATGTAGGGATCCAGCTTCATCGGGGCGACCGTGAGGCCCCGGTTTCGCAGAACCCTGCCCAGGCTTGCCGAAGCAATGCCTTTGCCGATCGAACTCACAACGCCTCCAGTCACGAAGATAAACTTTGCCATTCTGTTCCCGAACTCCCAAACACCAAGACGCCGCGACACGCAGTTGTGGCGCGGAAAGGTTGGGGGGTTTGAGAGATTATACGCGGTTTCCCGGTCCGCCCACCGAAACACAAAGAAGCCCAGCCAATGTTGGCTGGGCTTCTTTGCTCAAGCGCCGGGCCGTTACTTGGCGGCGGCTTTCTTCTTGGGGGCCGCTTTCGCGGTTGCAGTCTTGGGCTTTTCGGCCTGGTTCTTCAAAATTTCGCGGAGAGCAGCCTTCTGGATTTGCTCTTTACGGTGGCGTCGCGCCTTGATCTCTTTATTCTTGACTCTCATAGCTGGTCCAGACTCCGAAAATCTGAATTACAAAGAATACCCTCATAACGCGCGCCTCAGCTTTTGGAAGGTCGCAAATCGCTCTTCCGAAAGTTCGCCGCGCTCGATGGCCTCACGGATGGCGCACCCCGGCTCCCGCTCGTGGCGGCAATCGCGGAACCTGCAACGGTAGTTCTGGAACTCGGGGAACGAGGCTTCCAGTTCGTCTTCGGTGACTTCCCAGAGGCCAAATTCGCGAATACCTGGCGTGTCGATGATGCGGATGCCATCGCCGAGGTCGTGCAGGGTTGAGGCCGTGGTCGTGTGGGTCCCGCGCCCATATTTGCGCCAAACCTCGCCAGTGGCCAGGTTCAGTTCGGGGCGGAGGGCATTCAGCAGCGACGACTTGCCGACGCCGCTGTGGCCGACAAATGCGGAGAGCTTGCCCGCCAAGTGCGAACGCAACTCATCCATTCCATGCCGCTCGCCCGCCGAGCAGAGGATCACCGGGATTCCCATTTGGCGGAACGGATCGAGCACGGCCAGCTCGGAGCGGTCTTCGCCAAGCAGGTCGACCTTGTTCACACAGATGACTGGCTCGGCTCCGCCGCGCCGGATGGCGAGGAGGTAGCGGTCGATAAGTCGCGGGTGCAACGGCGGGGCCACCACCGAGACCACGATGCCGACGACATCGACATTGGCGACGACCACGCGTTCGCGGTGCTTGATGCCCGGATCGGGCCGAGAGAGGCGCGTTCGGCGGGGCAAGACGCCGATGACTCGGGTCTGCTCCTCGCCTAACTGCTCCAGCACCACTTGGTCGCCGACAGCGAGGTCGGTTTGCTGGCGCTGACGCAGTTCTGGCGTCAGCCGGCAACTCACCATTTCTTCGCCAAAGAGGACTTCGCAGGTGCCGGCGGCGATGGCAAGGACGGTGCCGGTCGGCCCCGCCGCCACGGTCGGAGTCTCGGCCTGCTCGTCCTCCAGCAGGATCTTGAGCACGAGGTCGTGGAGGGTGACCGTGCGTGGCCGCACCTTCACCCGTTCTTCGCCGTCTTCGTCGGGCGCGTGGCGCGAGGGGACCCCGCGCATGGTCGGAGCGGGCGCGCGCTTGCGCATCTCGGCGGCTCGCTTGTAGAGTTTGTTGCGCTCGGAGAGCGTGAGGAGTGAAAGCTTCGACTGAAGCAAATCGCGTTCTTTTTGGTTCAATTCTGGTGGTTCTCTTGGGGACCGGGGTGCGCTACCGCACAGCACGAAGAGGTCGCACCTCCCAAGATCAACCTGCCGTTAGGCAGAGGTTCGGGAGGCACGAAAAAGCGGGGAAAGAACAAGAACCGTCATATTTTCTACACCTCCAGATCAACGGCACCGCCGTCGTGAATTCATAATACACCAAGTCGTCGCGGTCGGGAGAACTGGCTTTGTGGACACTTGATTTTGGACTTAATTTTGGTGCGCTCCATAGAGCAGAGAATTAAGTGATCGCCCTTTGGTAGCCGCTGGCCTCGGGCAGAGAGTTAGGATGGTGCGGGCCGGATTGGCAACCAATTCCCGTTTCCGAAATCTTACGGGGAACCCTCAGTTTGGGCATGGTGTGCGCTCACTCTCGACCTCGAGCCCATTCGCCAGTTTATTTTCCCGCCACAAACCGCTCAACCTCCTTCATCAAGAAGTAGAGGTGCATCGGATTGGAAGGGCACTCTTGCATCCCGAACCGCAGGTATAGCCTCTTGGCGTCTTCGTCCTTGGCATGGGTCATGAACGCTCGGACCCCGGCTTCTTGGGCAACGCTAAGACATCGCTTAAGAGCATCTTTAAAGAGTCCTTTTCTGACCCCCTGGCCTTGGTAGTTCTTGTCGACCGCGAATCGGGCCATGAGAAGAATTGGGATGGGATGTTTGGCCAGGCCCTTTGCCATTCGCTCCGGCGCTTCGTCGTAGAGGACTGAACTGACAGCTAGGGAGTAGTAGCCTATGACCCGATTGCCTTCGATACCAACGAAAGTGCGAGCACTGTCGTTGGCCTGGTTAGCTAGGGCATGACGAATGAGGAAAGTGTTGAGCGGCTCTTTTCCACAATCAAATTCCAAAAAGTCGTGGGACCTCTTGAGCAGAACTGGACCAGTGAAGCGACTCACGATTCGAAAACGCTCGGCTTACTGAAGAGTTCTCTCAGGGCGGGAATGTCCTGAGGCGGTTCCTCCAACTTCGCCAAGAGCCAGTCGTACTCTTCCTTAGACACACGGATGAGCCGCTGGTTAGCAATGACTTCTTCGGCTGCATCAAGCGATTTGCTGAGCACAAACTGGCTCACGTTCATATTCTGTAGCAAGGCGGCCTCGGCCAACTTCGCTTTCTGGGCGGCGGAAGCCCGGATGTTTAGCTGTTCACCTTTCTGAGTGGTTTGCATGGCGGAACCTCGTCAATCGCTTCCCAATTCTACCAGATGTATGGACATTGACAACACATGAAATGGCCGTTCTTAGGCATCCGGACGTCGGCACGAACCATCCGACGGCTACTGCGTAATACCAATCCCAGCCGCAGGGTGCAAATCGTCCGGGTTCAGCCCGAGTTCAAGGATGGCTTCTCGGGCGTCCTCGAGCTCTTGGGGGGTGACGGCTGCGTCTAGGAGACCTTGGGCAAGTTCTTCTCGAGGAACCATCCGTACTCGGCGACGAGGAATGACTTCGCCGGGCACCAAGCGGATTTCGCCGCCCTCTTGAGAGAGCAGCATCAGTGATTTGGGCTCGATCCCCAAGGCCTTTCGGACCTCTGCGGGGATGAGCACATATCCCTTGCTATCTACATTGACCGTGTATTGGTTCTGCATCGCGGCATCTTCGATTCTCGGAATTTCCGATATTCTAATTATAGGCGTTCTTTCCTGGCGTGCAGGCAGCTATCGTCGCCATCGTGAGCGAGTTCGGTCAGCTTGTTCTAGCCAAACTAGTCGCCTACGGTGTCTGCACCACGCGGTGCATGACGGGGTAGCGGTCTAGGCTGATGCGTTCGCGGCGGTTGCCGGTGATGCGGTAGACCGCGACTTCCCAGCCGAACTTGCCGCTGTTGCGGGTTCGGAACGACGCGCCGGGGGCGGAGACGTGGAACTCGGACGGGCGGGTGCGCTGGAGGACGTCGGAGACGACTAGGGGGCGGACGGCGGGCCTCTCCGCGCCGAAGAGCTCGACTCGTAGGGTTTCGCGCACCAGTTCCGCCCGGATGCGGACCGGGTAGGGGAACGGATTTCGGAACCGCAGGTCGATACTGGAATAGGCCACGGCGGCGTCACGGCCCGGGGGGACGTAGCCGGGGGCGAAGACGTGGGGATGGCGCTCCACGATCTCAAGGCCAGCGAGGAGGGCGGCGTTGTAGAGCGTGGTCGACGTCTGGCACACGCCGCCGCCCCAGGCGTCGATGAGCTGGCCGTTGTAGCTGACCGGCGCCTTGCGATAGCCCTGGTCGTGGGTGAAGGTGCCCACGTTTTGGTTGAACGAGAACACCTCGCCGGGCCGGATGATCTTGCCGTTTAGCTCGATGGCGGCGAGCTTGGCGTTGTGCCTTTGGGCCGCGGTGCGGCCCTCCAGGGGTGTGGCGTAGGCCGCGATGGAGACCTCGCGGGGGAGGGTCCGGAAGGCAAACGCCCCCACGGTCCCCAGGGCAACTAGGCCGAGCACGAGCCGGATCACTGTCGCACCTCAATGTACGTGGGCACGGTGTGGGTGGCTTCGTCAGAGTCGTACATGTTTGAGACCTGGGCCCCGAGCACGGTGCACTTGCCCGGGCTCTCAGCACGCAGGTGGAAGACCAGCTTGTGCGTACCCGGCGCGAGGTCGCGGACGAAGAACGCCACGCGATCATCGCGAATGGTGAGCGACGAGTACCACCAGCCCCACTGCTCGTCTGGCCCGGCGTTCTCACGCTCCACCACTTGGCAGTTCGAGGGCGTGTAGGCCTCGACGAGCAAGAACTCGCGCCGCTTGGTGGTGAATATCTCGATCTCGGAGCGGAAGACGTCGCCCTTCTTGAACGCCAACACCGGTTTGGGGGTGGATTCGATGGCGAGCTTGCCGTTCTCCTGTCGGCGCGATTCTAGCCCGTAGAATTGCTGGCGAATGGTGAAGTCCTTGGTCGGGGCTTCCGTTGGGGGGCGGTAGCCGTTGAAGGCGATGGAAGCATAGACCGGGGTTGGGGTCTCGGTTTGCACTTCCACTCGGTTCTGGGTTTCGAGTTCGGAACCGGGGATTTCGACCACGAGATTTGGGTCGAAGATCGACTGCGGGGTCAGTTCGATTGTGCGGACGACCTTTTGGTTCACCAAGACACGAACGGTGCCTTGCGGCTTGGCTTCGCCGGTGGCGGCCAAGTACTTGGTCAGCCCGATCAGCACGTAGGAGGTGTCCCGCGTGGAGGCCCAACTATCGCCGCGCCGCTCCAGCATGATCTTGGCGACCAAGGGCGCGACCTCGGGGTCTTTGGGATCGATGGATAGTAGCGCCGTGAGCGCGAGGGCTTGGGGTTCGGTTCCCCAACTCCAGTCATCGTTTCGCTTCGGAGTGCCCAGCGAAGTTTTGAGGTCACCGAGAGCCTTTGAGGCGGGCTGGCCAAGCGAAACCAGGGTCATCACTCGGAGCGCGTGCAAGGTCAGCGTGTCGGGCTTGCCCGCGGCGTCCATCAGCCTTTGGGCGTTCTTGCGGTCGCCATACCGCGCAAGGACGCTGCCCAAGTAGGCGATGTTGGCGCGTTGCCACGGCTCGACTTTGGCCGGTTTGTACTTGGCCGCCCATTCGAGGGCGCTCTTGACCTTGAGGTCGCCTTCGTAGCCGTCAGCCTTGGCCCGGGCGAGGCCGTCGAGCACGAGAGCGGTCATGAACGGGTCGGATTCGTCGTATTCCCACCAGCCCCAGCCGCCGTCATCGTGCTGCATCTTCTTCAGGCGCGCGAATCCATCGGCGGCAATGAGGGGGATTTTTGCCTGCAGCTTGGGCTGCTTAATTCCCAGTTCCTTGAGGGTGGAACCCACAAGGATTGCGGGCAAGAACCGGCTCATGGTCTGCTCGACGCAACCATAGGGGAAGTCCACCAGGCTATCCAATGATTGGAGCATGGTCGAGGCAATCGACGGGCTCACGGTGACGGTCAGGACTCCGCCGCGGTCTTTGCCGGGCGCGAGCTCGGGCAAGTCAGCCACGGCCGAGGGGTTGGCTTGCAACGTTCGCGACCATCGGAAGGGCTCGGCGTTGGGTTGGATCGGGAACTTGCCCTCGACGCCGTCATTCGGCCCGCCAACCACCCATGCTTTGGCGGTGATTACCGCCTTGGGGTCGAGCAGGGTCACGATGCCGTAATCCAGGCTCGTGCTTCCCTTCGCCGCGATGGTGCGCTTGCCCTTGAGGTCACCTTCTAGCTTCACACCTTCCGGTGCGATCTCGAAATTCACTTCGAGGTCCTTGTCGGTTTCGTTGTTCAGCACCACGGCCAGCCGTCTTTGGTCGTCACGGACGAGATAGACCGGGGCCTGAATGCGGACATTGAGGTCCTTGGCGACGAGGAACGTGCCCTTGCTCATGCCGACTTTGGTGTCGTCGGTGGTGGCGATGGCGGTCGCGCGCCATGTCGTGAGGTTGTCGGGGAGTTTGAAGCTGACCCGGGCTTTGCCGTCGGCACCGGTGCGCACGTTCGGAATCCAAGTGGCGGTGTCTTGGAAGTTGCGACGGATTTGGACGTTGGCCCCGCCCTTGTCGCCGCCATCGAGATAGACCTCGGGGAACGAGTAGGACGTCTCCACTTGATCGTATTGGATCGGATAGAAATCCGCGACGATATCGGTGGTGTCGGGCTTGATCGCGTAGATCGCTTCGTCCACGACTCCGACGGAGACGTCGGCAGAAACGGGCTTGCCGTCGGGACCAAGCGTTAGGACCTCGAGCCCGACTTGGTCGCCAGGCTTGTACTTAGTCTGGTCCGCCTTGACCGTGACTTGCAGTTCGTTCAGGCGGGTCTCGACGAGGACGCGCTTGCTCGCGCCGGCGAACTGTTTGGCCCGTACGTAGGCCACCGAGACAAATGCATTCGGGATTGCCTCGCGGTCGATGGGAATCTCGAGCACATTGCTCGCCTTGCTGAGAGGCACGACATAATGCCGAATAATCCGGTTCGACTGTACGGTTACGAGGGCGGAACCGCCGGGGGTTAGCGTCTGGATGAGAGCCTTGACCTTTTCACCAGGGTTGGCTTTGTACTTGTCCAGCGTAAGGCTTATGCTGGCGTTGGTATCGGCGTAATCGGCGTTGACACCATCGGCATAGATTGCGCGCTCGGCGATGACCAAACGCCCGCTCTCGTCACGCGCACCCATCCGCACCACGAACGAGCCTGCCGTCGGCGGCTTAATCTCGGTTTGGGCGAGGCCCTCGCTGTCGGTCTTCACCGTCGTCTTGCTCAGAATTTCCTCGACCTGCTCCGAAGAGGATTCTGGGTTGTCCTTCCAGCTTCGCTTCACCAGCTCGAAGATCACATCCTGGTTCGCAAACGGCTTGTCGCCCTCGTGGGTCCGCACGGAGGCCCCGACCGAAACCGACTTGCCTTCAGGAACAAAGGTCTCGTCAAACTTTGGCTTCACCGAGATGGAGCCGCGGATGACTTTGATGCTGCCCTGACCGCTGATGTATCGATCATTCTCGTTGACAGTGACCTCGAATTTGAAGCTAGAGTCGTTGGTTGGAAAGAACTTTTCGCCTTCGCGAACAGTAGCTACCTGGACTCTTGCACGGCCATTGGCGTCGGTTACAGTTTCGATACTGTCGAGATATTCACCATAGGTTTCATCGTAATAATCGTCGCTCTCGGGGTCTTCCCAAACGCTGGACCGGTACACGGCCACGGTGACTTTTGCACCGGGTACGGCAGCGCCAAAGTAGGTGCGGCACTCGATGTTCGCCACGGCCTGTTCACCCAATATCAGCGTTGGCTTCTCCGGCTTCACATCAACCGTGAATTCGGGCTTGCGGTAGGCGGCGAAGGGCACCCAATAGGTGTCGCTCGCCTCGCCCGCCGTAACCTTGATGCCGTAGGAGCCTGGTTTGGCCTCTTTGCTCGTGCGGAAAGAGCCATGGAGCGTGCCGTGAGTATCGACGGGGACCTCGAACTTCTCAACGAGGCTGCCGTCGGCGTCATTGATCTCCACCGTAGCAGTTCGCGCTTGGGGCAGCGAATAGGTGCCGTCGATGTGGGTCCGCCGGATGATCGTTTTGAACTGGGCAGTGTCGCCGGGGCGGTAGACGGGGCGGTCGGTGTAGGTGAAGACCTTCCACTCGCTGGTGTCGTTGCCTTGGGCGTAGTAGTCGATGATCGCGGTCGAGGCCCCGCTCTTTGCCATCAGAACGCCGCCTTCGGAGCGGTCGATCGTCACGGGCAGGGTGCCATCGGGTCCGGACACGCCGAGGTCCTTTGACTTGCCCTGGACCTCGAAGGAAAGCTTGGCATTCGGGACGGGTTTGCCCGATTCGAGTTCAGTGACGAAGACAAGTCCGCCCGTGGGTGAAAGCTTCGAGACCACGGCCGTGCGGGTGACGTTCAGATACGTGCCCTGGCGGATGGCCTTGCCCTTGAACTCGACCCAGTAGAGTCCTTCTTCGAGGGGGGCGACTTCGAACGGCTGGACGTACGCGCCTTCGATGTCTTTGGCTTTGAGGTCCAAGTCCACGGTCCGGGCGACGATGCCAGTTTTCGCGACCAGGGCGGGCTTTTGGGCGAGGGGCGAGAGGGCGTTGCGCATGCTGCCACTGCGGGCGACGGCGTCCCAGTCGAGACGTCGAAACTCGACGCTCAGCTTCGAATCTTGCGAGAACCCGTGGACTTCGATTTTGGCGGTCTCGCTGGGCGTGACGTTCTTCTGGCTCGCGTAGATCTGGAGGGACGGATCGCTCGGCTTGGCCACAATCGTCTTCTCGGTGACCTTGCCTTCGGTCACTTCGACGATGATGTCCTTGCTGTTGTGGTAGCGGGCCGAAGTCGAGAGTCGATAGAAGCCGGTCGGCAGACCACCAAACTTGAAGTTGCCGTCCGAATCGGTGTCGGCGGAATGGAACTGGTAGCTATCCTCGGGCAGGCTCCCGCCTTCGACAAACGTGGCACCAATTGGCGAAATGTCGATGGTCGCGCGGGGCAAGGGGCGGCCATTTTCGGACATGGTGAGGCGACCGGCAAGGCCGCCGCGGGGGACGTCTTTGGCGACACCAAGAGCGAGAACCGCGAAAGTGGTGACGACCGCCACAAGCAGGGCGAGAACTCGGGCGAGAACGAGGGCGCGCTCACGCATTTTGCTTCGTTCCTACCTTGCGGCCAAGGCCCAACACGATGGCGGCGGCCACGGCCAGACCGACCAGGGTCACGCCCAGAAGCTGCACCTTTTGGTCGCGGGCGACCTCGATTAGGGGGGAGACACTCGGATAGATCGCGATTGAGGCCGCGCCGATGCCACCAGCGATCGCGAGGGGGCGGCTACTGCGGCCCACCTGGAGTGACTGGAACACCGCGCCCATACCGAGACCCACGACCCAGCCGACAAAACCTCGCGAGCCAAGGAGCATGCCGATCACGGGCACCAGTCCCAGGGTCGTGGCGATGATTAGGGCGAGGCCAGTTGACTTCAGGCTCTCCGCACCTTCTTCCAAGGTCGTCAGCCACTCGTCGGCCACCAAAGTCACGAGGGCACCAGCGAGGAATCCGATCAGGGAGAAGTGCTGGCCGAGGTCGAGGGCCTTGGTCAGATCCGGATGGGTCTCGCGGAAAACTCGGTAGAGGACCAGGGCGGCGAGGGGACCGGTCGCGCTGAGGACCAAGCGACTCTGCATCGCCGCACCCACGACCACGCAGCTGGTCAACGCGAGCGCCATGCCAAAGCCTCGACCGAGTGAAAACCCAATGGTCGCCACGCCGAGCAGCAACGCACCAGCCAAAAGCGAGCGAAGCGAGCTTGGCTTATCTGTTTCCAACAATGAGAGGACCCAGGCGGCGAGAACGCCGAGCCCGGCCACAATCGCGAAATCCATGCTCCCCAGCCATTGCTGACCCAGAGCGAACGCCAAGGAACCACCGATGAGGAGGGCCGCCACCGGTCCCCAAGCCTTGGAGTTTGGCAACGACTTGCTGCCAAAGGTCAACGCGGCACCCACGAGCAAGAGGGCGACGCCGATGGCGGATCCAGCCATAGCGCGGGGGCTATCGGGACTGCCAAATGATCCGAGTTGGTTCGCGGCAATCGCAGCCAAGGCGGCTATCGCAGCCACGGTCGAACCACGACTGAGGAGGGAGGCCGCGACGATACCCACGCCGATCAATGCACCGCCGGAGAGTACGGCGCGATCTGCGGTCGGGGCCAGCAAGATCAGGGTCGAAAGGCCGACGCCGAGGCCAGCGGGGGCGACCCATTCGTCGCGGTGGGAAATCCATCCCGCGACCAAAGCGATCACGGTTCCCGCCGCGATGCCGATCGCGAGGTGATGGGCGGGATCGGGGGCGGCGTAGTTCGGCAGAATGCCCGCTGACAAAAGGCCCAAAACCAGGGACGGAAGAAACGCTGTAGGGGAGGGCTTGGCGTGGTCAGGATTCGAATTGAAGGCGGCCAGCAAGATGGGTACGACGATGGAGATCGCTATGAGCAGAGGGACCATATAGGTTTCTTAAATGATTCGATACGAATGACGCGGGACCTTCTCGATTGGTACGGCGATTTTTGACGTCATTGTTAAGGCAAAGATTGCCTCTAACAACTGATGCGATTCGGAACTTCGGAGTAATCTCAGCACTTGGAAAATCGCGCTATTTCCTCGCACTTTTTCGCCTTGGCTCTCCTCGCGACCACGGCCGTTGCCTGGTCGCAATCGCCCGCCAAGGATGTGGTTGATCCCGGCATCTACGCGGGTCTGAAATGGCGATCCATCGGCCCTTACCGGGGCGGACGATCCATCGCCGTCGCAGGCTCGGTCCAGCGACCCAAGGAGTTCTACTTCGGAGCCACAGGCGGTGGCGTTTGGAAATCCACCGATAGCGGAGTGAACTGGAAGCCGGTCAGCGACGGATTCTTCACGACGGCGAGCGTTGGGGCGATTGCGGTTGCTCCCTCGAACCCGGATGTCGTCATCGCGGGCACGGGTGAGCGCGATATTCGCGGCAATATCTCCCATGGCGACGGGGTTTATCGGTCCGATGATGGCGGCAAGACTTGGCGCAACATTGGACTCGGGGAGACCCAGACGATCTCGCACATCACGATCCATCCGACTGACCCGAACACGATCTGGGTGGCGGCCTTGGGTCACGTGTACGGCGCGCATCCTGCTCGTGGTGTCTACAAGACCACGGATGGTGGCATCACTTGGCGCAAGGTGCTCGCGGGAACCGAGCGCTCCGGGGCGGTGGACCTCGCCATTGATGCGAGCAATCCTAAGGTGCTCCTCGCGGCGATGTGGGAAGGCTGGCGCACGGCCTACACCATGAACAGTGGCGGCAAGGACAGCAAATTCTACAAATCCACCGATGGCGGCGAAACCTGGACCGATCTGAGCAGCCGACCGGGACTACCCAAGGGCCTATTGGGCAAGATTGGCGTCGCGATTTCGCCGGTCGATCCCAACCGCTACTGGGCCTTGATCGAATCGCTTGATGGTGGGCTCTTCCGATCTGACGATGCCGGGGCGACCTGGCAGATGGTGAACGACAGCCGAAACTGGCGTCAGCGCGCGTGGTACTACACCCACGTCATCGCCGACACCAAGAACAAGGATGCTGTATACGTGCTCAACGTGGGCGCGGGTAAATCGACCGATGGGGGCAAGACATTCAGCGGCCTTGGGACGCCGCACAGCGACAACCACGACCTGTGGATCGCTCCGGACGACCCCAACCGCATAATCAACGCCAACGACGGCGGGGCCAATGTCAGCTTGGACGGGGGCAAAACCTGGACCGAGCAAGACATCCCGACGGGCCAGTTTTATCACGTGGTGACGGACAATGCGTTCCCCTACCGCATTCTTGGCGCCCAGCAAGACAACAGCACGGTTCGGATTCCGAGCCGGACCGAGGGCTTTGGCATCACGGCCAAGGACTGGACGAGCACGGCGGGCGGCGAGAGCGGCTACCTCGCGCCCAAGCCGAATGATCCTGACGTGGTCTTTGGCGGAAGCTACGGCGGGGACCTCTCCTGGTACAACCACCGCACCGGCCAGAGTCGCGCGGTCGATCCTTGGCCGGACAACCCCATGGGTCACGGAGCCATCGACTTGGTCCATCGGTTCCAGTGGACCTACCCGATCGTGTTCTCGATCCACGATCCCAACGTGCTTTACACCTGCTCGCAATACGTGCTGAAGAGCACCAACGGCGGACAAACATGGCGCAAGATCAGCCCGGACCTCACGCGCAACGACCCTTCCACCCTCGGACCCTCCGGTGGCCCGATCACAAAGGACAACACGAGCGTCGAGTACTACGGCACCGTCTTCGCCATTGCAGAGTCGCCCCGGCGCAAAGGCTTGATTTGGGCGGGCTCGGACGATGGCCTCATCCACATCTCGCTCGATTCGGGCAAGAGCTGGAAAGACGTCACCCCCAGCGGTATGCCCAAGTGGGGATTGGTGAGCATGATCGAGGCCTCTCCGTTTGAGGCAGGCACGGCGTATGCCGCCATCGATAATCACGAGAACGACGACTACACGCCGATCATTTATCGCACCCGCGACTTCGGCAAATCTTGGACGAAGATCACATCCGGGTTGCCGGAGACTTCGTTTGTGCGCGTGGTCCGCGAGGACAAGCGCCGAAAGGGTCTGCTGTATGCCGGAACCGAGGCGGGCGTTTGGGTGAGCTTCAACGGGGGCGAGCGATGGCAAACGCTGCAGCAGAACCTGCCCGTCACGCCCATTCACGACCTTGTTTGGAAGGACGATGACCTGGTCGTGGCCACCCATGGCCGCGGGTTCTGGGTTCTGGATGATGTCTCGCCGTTGCAGGCGCTCGCGGCGGATGCATCGGCCAAGGCCCGTCTTTTCCCGCCGCGCGAGGCTCTCGCCGTGCGGTGGGGCGGATCGGGCGAAGGCGCGGGGGCGAACCCGCCGAGCGGTTTGATCCTGAACTACTACCTTCCCGCCGACGCCAAGGACCTCAAGTTTGAGATTCTTGACGGCGAAAACAAGGTGATCCAGACGGTCGGATCTGCGCCCAAAGGCAAGGGCTTCCAGCGCACTTCGACCTTCTTGCAGATGCCCTCGTTCAAGCGCGTGCCGGGCATGATCCTCTGGGCCGGTTTCTCTAGCCCGATCATCCCGCCGCCCGGGCAATACTCGGTTGCTATGACTGTCGATGGCGTGCGAACGGTCACCCCGTTCCGCTGGAGCAAGGACCCGCGCACGACGGCCACCGACAAGGATTTGGTCGAAAAGTACCGATTCCAGCGCCAGATCGTTGCTCGCCTGGATGAAGCCAATGATGCGGTCCTGCGCATCCGCACCCTCCGGACTTCGCTGGAGAAAAGCTTGGAGGAGGTTCGAAACAAGAACGCTTCGACGAAGTCGGTGACGGACCTGATCGCGCGCCTCACCAAGGTCGAGGAGGCCATCTATCAGACCAAGAACAAGAGCGGCCAGGACCCCCTGAACTACCCGATTCGGCTGAACGACAAGCTCGCGGGAGTCTATTCGAACGTCTCGAACGGCGATTATCGCCCGACCGACCAGGCCTATGAGGTCTTCAACCTGCTCTCCAAAGCCTTGGGAGTCGAGCTGAAGACCCTTGAAGGCTTGCTCACCAAGGACCTGGTGGAACTTAACAAAACGCTCGGCGCCCTCGGCATCGCGCCCGCCGAAGTTGGCAAACTGCCCGTCCTCGCGACCGCCGAGGACGAGGATGATGAGATCAGCGAGCGCGAGCAGGAGCGACGGGAGCGGGGCAAGCGAGGCGGCGGTTAGTTGAGCAGGAGAGAATTTCACACAATTTTCCGATTTTGTTTACATCGTTCACGATTGTGATATCATGTTTCCGTATGGAAAATTTCACACTCGTTGGATTATCAGAGATTGCAGATATGGCTGAGCCCAAGGTCACCAAGCAGGCGGTCGCTAACTGGCGTCGTCGGTTTGACGATTTTCCACGCCCCCATCAAACACTCAGCAGTGGACCTGTTTGGAACAAAGAGGTCATTGAGGGATGGCTACTCAAAAAGGGTGGGCTAGCACCAAAGGTCATTAGCTTCATAAACTTGAAGGGTGGTGTCGGAAAGACGACGACGTCGATTGGAGTTGCTGAAGTCCTGGCATACCACCACAAAATGAACGTGCTATTTATCGATTTAGACCCACAAACTAACGCCACAATCAACTTAATCGGAGAGGAGAGGTGGCAAGAGTGCAACAATAAGGGCCAGACTTTGGCTCAGCTTTTCAGGGACAAGATTCAATTTGATCGAGAGCCGATCTTCGATATCGAAAAGGCTATTCTGAGAGGTGTAAGTATGGTGGATGGAGGTATTCCGAGGCTTGACCTGCTGCCTTCAAGCATAGAGTTCATTGAGCTTCAAGAACGCCTACCTTTTGTTGGTGTCCAAGGTGAGTTTCAGGTCAATCCCCAAATAATCTTGCGAGACGCACTGAAGCCCGTCATTGAGCGCTATGACTGGGTTGTGATTGACTGTCCGCCCAGCCTAGGTATCGTGACGAAGAATGGGCTCCGCATGACCACTCATTACTGCATTCCGACCATTCCAGATATTGTTTCAACTTGGGGTATCTACCAGATTGTCCGAAGTATCGACACCTTTGCCGATAGCGTAAGTTCCAAGATCGAGGCCGCTGGTATCGTCGCGACTAAGGTACAAGTAAACAGATTGCATAGTAGGATTATTGAAGATATGAGCCAAGGAAGGCTCTTTGCTGGAAAAAACACTGGGCACGTACAGCCTAGGCTTTTGGCTAACCAGATCAGGCAAAGGGCCGTTACAGCGGCTGGCGCTAATGCAGATGCAGGCCGGATGTCTTTATCGAGTAAGTACGGACCAGAAAATTACGAAGAGCTTAAGGGTCTAACGAAGGAGCTAATGCAAGTTTGCCACAACTAAAATTGATAAATACGAGGCTCAAAGACCTGTTCAAGGCGATCGAAGAAGAGGCGAAGGTTAATGTTGCGTTCGCAGAACGACTTGAGACTATTCTCTGCCCAGTGGCTGTGAGAAAGCCCGAGGTTCCGGCTCGGAGCAAACCTGCAGAGGTGCAAGTGCCGGATGTCTTCGGTGAGCTCATTCAAAGAGGTGAGGAAGAGTTCGGCTTTTGGCTTCGAACCCTCGACCTTGAAACCTTGCGAGCCATTGTGCGGGCAAATGGATACGATCCGCAACGAAGGGCGCAGAAGTGGAAGAATGCCGACAAATTCGTGGAGCTTATTAACGCACAAACCATTGCTAAGAAGAACCGTGGATCATCGTTCTTAAGATCACGAGATAGCGACAACTAGCCGCGCTCGCTGCCCCATTGGAAGCCGCCGCCACGCGAATCTCGCCACGCTCCGCGTTGGCGGTGGACGTCGGCGGCGGTTAGTTCGGGCCTTGGCCTTCGCTCTTCGGCAGAGGGGAGCGGCGGAAACTTCGCGCTGGGGAGCGTTTGGTACCAGTAGGCCACGGTGGCGATTTCGAGTGTCAGGCAGTTCGCGTGGCCATGCTCGATCGAAGCCCTCAGTGAGGTCTTAAACCGAATCGGGTCGGCGATGTGGAATCGGTACACGTGCGTCCGGCCCAGCCAGCCGAAGCGAGGGCTGTCGTTGTTTCGACCCGGCGCGCGGGCGGTGCCGAAGAATGGGTGGAAGTACAGCTCATCCGGGCACCAGCTCTGGTTGAAGTAGTCTTCGGTTCCGGTGCCGTGGGCGCTTCCCGGCCAGGGTTCGCCATCGACCAAGAACATGTCGTCGCCCTCGCCATACCACATGGGCGAAGGCGAGTGGACGAAGTAGTTCACGCCGACAAAGTGCCCTTGGCCGGTGCACTCGCAGAAGAGATAGTTGTCCTTGTCGGAAGGGTTCTTGGCGAAGGGGCCGTAGACTTCCCATTCGTTTTCCACGTCGCCGGCTTCGCTTTCGGGCTTGGTCAGCTCTTGGTTGTACCAAGCGTGGAAACGGCCGGTCGCGGGGGGAATGTACGGGTGCTCCTCGTAGTCCACGTAGTAGTAGAACGAATCGACGTCCTCGGGTCCCTGGTTCTCGACGGTGATACGGGCGCCATTGCCGTAGGGCATGGGGAAATAGCAGACCAAGGCATTGCCATCGCGAGGAGCGGCAGCTAGGGGGAGCGAGGCGAAGTTGTATTTCATGCCCCAGCCCTGGCCGAAGAAATCGCCAATCGGGCTCTCGACGCTCGGGTGCTCCTGGCCATCCCAATACATGCGCAGCACAAGGTTGCGGCGATGGAGCTCGTCTTTGCTGCTAATCGTGATCCAGATGTGCTGGACGATGCCCGCCCCAGCCATCTCGGCGAGGGTGAAGGTTTCGCCCTTGGCGATGCGGACGCAGTCGCCGTTGCCGCCGGTGCGGTCATAGCTGCTGATGCGCTTGCTCTTGGCGTCGACGAGGGTTGCGAGGTTCGACAATGGACCTTGGTGCATGGGGCGGTTTTACCATGCGCGGTATCCTCGTGGCCATGAGCAGCGTCAGCAAGAAGTCTGCGCCATCCGGGCCGAAGCCTTGGATTCCCTTGTTGTTGCTCATCCTGACGGCGGCGGTGGCGTGGGGTCTTCCCCTCTATCAAGGTTCGAAACCGGTCTCGGTTTCGTTCGATGGTGGCAAGTGAACTA